>NZ_JAZDVY010000004.1:0-369244 GCF_036350695.1 Tenacibaculum sp. FZY0031
TCGAGTGAATTTCTTTTTCGATAGAAGAAAGACATTTGTATCGAGGTGCATACAAACTAGTTCTCGATACTATTTTCAATCATTCCAATCGTGAAAACCACTCGAACTGACAAGGCTTAATTATTAAACTTCTTCTTTGCTAAATTAGGTAGTTTTTCAAACTCATTATTTATAAGAGCTTCTTTTTTTGCTCTAGACCATTTTTTAATTTGTTTTTCTTTTTCAATAGCCATTTCTACGTTAGTAAACTCACAATAAAAAACCAATTCAACAGGTCTTCTTTTTGAAGTATAACTATCTTTAAAAGTTCCATTTTGATGTTGAAATATTCGTTGAGAAAGGTTGGAAGTTACTCCTGTATAATAGCTTTTATCTGAACATTTTAATATGTAAACAAAGTATATTTTCATTTTAAATTTTATCAACAAATTAGTTACTTTTTACAAAACTGACAACTTCTTCCTTAAATTGCGAATAGACACTAAGTACAATCGAAGTGGAAATCAAGCAATCTTTTGGTTATGAGTTTACATTGTCACATCCAGTGAATTTCTTTTTCGATAGAGGAAAGAAATTTGTATCGAGATGCATACAAACTAGTTCTCGATACAATTTTCTCTCATTCCAATCGTGAAAACCACTCGAACTGACAACTTCTTCCTTAATTGCAAATGGACACTAAGTGCAATCGAAGTGGAAATCAAGCAATCTTTAAATCGTGAGTTTACATTGTCACATCGAGTGAATTTCTTTTTCGATAGAGGAAAGAAATTTGTATCGAGATACATACAAACTAGTTCTCGATACAATTTTCTCTCATTCCAATCGTGAAAACCACTCGAACTGACAACTTCTTTGTACCGTCATTGCGAGCGAGGAATGACGTTTTATACTTTTTGTAAGGTTTCTAACGCCTTGTGTACACTATCAATTTTAATAAACGTGATGAGTAAGCGCAGTCCGTTTTTGGTTTTCTTTTCTTTCATTACACAACTCTTCGGATTGTGCTGTACATACCTCAACATTTTGGTAAATGCTTCGGTTTGATAAAAAGCACTTTGCTGATCGGATACAAAATAACCCAACATGCGTTTTTGCTTTAAAATCACCTTTTCTAAACCTAATTCTTTCGCCAACCATTTGATACGAACACTGTCTAATAAATCGGCCACTTGCGTTGGATACTCTCCAAAACGGTCGATAATTTCGGTCTCAAAGGTTTGTAATTCTTCTTCCGTAGTTAAGGTTCCTAATTTGTTGTATAAACTCAAACGTTCGGTAACCGAATTCACATAATCATCTGGGAACAGAATTTCAAAATCGGTATCAATTTGCACCTCTTTTACATACTCTTTCGGTGCATTTTCATCCGTAGGATATAAGTCTTTGAATTCATTTTCCTTTAATTCTTCAATCGCTTCATGTAAGATTTTCTGATAGGTATCAAAACCAATATCATTGATAAATCCGCTTTGTTCACCTCCTAGCAAATCTCCAGCACCACGAATCTCCAGGTCTTTCATGGCAATGTTCAATCCGCTTCCTAAATCAGAAAACAGCTCTAATGCTTGAATTCGTTTACGCGCATCGTCGGTCATATGATGATACGGTGGTGTGATAAAATAACAGAAGGCTTTTTTGTTCGAACGTCCTACACGACCACGCATTTGGTGTAAATCCGACAGTCCGAAATTATTCGCATTGTTGATGAAAATCGTATTGGCATTCGGTACATCCAATCCACTTTCGATAATGGTCGTTGACACCAATACGTCAAACTCATTGTTCATAAAACCTAGCATGAGTTCTTCTAACTTTTTTCCTTCCATTTGTCCGTGACCAATACCAATTTTAGCACTTGGTACTAAACGTTGTAACAATCCTGCTACTTCTTTGATGTTTTCAATACGATTATGGATAAAAAATACCTGTCCACCACGAGAAATCTCGTACGAAATTGCATCGCGAATGGTTTCTTCGCTAAAGCGAATCACGTTGGTTTCTATAGGGTGACGGTTGGGTGGTGGTGTTTTAATGACCGATAAATCACGCGCCGCCATTAAACTGAACTGTAAAGTACGCGGGATTGGTGTAGCCGTTAAGGTCAACGTATCTACGTTTTCCTTAATCGTTTTTAGCTTGTCTTTGGCTGCTACTCCAAATTTTTGTTCCTCATCAATAACCAACAATCCCAAATCTTTAAACTGAACTGCTTTATTAGTTAACTGGTGCGTTCCTATCACAATATCCACACTTCCATCAGCAATTCCTTCTAACACGCCTTTGCGCTGTTTTGTGGTTCTAAAACGGTTTAGATAATCAATGGTAACCGGAAAGTCTTTTAATCGCTTAGAAAAGGTTTTAAAGTGCTGAAATGCCAAAACGGTGGTTGGTACAAGCACCGCAACCTGTTTTCCGTTATCTACCGCTTTAAAAGCCGCTCTAATGGCAATTTCTGTTTTTCCAAAACCAACATCACCACACACCAAACGATCCATCGGTTGTTCTTTTTCCATATCGGCTTTTACTTCTTGGGTAGAAGAAAACTGATCGGGCGTATCTTCGTATAAGAAACTTGCTTCCAACTCATGCTGCATGTGCGTATCGGGTCCGAAAGCAAATCCTTTTTGTAGTTTTCGTTTTGCGTATAACTGAATTAGGTTGAACGCAATATGTTTTACGCGGGCTTTGGTTTTTTGCTTGACTTTTTTCCAAGCATTCGACCCTAGTTTATATACTTTAGGTGGTTTTCCATCTTTTCCGTTGAATTTAGAAATTTTGTGTAGCGAGTGAATACTCACGTATAAAATATCACGGTCGCCATAAATTAGCTTAATGGCTTCTTGTTTTTTGCCTTCTACATCAATTTTTTGGAGTCCGCCAAACTTTCCAATTCCGTGGTCGATATGGGTTACATAATCACCTACGTCTAATTTGGTCAATTCTTGTAGGGTAATGGATTGTTTTTTTGCGTATCCGTTTTTGAGTCGGAATTTGTAATAACGCTCAAAGATTTGATGATCGGTATAACAAACAATTTTACTATCAATGTCTACAAATCCTTGATACAACGGAAACACAATGGTTTCATACGAAACTTTACTTCGACTACGCTCAGCATCAGCTTCTTCGTGGTCGTCAAAAATATCGTGGAAACGTTGTGCTTGCTGTTCGTTAGAACATAAGATATAATTGGTAAATCCTTTGGCAGAAAATTCGTTGAAATTCTGAATTAACAGGTCGAATTTTTTGTTGAAAGAGGGCTGGGGATGCGTATTAAAACTTATTTCAGTAAGGTTTTTACCCTCGGTTTTATTTGATAAATATGCTAATGTAAATTCTTGTAATTGATTTCGAATCAGCTCTCCGTTGCAAAACAATTCTTCGGGTTTTGCGTGTTTGATTTCGGTAGATAATTCGTTGAATGATAGTTCTGCTTTTCGGTAGAATTTATCCAGCGAATCGCTTAGTAAGTCTACATTCTTCACAAAAACAGCGGTTTTTGCTGATATGTATTTTAAAAAGCTTTCTCGTGACTCTTGTAGTGTTTTGTTTTCTACATTGGGCATAATGCTTACTTTCTTCAGTTTTTCTTTAGAAAGTTGCGTTTCTACATCAAAGGTTCGGATGCTGTCTACCTCATCGCCAAAAAACTCTATACGATAGGGTTCGTCATGCGAAAACGAAAACACATCGATAATTCCACCACGTACCGAAAATTCTCCTGGTTCGGTTACGAAATCGACCCGTTTAAAATGGTATTCGAACAGTACTTCGTTGACAAAATCGAGCGATACTTGCTCGCCCACCACCACTTTGAGCGTATTTTTTTCCAACTCTTTTTTGGTGACTACTTTTTCGAACAGGGCAGTAGGGTAGGTAACAATAATCGCAGGTTTTTTACGAGAATTGATACGGTTTAACACCTCTGAACGCAAGAGCACGTTGGCATTGTCGGTTTCTTCTATCTGATAGGGTCTGCGATACGAACCCGGATAAAACAACACGTTTTTATCGCCTAATAACTGCTCTAAATCGTTCAGATAATACGCGGCTTCTTCCTTGTCGTTACAAATTAACAAGTAAGGTTTATCGGCTTGTTTAAAAGTTTCGGAAATGACAAAAGACAACGAAGAACCGACCAAATTCGTGATTTGAAAATGGTGTGGATCTTGTTGAAGCTGATGAACAATCTGTTTTACATTTTCAGATTGTTGGTAGTGGTTTACAATTGCTTGCTTGCTCAACGTACAAAAATTTTACGCAAATGTACGAGGATTATTTTTTTATAAAATATTTTATTTCACGTAAGCGAACGACTGAGGAGGGTGTAAATTAAAATCTGTTTTTAAACATTTTGGAGTTTTATATATTTTCTTATTTTTTACTTGAATAGCAAACCCATTTTCTTTATCAGCAAAATACTCGTAAAAAAAATCTTCTGTTATTCCTGAATACTCTTTTGTTAGATTCCAAAGGGTTTCAAGGTCATTATTAATTATTTCACCTATTTCAAATTCTCCTATGACTTTTTGTACAGGTGATGAAGCATAAACTATAACAGATTTTACATTATCTTTTTTAAAAATAGCCTTTCTAAACTCAAATCTTTTTGTACCATCAAAAATTTTAAATGCAAATTCAGGCTTTATTGATAACACTACTTTCATAAGATTCTTTTATTTATAAGCAAATTTAACTAAATTATTAAATTGATTATTGTCTATTTCAATAAAACCAAGAGGCATGTTCATTATATCAGGAATTACACCAATTTTATTTAAATCATTAAGCGTTGGCTTTGGTGTTGGAAATGAATGTGCATAAAGAAACTTTATAACAAATGGTTTGTATTTTTTCTTATTCCACCAATTCTTTTCTAAATCTTCTTTTTTTATCATCGTTCTTCTATAACAAGCTTTGTAAAAATCTTCAAAAGACTTAAAATCATTAATAACCTCTTCTACGATACAAATTGAAGTTACAGTACTTGAATATTTTTTGGGTTTTGTTTCTCCTATTCTATAAATAATTAAAATATCTCCTGGTTTAAGATGCCTATCAAATGAATGTGATATATATACTTTTCCTATTCTATTTCTATGAGGTTCATTCTCTATATATTTTGTTTCATCCTCTCTAGTATTTATACTATCAGGAAATAATTCTGTATGATATTGTGGTTCTATTTTGACTATATATTTTCTAGTTTTTCTAGAAAAAAATGGAAATGAAAGTTTAGGTTTATTAATGTTAATTGGTAAAGTTTTTCCAAATGGTCTTACAAGGACAATTTCATCTCCATTTTTTGTTGTTTTTATTCCATGTTCAACAAAACCCCAATCTTTTAACATATCAATTAGTTGTCCTTGTTCAGGTCTTTTGTCAAAAACAGTTACATAAATTTCTTCTACTTTGTATTGAATAGCATTATCGAATACTATTTTTAAGAACCTTTCGCCAATTTTATACCCATTACTTATAACTTTTAATGTTCCTATTTTTAATCTCTTTTTCTTTGAAAACAATGGCTTTATTTCATAATAATTTTCCGTTTCATCTTCTACCTTAATGTAGAGAAAAGCAGTTAAATTATTGTCATTATAACATACATAGCAAACTTTATCAAATTTAGATTTAAACCAAGAATTAAATTCATTATAATCCTCTCTAAAACTATCAAAGAAACTATCTTTAATATCTACCTCAGCAAAGTCAACTTTTTTCACAGCAAGTACATTATACTGCACTAAGTCGGGGTTTTCGGATATTACTTTTTCTAAGAAAGACTGAATTTTGTATACCTTATCAGAAATTCCAAGTTTTTCTGCCTTAAGGTGTATTTTTTTATCTTGCGTGATAAGTAAATCTATTCTTCCTTCAAATATTTCATTTAATAAATGTGTATCATTAATATCATTTTGATTAAAATCAAATTTATCACTTACATCTTGTACTTCTGTAGAGAAAGATATTTGATGTTTTATTTGATTATAACTATCCAATTTTGTTGAAAAAGTTTCTACTACTTGTTTATTTTTGTAGCTTTCAATTTCTGATATTGTAATTGGGTGAATATATTTTTCATAGTGAAGTTTATCTATCCAATTAAATAACTGACCTATATCATATTCAATAATTTTGTTTGCCTCTCTGTGAATAATAATATTAGTGTCTAATAAAACTTTTATCATCTTTTTCTAAATAAATTTTTAAAATGCTTATAAATTTTTGGATAGAAAAAATAAAACACCATAGAAATTACAATAAAAAAACCAATAAAATATTCCATTGGAATATTACTAAAATCAATTTTACCCTCTTTTTTTAAAAAAATTTTTTCTCTTATATCTGGGAATGAAAATAAAAAAGCACATATTATATTTAAAAATATAGCTAAAGCCACTTGATTGGTTCCTATCCTCTCTTTTGTAAATATTGAGAAAAAAGAAAAACTTTCATTTTCTTTCTTTTTTAGAAAAACAACTATTAAGTTATCTTTTTTTAAACGTGAGTCGTTAAAATAGTTTTTAAATGGTTCATATTCTAATTTTCGTACACTTTTTAAATATTCGGTTTCCAAAAACGTTAAGTTAAAGTTGTTTGGTATTATATGAAAACAAAAACAACTATCAATTTGACACGGGAAAGCTTTACTAATTACTGGTACTAAACTATTTGGAATATTACGATTTTCATTAACTTTAATATCATAAATTTTTGTTGATCTACCTATACCTTTACTCATTGTAGATAAACTATAATTTTTTAACTCAACAGCGAAACGTATATAGGGATTACAACTTATTTGATTTATAGGCAAATCAATATTAATTTCAATTTTAAACTCTTTAAATTTATTTTTTAAATTGGCAGGTAAAATACAAAGTTCATCTCTTTTTTTAAAGTAATGAATTACACCCTTTCTGTTGTTTCCTCCATCGAGAGATTCTGTACTTTCAATAGAATCATTGAATATAAACCTACTGTTTTTTGAGTCAATTAACTTTTCATAATAATCCTTAATTTTATTTTTTTCAGATAACCATGGTATAATTAAATCTAATTTTAAACTGTTTTTAGTTTTAATAGAGTCATAATCTAACTCCAACCCAAACTCTATCAATGAATTATCATTATTAAATTCCCATGTACAAATATGAAAACGAACAACTCTAATGTCTTCTTCATTAGAGTATAAAAAATAAGAATTATTCATGTATTATTTTTTTATAATAAAACTAAATATATACAACCACAAACCTTTACGGCAACCCATAAAGAAGTGTTTGTTGTTACTTGTTATTTATAAAAAATAGTTGAGATAAGGGGTAGTACTACTTTTTACTTTTTTAGCGTGTTAAACATAGTAAAAAAAGAGGAGGGAGGCAAGGGTTATTTATTTGTGTGTGAGTTTGTAATGGTGTTGAATGAGATTTAGCTAGGCTGAATCTTACGGTTTCTCGCTATGGCTCGAAATGATACCACAAAGGAAACTGTTGTTCTGTAGAAAAAAGTTTGTATAAAAAAAGGTGTTTTTTCAAACACCTTCTTTTTCTGTTGGTTTAGATTATAGTCCGCATGGATTTTCACCAAAGATTCCAGGGACACAAATACCTGTATCTCCTCCTTGTAACTCACATACATAACCATACGATGAGTTGTGTTGAAAATTACAGCAATCACTATCTGTATAGCATGCTTGGGTTTTAAATCCTCCTAGAATTTCTTTTTGGGCTGTTTTACCTAAAACAGTTCCTAAGTTTAAAATTGTTTTTTTCATTTGTATTTAATTTTTAATGAGTCTTTGAGCTATTTATAGACCGTCAAAGATGATGTCTGTTTTTATTCTTTTGGAGGTTCTTCATTTCCGCAAGGAACACAGTGTGGTAATCCTCCATGTATATTAATGCAAGTTCCAACACAAACAACACGTCCACCCCCGTTGATTGATTTTTGTGCTGTTTTGTTTAAAACAGTGCCTAATTGGGCTATAATTGTATTCATAATTAAAAAGTGTTAAGGTTTTATTTCTCCACTAAAGTAGCAGCCTTAACAATTACTTTTTAACTATTTCAAATTTGTAAGTAACCGATTCATAATCGTTTACTCTACTTTTTTGTAAATGCTAATATTAAGTTAATGGATGACTACTTTTTATCGTCTTCTATAAATTTTGTTAATTTTAGCTTCGGTTATTATAAAGGAAAATGAAAAAGGTTTATTGTTTGTTATTGTTTTGTGTGGTATTTGCTTGTAAAAAAAAGTCTTTAAATACTATTTCTAAACCTCCTAACTTTTACTACAAAAAAACCAAAGAAGGCATTTCTAAAGATTCATTACTCTTTTACTTAAAAGAGCTTAAAAAAATTCCTACCAATCATCTTTCCGATTCTTTAAAGGCTGAATATGCCTATATGTCTTCCCGCTTTAATTATAAACTGCAAAAGCATGACGAAGCCATTAGTGATTTAATTTATGCAACTTCGTTTGCATCAGAAAAAATTAAAAACAATAGAGAACTTTTGTATTTCAGAGCCTTATATGCTATGTATTTTACAATAAAAAATGATTATTTAAATGCTGCGGGTATTAATGAAAAACTAAATTCTTTATTAGATCCCACAGATTATGCAAAAAAGGCCTATGTGTATAGTAACAAGCAACAGGTAAAAAAGGCTTTAAAAAAATATGAAGAGGCTTTGCTTGCTAGTAAAAAAGCGGCTACACTTTATTTAAAAAACAAAGACACTGTTAATTATTTAATTTCTGTAATAGACAATGCAACCTTATACAGCAGTTTATCCAAGCCTCTAAAAGCGACTCAAGAGCTTAATAAAGTTCTTCCTTATGAGCAACTCTTAAACACCAAAACTAAGTATCAATTATATAGTGCTCAAGGGTATGCTTACAATCAAAAAAAGGAATACCATAAGGCTATTGTTCCTTATAAAAAAGCCTTGTTTTTTTCTAAAAAACTTTCAAAACAATCAGGTTCTCAGCGGTTAATTAACACATACCTTAATTTATCTACTACTTATTTTAAGTTAAACGATTATAAAAATGCTGAAAAGTATATTGGTTTGATTTTTGATATTGGATTGGTAGATGTTGCTTTTGTTGATACAAAAGAAATTTTAAAAACAACCTTAGAAATTGCTTACAAACAGCAAGAAGGTATTGATATTGTGATGCCTAAATTAGATTCTCTTCTTTTGTACTTAGAGAAGAATTATAATAGTCGAATCAATAACGAACTTCGGGTTTTGCAAGAGTCTTACGAAAAAGAAAAAACATTACAACTCGAAAAGAATAAAGCTGAAATTAAAAGTATTATGCTACAACGCAACCAATACCTTTTATTGTTGTTATTATTAGTAATTGTTGCTCTTAGCATATTTGTTTTAAATTTTTACAAACAACGAAGGTTTACAATTGAAAAACAAAATTTCTTGTTACAACAACGTTTGTTGCGTTCACAAATGAATCCGCATTTTATTTTTAACAGCTTAGGTCTCATAAAACAAGGGGTTGAAAATAATAAAACACATTATGCTAACTATATTGTTAAGTTTTCGAGACTCTTGCGAACAGTCTTTGATAATTCTACCAAAGATTATGTTCCTTTAGAAGATGAATTACAATCGCTACAAGATTATATTGAACTGCAACAGTTTCGTTTTCCTGACAGGTTTAATTATACTTTAAAAAATAATATTGTAACTGCAAACGAGTTGCATATTCCTCCTATGCTATTACAGCCCTTTGTTGAGAATACCATTATTCACGGCTTTGGAAAACTAGATTGTAAAGGAGAATTAGATATTGAAATTTCTTGTAAAAAAGAATACCTTGTATGTGTTATTGATGATAATGGTGTTGGTTTTAAGAAAAAAAAGAACCCTAAAGAATCATCTATTAATTTAATTAATCAGTTTCTAACCAAGATGACGGGTAAAGAAGTTTTGATAACAAACAAATTAGCAACTACTGGTAAACGCGGGGTTAGCGTTGAATTAACAATTCCATATATAGAATTATAAATATGTTAAAAGGATTAATTATTGAAGATGAAAAGCATGTTAGAGATGAGCTTAAGCAGTTGTTAACTAAAGGTTTTCAACAACAAATTAGTATTATAGATGAAGCCTCTTCAGTAAAAGAAGGTATAAAATCTATCCTTACACATAGCCCAGATCTTGTTTTTATGGATATTGATTTGGGTGATGGCTCAAGTTTTGACATTTTAGCTGTTTTACCTGAGTTAAATTTCGATATCATTTTTGTTACCGGATATGACTCTCATGCTATTAAAGCGATTAAACTTGGAGCTTTAGATTATTTATTAAAACCCATTGATAATGATGAACTAAAAACTGCTGTTAAAAAAGCCATCCATAACCATCGTAAGTTAAAAACCAAAGAACATTTAGTAACAGTTGCTAACAACTACTACACAAATAATATTCATAATAAAATTGTATTAAAAACTTTAGAAGCGCAACATTTAGTTGATTTTAAAGATATTATTTATTGTAAATCTGACGGAAATTATACTACTTTTTATTTAAACAATGAACACATAGTTGTTTCAAAGCCTTTGAAAAAAATTCAGCCCTTATTAAACAGCCAATTCTTTTTAAAGTGTCATCAATCATATATTATAAATACCTCTTACGTTACCAAATACCTTAATGAGGGCTTTTTAGTAACTAAAAATGGATACAATATTCCTGTAGCCACCAGAAGAAAAGATGAAGTTTTGCAAATTCTTTTTAAGAAATAAACGTTTTAGCATTTGTTCCTTGCAAATTTGAATTCTTCGATAATAATTTACATACGTTTGCTATTTTTAGTTGATTTAAACTAAAAAAATAAGAGTATGAGGTATTTACAAATTATGTGTTTTAGTGTGCTTTTAGCATGCATGTCTTGCAATGAGGAAACTGAAAATATTCATCTATCAAATACTGTTGAAAACGATATCGTTAATATTATTGCTTCTAAAAACACTTCTGGTATTGTAACCAACATTCCTATTGTACTACAACCCCAAGAAGTTCATAATATGATGTATATGACTTCTTTTTTAATTGGGCGTACTTTAATAGAAAACGAAGATGCAAGGGAATACTTTTACAGGTTATATACTGGAAAGTCTTTAAAAGTTAGCCTTAGAACTTTGTTAGAAAATAATAGAAATGCGTTTGAAATTGCATTTAAGCAGCAATATGGTAATTATAATAGGGGAACAGATCCTGAAGGAGAGCCTACACACCCCATATCATCTCCAGAACCAGATCCTTTAGAAAGGGGCTACGACGTTTTAAATGACTATAGTTTGTATTATTATTATATACACAACTCCTATGACTGGGAGGTTTATATTCCTAATAAGTTGATTTTATACAACTATAGTAGTTTTACCAATTATCTTAATGATAAAGATCGTATTATAAATTTATGGACGCTAAGTACCAACTTATATGATGATGGAGTTTCTTTAACTAGTAGTAATGGTGTTTTTATTCCTTCTAATTTTAACTACTTACAAGAGTTAACTACTTCTTTAATTTTAACCTTAAGAAATAGCACAGATTAGTAGATTTTTAAAGTAATTGTGAGAAAAATATTTACATCAGTAATAACAAAATATAAAAACACAACCTTATTCCTTACAAATAACAATCGCTTCAGTTCGTGCTAACTGACTTACAAAGTCAAATACATCCATCAATTCCCAAGTAGGAGTGAGGGCCTTTTGTAGTTCATCAAAATGTAGGGTTTCTCCTGTATTTAGTTTCTCTATAAGTGTGTTTAACTGTGAGTTGTTGCTAACAATAACCTCATTTCCTCTTGCCATAATGCAAGTTTTCTCTGTGTTTTCTGTATGTATCATCAACGGGAAAATTGTTTTTCCCGTAATTTGAAACGGCGGATTGGGTAAACCTTCTTTGTTTTCAGGTATTGAAGGTTGTAAAACTCCTGCGTTACTTTTTAGTTTCGTTATGTATTTTGTAAGTGTTTTTTGGTATTGCTGTTCCCACGTTTCACGGTTTAATAAGCTATTCCAATCTAATTCATCGGTGTTGATATCTACTGGCGGTAAATATCCTACTTTCGGATTTTTTGGTAACTCTTTTGAGGCTATTTGTGTGGCAATTGTTTTTTCTAAATAGTCTCTCGACGGATTGATATAATCCATTACCACACTCAACGAAAATTCATCAGTTTTGGCAATATGATATACATGATGTGGAATAAACATGGCCGATTTTGCTTTTAACGGATATGTTGTAGATGTTGGTAACATTGCATCTACCTCGTGGAACACCTGAGTATTGTGTTCTATTTGGTTGTATTCTTCAATATCCCAAGTATAAAAATCTTTAGGGTTGGGGCCTAAATGAAACAAAAAACCTTCTTCTCCTTTGGCTTCTTTATGAATTCCGAAAGGGGTAAAACCATAGTTGCCCATAAAAAATAAAAAAGAGAGTCCGCCCAAAGGCATTCCTGCTTTTTCAAGTAAGGGAGCAACAATATGGCACATTCTCTCGGTAAATTCATTGCTAAAGCTTTCTAAACTATTGAAAACAACTCCGAATTTTTGATTTCCGAATAGTTTTATACACCATTGCTCAATGCTTTCATTTTCTTCGGGTCTATTGGCTGCCATTTCTTCAGCAATTCCGTTTTGAAGCTCGTGGTTTATATATACTTTAATGCCTTTATGCAATTCTCCTTTGTCTAAAAACCGATTGATGATGTTTTTTAATTCTTGTTTTAAGAAGGTTAGATCGTCATCAGATAGGAGATTATCTATCGAAGTTGGTTTGGTGAGTTCTTGTGCGTTTTGGTAGAGTTTTTTCCACGTTTCGGAATTTTTCTCGTTGTTCATAGACGGGTTTTAAAGCTTGTATCGTAAAAATAAGAAATTTTCAAGGTCCTTTTTACGCTTTTATTCCTTTATTTTACTCAGTTATACCAGTTCAACCTTCTTATGATTTAAGTGAACCATCAAGAAGCCTTTTAGTTGTGCATTGGATGCTTTTTAGGATGTTTCTGACTGTCTTAAATAAGAGCTAGCTCTAATGAACTTTTACGATTTCCTTCTACGATTAAAATGTCAACTCAAAGGCCTTACAAAAGGGTGCGATAAAGTAATTTGTTTGTTGAGAGCGTTCTACTTAAAAATTGCTTTAACATGACCTGTTTTGTACAACAATTGAAAGGCTTGCAATGACGTAACTGATGGTGATTATTTTGTATTTAAGCAGCTACCTGATTCAAAATCTTCTTTGGTAATTAACTTTCCATTCATGGTGTCAGTATCCCAATCTTGTGCAATTAGCCAAGTACCATTCTTTTTATTTAATACCACGTGAAACCTACCATACACTATGCGAGATTCTTTATCTTTTTCAGTATATATAACTCGGTAATACCCTACTTCGTAACCTGTATTTTCTTTGTAAGTTCTTTGATTGAAACAAAAATCGATTTGTCGCTTTTTGGTTGTTGGTTTTTGATAAGATACTTCGATTGAGTTTTTGTATTCGGCTCCTGTACGAATTCCATATTTATTTACACGTAAGACTTCATCAGAATGCAAACGATTGAAAGATTTCCAATCTCTGGTTTCAAAAGATTTTTTAAACGGTTTCCATATTTGTTCATTAACCTCTTTTTCTATTTCTTGCTTATGTTGTGAAAAGCTCAGCGTTACCGAAACTAAAAAAATTAAAATAGTATATACCGTTTTCATTTTTTGATAAGATTAAAAATTCGTTTGTTAACAAGTTAATCATTTTTCAAGAGTAAAACTATTTTAAATTTTATTGATTCTTTTTTAAAACTTTATAAGTATTGTTTATTCTTTTATTTTTTTCTCTATCTTTTTTATTGAAACCCGTATAATCGCTATTTTAAAGGATTAAAAGCAGCTTCCATAAGTATTTGTATTAGTTAAAAATAAAAACTCTTTAAAACAGATAAAAAAACACTGTTTTTTATTAATAGATTTTATGTGTTTTTTAATTATAATAAAAAAAAATAATACTTTGTTTTTGGTTAGAATTGTTAACTTTCGGCGGTATTTATATGACTTTATTTAAATTTTACTTCTAAAAATAAATACTACTTACTTTCAATCATAAAAAACAAAAAATTATGTCAATATCAGATTTATATTCAAGCGGAAAACACAAACAAGAAATAGGGCACTTTGCTAGTGTGGTAAAAATTGCTGAAACTGATGGAATTATTTCAGAAGGAGAACAGTTGTTATTAGACCGAGCTGCTAAAAAATTAAACATTAGTGAAGAAGAGTACAAACTTATTTTAAAAAATCCAGAAAAGTTTCCAATAAATGCTCCTGTTAGTTATGATGAGCGTATTGAACGTTTGTTTCTTTTAACCAAGATGATTTTTGCAGATGAAGATGTAGCCAAAGAAGAAGTGGGGATACTTCGTAAGATTGCTATTGCTTTACACTTCTCTACAGAAAATGCTGAAAAAGTTTGTGATGAAGCCGTTCATTTAATTTTAAACAATAACGACTTGGATGATTTTACCGCAGCTATTAAAAAAGTAAATGCCAATTAACTTAATTATACTAAAAACTTATTAAACCAGTTATTACTCTAAACACTATTCTCCCGATGAAACATAAAATCTTATTCATAGCAATCTTTACTTGTTTAACAACTTCCGTTTTTTCACAAAATTTAAACGACTCTTGGCAAATAGGTGTAGGTTTTGGAATAACTAAATTTAACGAAAGTGATGCTGCTTATATTGGTGATCAATACTTGTTTCAAGTTCCTACATTGAGTTTAACCATGCCTATAGGTGATCGCTTTTCTTTAGACGGTGCCATGTCGTTTAATACTATTGATGATGTTGGGTTTATTTCTAATTCTGCTAAGTATTTCTCTATGGATGCTTCATTTCGTTATAATTTTAATGCCGTATTTAATAAGCTAGCTCCTTATGTTTTTGTAGGGGGTAGTTTGGTTGATTCTGAACGTAAAATGACTCCTACATTAAATATTGGAGGTGGTGGAATTTACTGGGTTAGTGATAAAGTAGGTATTAATCCTCAACTATACTACAAACATTCTTTTGAGGGATATGAAAGTATGCGTTCACATATTCAAGGAACATTGGGTGTTGTATTTAAGTTAAACTGGAATAACGGTAGTGCTAATAGTGGTCGTAATGCTGCCAAACATTTAGGAGGTTGTATGTTTTAAACCGCTATTTAATATATAAAAAAAGCCGCTATTTAAGCGGCTTTTTTATTTTTATGATAGTTCGTTTATCGCGTTTTGTATTCTAGTAATCGTGGTTTGCTTACCTATCATTGTCATAATATCAAACAAATCTGGGCCCGCTAGCTTTCCTACCAAACTTAAACGTAGGGGTTGCATTACTTTACCAAAGCCTATTTCTTTTGAGGTAATCCAGCCTTTAATTTCAGTCTGTGCATTTTCAACTGAAAAGTCTTCAATTTTAGAAATCACTTGAATGAGTTCTTGCATTAATTCACTTGTAGTGTCTTTCCATTGCTTTTTAACCGCTTTCGCTTCGTATTCTGAAGGGTTTTCAAAGAAAAAGCTAGATAACTCCCAAAAATCAGCGACAAACGTCGCACGCTCTTTTATTAAAGAAACTACTTTTTTTACGCAATCTTTATCTGCCGTTATTCCCTTTTTCTTAAGAATTGGTAAAAACAACGCTGTAAGTTCTTCGTTGTCCTTTTGTTGTAAATACTGTTGGTTAAACCAGTTGGTTTTATCTGGATTAAACTTCGCTCCTGATTTACTCACACGCGCTAAATCGAACGCTTCTGTTAATTCTTCTAAACTAAAAATTTCTTGTTCTGTTCCTGGATTCCATCCTAAGAATGCTAACATATTGATAAATGCATCAGCAAAGTATCCGTCTTCTTTGTATCCACGTGAAACATCTCCTGTTTGTTCGTTGGTATATGCTAACGGAAATACTGGAAAACCAAGTTTATCACCATCGCGCTTACTTAATTTTCCTTTTCCTACTGGTTTTAAAATTAATGGTAAGTGTGCAAATTTAGGTGCTTTCCATTCAAATGCTCGATATAATAATTCATGGAGTGGAAGAGAAGGTAACCACTCTTCTCCACGAATTACATGTGAAATTTCCATTAAATGGTCATCTACAATATTTGCTAGGTGATACGTTGGCATACCGTCAGATTTAAACAATACTTTATCGTCTAAGGTGTTTGTTTCTACTTTTATGGTACCGCGGATTTCATCTTGTAAAATCAACGTTTCATCTTGTGGCGTTTTAAAACGAATCACAAATTTTTCTCCTGCATTAATCTTAGCTGTAACTTCATCAGCAGAAAGAGCCAAGGAATTGTTTAATTTTTGACGATTATGCCAATTGTAGATAAAGGTTTTTCCTTTTTCTTCGTGATCTTTACGATGTGCATCTAGTTCTTCAGCTGTATCAAAAGCATAATATGCCCAACCAGTTTCAATTAACTGATCTGCGTATTTTTTATACAAATCTTTACGTTCTGACTGACGGTAAGGTCCGAATTTTTCGTTTTTACCTGGACCTTCATCAAATGGAATAGTACACCACTCTAACGAATTGATGATATATTGTTCTGCATTGGCTACATAACGGGTTTGATCTGTATCTTCTATACGTAAAACAAAGGTTCCGTTATGTTTTTTAGCAAATAAATAATTGAATAAAGCAGTTCTTACACCACCTATGTGTAAAGGTCCTGTCGGACTCGGAGCAAAGCGTACTCTTACGTTCTCAGTCATTTTTTTATTGATTTGAAAGCGCAAAGATAGTTGTATGTTAATAGAAAAGAAAAAGGAGGAAAGAGAAAAAAGAAAAAAAGCGAGTTAAACTCGCTTTTTTAACTGTTATTTATATTGATAGGCTTTATTGAAAGTAATATAACGTTTCTTGAACAATCTTGGTCGTGCTGACTCCTCATAAATCCAAAACGACCCTGTTTAGTTAATGCCTAGATTTAAATTTGAAATACTGCCTAAGAACTTTATCGTTTTTTAAAATTAATACGAGCAATTTGAATTGAATTTTAAAAGCCCATACTTTTGTCTTAAAATAAGTAAGAGGTGTTTTACTTTCTAAAATTTATGATACAATCCGAAACTCAATGCTGGGGCTTTGGCCACATTTCTTCCCGAAAAAGCACCTCCAAACCCAACATTAGCTCCAAAAGATTTATTGAACTCTCCTATAAGTTTTAATCCAAAAGCAGCATAGCTTTGGTTGTTTACATACAAGCCAGTAGCTAGGTTTTCTTGAGGCAATACTACATCACCATTTTTTAAAGAGGCAACACCGTCTAAAAAGCCTGCTACCCACAACCAATTTAGAGCTTTGTAACCTATTTCTCCTCCTAATTTATAGTTAGAACTATAGTTATTTGTTCTAATATCAAATCCTGTAAATGCTTGTATATACCATGAATCAAAACCTCTTCCTGTTAAAAATAACGGTGTGAATGTCCACGCATCATAGCCACTTCGTATTCCTGAATTTTCTTGATAACTGCTTGTATTCGCTTCAATAGAAAGTTGTCCTGATAACAACCATTTATTATTAGAAAAGTTGTGTTTTATTCCTAATTGAATATTTCCTAATAAAGTTTCAGAAGCTTCGTCAATAGTAAAAGAAGGAAAAATAACAGACATATCTTCGGTAAAATCGCCCGTTTTTATCATTTTTAACGGAATGGTAGCAAAGAAAGTTGTTTTGTCTGTTACTCCATATTCTCCGTATAGTTGTAATGTATTATCGGTTATTTCTCGTTGGGGTTTATACTCTGGATTGCCATATATTTTATCATAACTTCCAATAGTAGTAAATGAAGCTTGAAGATATCCTTCATTTTTATTTTTTGTCCACGGACTTTGAGAAAAAGCATTAAATGTAATTAAAAACAATGCTGGTAAAACTAGTTGTTTCATACTAAAATATTTTTTGTATTAGTTTGCAAAAGCTTAGATTCCTTACAAAAGACATATTATTTAGCATTTTTTTATTACTCTTTAAAAAAGCAGTATTTAGGTAAATACTGCTCTGTGATATTCGTTTTTAACTTATACAACATAAATCGTTTTGTATAATTCCAACACAACTTACACCTGTAGGGGTATCAAATGCACATGGATTTCCTTCGCCACGGCCAACATACCCACTTCCTCCTGGGTAACTTTCATGACATCCTGTAATATCACATTCGTTCGTTCCAGAAAAGAAACCTCCGTTAATGTTTTGTTGCGCTACTTTATTTAGTAGTGTTCCTAAATTTGAAATGTTTTGTAACATTGTTAATGTTTTTAAAATTAGCACTAGCAATTTAATTCAACTTTAAATACTCATTGTCTTTTTTACCTTATAAAAGGTATGGTAAATCCTTATTTTTTTCACCTTGCATAGGTTATATAAAGTAGTTTATTAATGAAATAGAAGTGTTTAAATAAATCTTTAACTAAGATTTTCTCATAAAACATGTATTTTTATACTTAGATATGGGAAATTTTAATAAAATACAGCAAAAACTAAAGCAGTTTAGTAAGAAGTTTTACACAAATGAATTGATAAAAGGAAGCATTTTGTTTGTTTCGTTAGGACTAATTTATTTGCTATTCACGCTGTTTGTTGAATACTTTTTATGGTTACAACCAACGGCTAGAACTATTTTATTTTGGTTATTTATTGCGGTAGAAGCATTCTTATTTTTTCGTTTTATTTGTTTTCCTATTTTTAAAATTGCAGGCTTACAAAAAGGAATTTCTTTTGAAGAGGCTTCTAAAATCATCGGAAATCACTTTCCTGAAGTAAAAGACAAATTATTAAATGTTTTACAATTAGAACAAAACAATCAGCAATCGGATTTATTAGTTGCCAGTATTGAGCAAAAATCGAAAGAATTGCAGCCAGTTTCTTTTAACAGAGCTATTGATTTTCGTGCAAATAAAGCATATTTAAAATACGCCTTGATTCCTGTGCTTATTTGGGGAATTTCTATGCTCACAGGTACCTCTTCTAAACTCTCTCAAAGTTTTAATCGCGTAGTAAATTATTCGGTAGCGTATACTCCTCCAGCTCCCTTTTATTTTAATTTAACAGCAAAAGATTTACGTGTTATTAAAGGAAAAGATATAACGGTGTACATACAAACCGAAGGGGAGGTGATACCACAGGAAACCAAAATTCATTTTAACAATCAGCAATACTTTATGGAAAATGAAGGAAATGGTTTGTTTTCATATACGTTTTCTGAAGTTCAACATCCTATCTTATTTTATGCAAGTGCCAACGGAATTGAATCTAATGAGTATGCCATAACAGTTGTTAAAACTCCTTCCATTCAAAATATCTCATTAAACCTAACCTATCCGTCATATATAGGCAAAGCTTCTGAAAGAATTAACAACACAGGAAACTTAAATGTTCCACAAGGAACAATTATAAAATGGGACGTAAAAACTTCTGAAACCGATACAGTTACCTTTATAGAAAAAGAAAAAAGAACAATTTTTAAACAAAAAGAAAACAATGAATTTGAGTTTACAAAACGTGTACTAAACACTACGAATTATCAAATTACAACATCTAACAAAAACCTAATAGATTACGAACAATTGCAATTTTCTATAAGTGTTACTAAAGATGAATATCCAACTATTAATGTAAATTCAAATATTGATAGTATTGCAAGAGGAAATGCACAGTTTGTAGGTCAAATTGCTGATGATTATGGTTTTAAGAGGTTAGAATTGATTTATTACGATAAAAACAACAATCAAAATACTAACAATCAATTAATTAACACAACTAAAGAGATTCTTCAAACCTTTTATTTTGAATTTCCTGGAAGTTTGGATTTAAAAGAGGGAATAGACTATGAAATGTACTTTCAAGTATATGATAATGATGTTGTAAATGGTAGTAAAAAAGCCATGAGTAAAAAGTTTAGCTACCGACAAAAAACAGAAGATGAAATAGAAGAAGAGCTATTACAAGAACAAAAAAACTACATAGAAAACATAACTAACTCACTAGATCAACAACAAAAAAATAAGAAAGATTTAGAGAAAATTCAGTTTGATTTACAAAACAAAAAGAATATCAACTGGAACGATCAAAAGAAAATTCAGAATTTAATAAAGCGTCAAGAGCAATACAAGCAAATGATGCAACGTCAGACACAAAAATTACAAGAGAATTTTTCTGAAAAGAAAGAGGAAAATGAAAGTCTTGAGCAGAAAAAAGAAAACCTTAAAAAGCGTATTGAAGAACTTAAGAAGTTAGAAAAGCAACAAAAATTATTAGATGAATTACACCAACTAGCAGATAAACTTAAGAAAGAAGATTTAATTAAAAAGACAAAAGAACTGGCTGAACAAAACAAACAACAGGAACGTAGTTTGGAACGTATTTTAGAAATGACTAAACGCTTTTATGTAGAGCAAAAGATGAATCAATTAGCAACTAAACTCGATGATTTATCAAAAAAACAAGAGGAGTTAAGTAACAAAGAAGCTAGTAAAGAAGAACAGCAACAAATTAATGAAGAGTTTCAAAAAGCAAAGAAAGAGTTAGATGATTTAGAAAAAGATAATCAAGCTTTAAAACGCCCCATGGAAATGCCTTCTATGGAAGATTTAGAAAAACAAACTCAAGAAGAACTCAAGAAAGCTGAAGAAAATTTAGATAAGAATAACGCTTCTGAAACAAAAAAAAATCAAAAAGAGGCTGCTAAAAAAATGCAGCAAATGAGTCAGAAGATGCAACAATCAATGCAATCAATGAGTGCAGAAATGGAAGAAGAAAATATGGAAGGTTTACGTCAAATATTAGAAAACCTTATTACTTTTTCATTTGATCAGGAAGCTTTGATGGATGAGTTTTCTTCCGCTAATTCATCACATCCAAACTTTGGTAAAAACCTTCAAAAACAACACCAGCTTAAAACCTATTTTGAACATATTGATGATAGTTTATTTGTACTTTCAATGCGAGTTCCTAGTATTTCATCAACGATTCAAGATCACCTAGCACAAGCGCATTATAATTTAGATCAATCTTTAGAAAATTTTGCAGATAATTATTTTCAAAATGGAATTTCTAATCAACAGTATGTAATGACTTCAGCAAATACATTAGCAGATATGTTGAGTAATACTTTAGACGCTATGCAAAATCCTAAACCTGGAAATGGAAAAGGGAAGGGGAAAGGTAAATCGTTTAGCTTGCCAGACATCATTCAAAAGCAAAATGAATTAATGGAGAAGATGAAACAAGGTATGCAAAAGAAAAATCAAGGAAACCCAAAAGATGGAGAAAATAAAGGTGATAAAGAGGGACAAAACGGTGAACAAAATGATGATTTAGATGGTGAATTATATCAAATTTACAAAGAGCAATCTCTATTAAGAGAACAATTAGAAAATGCTATTAAAGAAGGAAACGGTGCTAATAAAGAAGCGAAGAAAGCATTAAAGAAGATGGAAGAGCTAGAAAATGAGATTTTAGAAAAAGGGTTTAGGCAAGAGAGCCTTAATAGAATGCAGCAGCTACACTACGAGTTACTTAAATTAGACAAGGCTACATTCGAACAAAATAGAGAAAAACAACGTAAATCGAACACCAATTTACAAGAGTTTAATAACAATACAACTAAGGAATTGAAGTTTAAAAAGTTGTTTTATAACCAAACCGAGATATTAAACAGACAATCACTACCTTTGCGCCAAAATTACAAAAAGAAGGTGCAAGAGTACTTTAGCCTTCCGAAGGATAAGAAATAGCCTATTAAAAAGCCTTTAAATTATATTAAATACTGTTGCTTTTTAATTGAGTTAAAGAAATAATAACAATAGTATTTGATATAAAGAAATGATTGCATTTAATTACGAAACCGAGTTTCAATTAAACAATGAAGAAAACACTTCTAAATGGATACAAGAATGTATAGAAAGAGAAGGTTTTGAATTGGGAGAAATCAACTATATTTTTTGTGATGACGCTTATTTACATAAAATAAATATAGAGTTTTTACAACACGATACCTTAACAGATATTATCAGTTTTGATTACACATTAGGTAAGTTAGTTGGGGGTGATATTTTTATTTCAGTAGAAAGAGTAGAAGAGAATGCAAAGGAGTTTGATACTTCGTTTGAAAATGAATTACATCGCGTAATAATTCATGGTATTTTACATTATATGAAATACAAAGATAAGACTGATGAAGAGAAGCAAATTATGCGCTCTAAAGAAAATGAATGTTTAGAAATTTTAGATAAAAAATAAAAGAGTTCCACGTGGAACTGATTATAAAAAATGAGTTTATTTAATACAACATACGATGTAATTGTAGTAGGAGGTGGACATGCTGGTAGCGAAGCAGCAGCAGCTAGTGCAAACATGGGAGCACACACTTTGTTACTTACAATGAACTTACAAAACATTGCTCAAATGAGTTGTAATCCTGCTATGGGTGGAATTGCAAAAGGGCAAATAGTTCGTGAAATTGATGCGCTTGGGGGGTATAGCGGTATTGTAACTGACAAGACTGCAATTCAGTTTAAAATGCTAAATAAATCTAAAGGGCCTGCTATGTGGAGTCCAAGAGCTCAATCAGACAGAATGCAATTTGCCGAATGCTGGAGAACCATGTTAGAGCAAACTGAGAACTTAGATTTTTATCAAGATTCTGTGAATGGATTAGTGTTTGAAGGTGATAAAATTACAGGAGTAAAAACAGCTCTAGGTTTAGAAATAAAAGCCAAAACAGTAATTGTAACCGCGGGTACTTTTTTAAATGGATTGATTCATATAGGTGAAAAAACATTTGGTGGAGGTAGAGCAGGAGAAGGAGCTTCAACAGGTATTACTGAAGATTTAGTAGCCAAAGGTTTTGAAGCTGGTAGAATGAAAACAGGAACCCCTCCTCGTGTTGATGGTCGTTCATTAGATTATTCTAAAATGACCGAACAACCTGGTGACGATACTCCAGAAAAATTCTCTTATTTACCCCTAACAAAACCGTTGGCAAAACAACGCTCTTGTTACCTCACTTACACCAATCCAGAAGTACACGATTTACTTCGAGAGGGTTTTGAGCGTTCCCCTATGTTTAATGGTAGAATTAAATCTACAGGACCACGTTATTGTCCATCTGTAGAAGATAAGATTAATCGTTTTGCAGAGAAAGAACGTCATCAAATTTTTGTCGAACCTGAAGGATGGAATACCGTAGAAATTTATGTAAATGGATTTTCTACATCGCTTCCAGAAGACATTCAAGACAGAGCCATACGTTCGATTCCTGGATTTGAAAACGTAAAATTTTTCAGGTACGGTTATGCTATCGAATACGATTATTTTCCACCTACACAATTAAAACACAACTTAGAAACTAAGTTAATTGATAACTTATTTTTTGCTGGTCAAATTAACGGTACAACAGGTTATGAAGAAGCAGCGGCTCAAGGTTTAATGGCAGGTGTGAATGCAGCTTTAAAAACCCAAAATAAAGAACCATTTATCTTAAAAAGAAGTGAAGCTTATATTGGAGTTTTAATTGATGATTTAATTACTAAGGGGACAGAAGAACCGTATCGAATGTTTACTTCTCGTGCTGAGTATAGAACATTATTAAGACAAGATAATGCCGATTTGCGTTTAACAGAAAAAGCTTATAAATTAGGATTGGCTTCTCAAGAAAGAATGAATAGAGTAGAAGAGAAGAGAAATAAAACTGAAAACTTAATCGATTATATAAAAGGATTAAGCGTAAGCAAAGAAGAAATCAATCCTATTTTAGAAAGTAAAAATTTAGCAACAATTAACCAATCTATGAAATTGTATAAAATTGCTGCTAGACCTCAATTAACGTTTTCTGATTTTAGATCTATTGATAAGCTTGAAAACTATATTCAAGAAAACAAAATTGATAATGAAATAATAGAGCAAGTTGAAATCCACTTAAAATATTCGGGTTACATTGAAAAAGAAAAAAACAATGCTGATAAATTAAACAGGTTAGAAAACGTGCCTATTCCCGCTACTTTTGATTATAGTAAAGTAAAATCTTTATCCTTTGAGGCGAGAGAAAAACTGTCTAAAATACAACCTACAACCATCTCACAAGCAAGTAGAATAAGTGGAGTATCGCCAAGCGATATATCGGTTTTACTGGTTTACATGGGTAGATAATTTTTAATTTAGATTTACAAAAAATAAAATGTTCCATGTGGAACGTTTTATTTTTTTATGTATAATTGTTCAAACAAAACTGATGTTCCTTGTGGAACATTCAACACAATTTATTAATTTGATTACAGATAAAGAGTTCTATAAGAACTTAAAACCTTTTTTAAACTGTATTGATCATACGGTATCGAAAGAGAGTTATGAGGTAATGATAAATGAAGATTACGACATGCTAGTAACTTCACCTGTACCTAATAACTTAGAAAAATATTATGCAAGTGAAGAATATATTTCACATACAGATAGTAAAATCACTCTTTTTGATAAAACATATCAATTTGTAAAAAACTACACCTTAAAAAAGAAACTAAAATTGATTAATTCTTTTAAAACAGAAAATAAATCAATTTTAGATGTTGGTGCCGGTACTGGCGATTTTTTAAAAATATGTGAAAATGGAGGCTGGAATATTACAGGTGTTGAACCTTCAGAAAAAGCAAGGGCTATTGCTAAGAATAAAAAGATATATCTTTTAGAAGATATTTTAAAATTAGAAAATGAGCAATTTGATGTTATCACACTTTGGCATGTATTAGAACACATTCCTAATTTAACAGCATACGTACAACAATTAAAATCGCTTTTAAAACCAAAAGGAGTATTAATTATTGCCGTTCCTAATTATAAAAGTTTCGATGCTAAACATTACAAAGAATTTTGGGCTGCTTATGATGTTCCAAGACATTTATGGCATTTTTCAAAAACAGCCATGTCAAAACTATTTTCTTTGGTTGAAATGAAGGTAGAAAAAATACTTCCTATGAAATTTGATTCTTTTTATGTTTCCCTACTATCTGAAAAATACAAGACAAAAAAAGCAAGACCTATACATGCTTTTTTTACGGGATTAAAGTCAAATATAAAAGCAAATCGTTCAGGTGAATATTCTTCTTTAATATTTATCTTAAAAAACAGCTAAAACTTAATTTAAAGCTATTTTAACGCTTTAAAAATAGTAAACCATACAAATACTTTACTAAAATATAAAAACCCCTAAAAAAGTGTTTTTTTAGGGGTTTTTATATAAATTATTATTATTTGTAATTTTATTTATTATAATTTTTATCTATTTAATAAATAAACCGCTAAAATGGCAATTATAAAGTATACTGCCAAAGTCATCGCTCCGGCGTAATCTTTTGCCAATCGTTGACCAATTAATAGAAAGATCAAAGTTACAGCCGATAATTCTGCTCCTATTAAAGCTATATTATGATTACCTGTTGTTGATAAATGAAATATTCCTACAAACATTAGTGCACCTGCTAATAATTCCATCACCAATATTACAGCAAGTAAAAAAGGCACTGAATTTTTTAAAGGAGAGTCTTTAAAATGCCCTTTTATAAAGGCCAAATTTCCTTTCCAATCTGTTACCTTATCTATTCCTGATTGTAAAAAAGTAACGATTAAAAAAAGTAGGATTAAAATTTCTGTTATGCTTTGTTGTATAAGTTCCATATAATTGATTTTTTACAAATATAATTTTAAAAAAAGAATTGTAACAATTCAATAAAAATTCGTCCTATAAATATCTATTATTAAATAGTATATTTATCAAAAAAAAAATTACTAACATTTAAAAATTAAAATTATGTCAATTTATATGTATCCGGTCATTGTTATCGGAATTCTTGTATTCTTATCGTTATTCTTTATTGTTAAGCAGCAAACAGCTGCAATTATTGAACGTTTTGGTCGCTTTCAAAGCATTCGTCATTCAGGTTTACAATTAAAAATTCCTATTGTAGATAGAATTGCTGGTAAATTAAGTTTAAAAATTCAACAATTAGATGTAATTGTGGAAACCAAAACTTTAGACGATGTATTTGTGAAATTAAAAGTTTCTGTACAATACAAAGTTATCCGTGATAAGGTATATGATGCGTTTTATAAGCTAGATTATCCTCACGATCAAATTACATCTTATGTTTTTGATGTAGTACGTGCTGAAGTTCCTAAAATGAAGTTAGATGATGTATTTGTTAAAAAAGATGATATTGCAATTGCTGTAAAAACTGAATTAAACGATGCCATGGCTGATTATGGTTATGACATTATAAAAACTTTAGTAACAGATATTGATCCAGATGCACAAGTAAAGGCAGCAATGAACCGTATTAATGCTTCTGAACGTGAAAAAATAGCAGCACAATTTGAAGGAGATGCTCAACGTATTTTAATTGTTGAAAAAGCAAAAGCTGAAGCTGAAAGTAAGCGTTTACAAGGGCAGGGTATTGCAGATCAACGTAGAGAAATTGCTCGTGGTTTAGAAGAATCTGTAGAAGTATTAAATAAAGTTGGGATTAACAGCCAAGAAGCATCTGCATTAATTGTTGTAACACAACACTACGATACTTTACAATCTATTGGTGAAGAAACAAATAGTAACTTAATTTTATTACCTAATTCACCTCAAGCTGGTAGTAACATGTTAAATGATATGGTAGCAAGCTTTACAGCTAGTAATCAAATTGGTGAAGCTATGAAGAAAGCACAGGAAAATAAAGACAAAGAATAAGTATGATATTATCAACTACGCCATTATTAGAAAATAAACCTGCTAAAGAATATTTAGGTATTGTTACTGGTGAAACAATTATTGGTGCAAACATTTTTAAAGACTTTTTTGCTGGTATTAGAGACATTGTAGGAGGTAGGTCTGGCTCGTACGAAAAAGTACTAAGAGAAGCTAAAGAAATAGCTATGAAAGAAATGTCAGATAGAGCTAAAATGTTAGGAGCTGATGCTGTTGTTGGAATTGATTTGGATTATGAAACAGTGGGTTCCAATGGCGGTATGCTTATGGTTACTGCTTCTGGGACCGCTATAAAACTTTAATTAAATAAAAAACCGAAACAATTATGTTTCGGTTTTTTTTTATAATAAATATCTTATTTCTTATCTTCTACTTTATCTGTATTCTCTTCATCTTTAGTAGCATCCTTAAATTCTTTGATACCAGTTCCCAAACCTCTCATTAATTCAGGGATTTTTCTACCTCCAAATAATAATAATACTAATGCAACGACAATAGCTATTTGCCATGGTCCGATCATTCCTAAAAATATAGTAAGTAAATTCATTTTTATTAAATTTTGCGCAACAAAGATACGAAATTAACTTCGGTGTTCAATTACTCCACCAATTACTTTTTTGTCTCTAAATACTTCTGGTTTTCCTTTGTAAAAAATTGAACCTCCAAATGATACTTTAGCATCTAACGTTTCTCCTGATTGTACTTCTACTTTAGATCCAGATCCAGCCTTTACAGTGGTCATTTCTTCTACTGATAATTTGTATCCATGATACATTCCACCTAAATCTGCATTGACATTTTGATTCTTAGTCGCACCTGATAGCCTTATAACAGCTCCTGAAGAGCTTTTTACCTCTAAATGCTTAACATCTACCACAAGGTTAATAAAAGCTCCTTCTTGTGCTCTAATCTCAACTTTTTGTTGATGGATATCTTTTCCAGTAATTGTAGCACCTTCATTGGCATCAATAATTGATAAAGTTTTATTGTAATATAATGTTGCTTTTACTTTACCATCGGCAGTAGTTTCAGGGAATCTCAATAGTATTTTTAAAGTAGTTCCATCCAACTTAATTTTAACCTTATCTGTTTTTTCACCAGTAACTATAATTTTAGAAACATCTGATTTAACGAGTTTTACATCAATACCGTTATACACTTTTACAATTGAAAAGTCTCCTAAATTCTTAGTTATGGTTGTTTGAGCTGATGCTATAACGGTCATCAAAAACAAACTTAATATTGCTAACTTCTTCATAATTAATTCCATTAGTTAATTGAGTATAACCAATAATTATACCAATACTATAAAGGTAAATATCAATTTTTATTGTTCAAAACTATACAAATTAGTGCGAAATTAAATTAAAATCAAGGTGTTTACGTTCCAAATCGGTGTGTTTAACTGTAACCACAACTTCGTCACCCAATTGGATCATATTTTTGGTCGATTGACCTATCACAGCGTATTGTTTTTCGTCAAATATATAATAATCATCCTTAATATCTTTGATCCGAACCATTCCTTCACATTTATTAGATTGTATTTCAACATAAATTCCCCATTCTGTAACACCAGAAACTACCCCCTCAAATTCTTCATCTTTATGATCTTGCATGTATTTAACCTGCATATATTTGATAGAATCTCTTTCTGCTTTTGAGGCTAATTCTTCCATTTTTGAAGAGTGTTTACATTTCTCTTCATAAATTTCTGCTTTTGGTGAATTTCCACCATCTAAATAATGTTGTAATAAACGATGTGTCATCACGTCAGGATAACGACGAATTGGTGAAGTAAAGTGACTGTAATAATCAAAAGCTAAACCGTAGTGACCTATATTTTGTGTAGTATATTCAGCTTTACTCATTGAACGTATCGCTAAGGTTTCAACCATATTCGCTTCTCCTTTACCATGCACGTCTGATAATAATTTATTTAAGCTATCAGATGTTTTTTGACGTGTTTCTGTGTTGATTTTATAGCCAAATTTGCTAACAATGTTTTGTAATGAAGCTAATTTTTCTACATCTGGTTCATCGTGTACACGATACACAAAAGTTTTCTTACTTGGTCTTCCTGCTGATAACCCAACAAATTCTGCTACTCTTTTGTTTGCTAATAACATAAATTCTTCAATTAGTTTATTAGCATCTTTTGCTTCTTTAAAGAAAACACCTATGGGATTAGCATTTTCATCTAAATTAAATTTTACTTCAACTCTATCAAAAGAAATAGCTCCAGATTTCATGCGTTTCTTACGCATCTTTTTGGCTAATTCATCTAATTTTAATGTAGCTTCAACAATAGTTTCATCAACCTCATAAGCTTCACCAGTTAAAGAAACATCTGCAGGAATTATATTCGTTTTATTTTCAATAATTGCTTGGGCTTCTTCGTAAGCAAAACGCTTATCTGAATAGGTTACTGTTCTTCCAAACCATTGATTAATAATTTGTGCCTTCTCATTCATTTCAAATAAGGCAGAAAAGGTAAGCTTTTCTTCATTGGGTCGCAATGAACATACTCCATTACTCAACATTTCTGGAAGCATTGGAACCACTCTGTCAACTAAATACACAGATGTAGCACGTTCGTAAGCTTCGTCGTCTAAAACTGTTTTAGGTTGCAAGTAATGAGATACGTCGGCAATGTGAATACCTATTTCATAGTTTCCATTTTCAAGTTTGGTAAAGGATAGGGCATCGTCAAAATCCTTGGCATCCTTAGGATCTATAGTAAATGTTAAATCACCTCTCATGTCTCTACGTTTGGCTATTTCCTCCTTGGTAATTTCAATAGGTAGCTCTGAAGCTTCTTTTTCAACTTCTGAAGGAAACTCATAAGGCAAACCGTATTCTAATAAAATAGAATGAATTTCGGTATCATGATCTCCAGGTTTTCCTAAAACTTGAGTAATTTTTCCAAACGGATTTTTAGAATTCTCTGGCCAATCGGTCATTTTAGCCACCACTTTATCGCCGTCTTGAGCTCCATTCAGTTTACTTTGAGAGATGAAGATGTCAACATACATTTTACTGTTATCTGGTATAACAAATCCGAAGTTTTTGTTCATTTGTAATACCCCAACAAATTCAGCTTTTGCTCTTTCTATAATTTCTACAACATCAGCTTCTAATTTGTTACTTCTACGCTTTTTATATACGTAAGCTTTAACAGTATCATTATGTAGACCTTTACCTAAGTTTACTGAAGGCACAAAAATATCGTGTTCAAAATCATCACAAATAAAATAAGCGTTACCGTTAGAAGTAGCATCAAGTGTACCAACGTGATATTTACGGTCTTCGTCAATTTGGTATTTACCTCTATCTACTTCTTTAATCTTTTTATTTGCCGTTAATTCAGCTAATTTTTTAATAATTTGATTTTTACCATCTGTATCGGAAACCTTTAATTTAGCAGCAATCTGCTTATAATTATAATATTTAGTACTGTCTTCGTTAAAAATTTTGAAAATGTTTCGGGTAAGATCTTTGATAACTTTACCCTTTTTTTTGTAGATTTTTTTCTTTCTAGTCATTAATCTTTCTTCTTATTTAAATTTTTACCAAAGTACAAATAAAATTAATGCTACTAATTTAAATAACTGTTATAAATTCATTTTGTACTTTACCGCTCTTTATTTAATGTATTTATATGAATAATTCTTGGTTTGTTATTGTAAATCCCGTTGCTGGTAATGGTAAATTCAATAAATATTGGTCTGATATTCAACAGGAATTAAAATGTAATAATATAACCTATGAATATGCAAAAACTGAATATGCAAATCATGAAAAATTAATTGTTCAAGAAGCTATTAACAAAGGCTATAAAAAAATAATTTCTGTTGGTGGTGATGGCACTTTACATCATGTTGTTAACGGAATTATGTCTCAAGACTCAATAAATTCAAAAGAAATAACCGTTGCAGTTATTCCATTAGGTACTGGTAATGACTGGATTAAGACTTATAATATACCAAAAAATATAAAAGCTTCTGTTAATTTAATAAAACAGGAAAATACTGTTTTTCAAGATATTGGTTATCTAGAATTGGCTAATACTACTTCTTATTTTAATAATGTTGCAGGTATTGGCTATGACGGATATGTTGTTAACAAGTTAAATAAATTGAAAAGATTTGGCTCTATAGCGTACTTATTAAGTGGAATAGCTGGTTTATTACTCTACAAAAAAACTACTTTTAAAATAGCTATTAACAATAAAATTATTGAAACAACGTGTTTAATGACTTTGTTTGGAATTTGTAAGTATTCTGCAGGAGGTATGCAATTAACTGATTATAAAGGTTCTAATACTGGGTTATTTGATATAACAATAGCTAAAAACCTATCTTTCTGGGACTTACTTTTTTCAATTAAAAAATTATACAACGGAAAAATTCTTCAGCATAGAAAAGTAGAAACGCATTTGGCTAACTCATTGTTAATAACTCCCAAAAACAATGATGAACTTCCTTATATTCAAGCAGATGGTGAGTTAATAGGTAAAGGTGAAGTTAAAGTTAGTATTCTAAAAAGTGCTATTCAAATAGTTATTCCTTAAAAAGTTAAAAAAAACTTAATAAAATTGTAACGTTTCTTAAATTCATACGTCTTTATAGTAAGAAAGTCGTTATAAATGAAAAACTTACGAAAAATAATAGCGCTGTTTATTTTTATATTCATTACAGGAATTATCGTAACTGTTGTGAGTATTAATACGACTTTAAACAAAAAAACTCCTTCAGAAGTTGTAACTAAAGATACTATTTACTTAATCAAAGCTTCTAAAAAAGCCGTATAAGCCTTTTTTACTCACTTATTATCACTTTTCAACAAACGTAGTATTTACGTCTTATTTTTTGCAATTTGCACTAAAAGAAAACAAAGAAGTTACTCTAATTTTTGTAACTCAGTAAATGATTAGTAGAAGAATCTCTAAAACTTAAATTTTAAAAAAACTGTTATTAACATATTATATTATTAATAAAAGAGATTTTAAAAATTTAAAAAAAGAAATGATTGTTATTATAGTGTGTTAATATGTAGCATAAAAAGTGGATTTTATTTTTGGTGAAGTGACTTATTAAAATAAATAAACAAGTTATTAGTTAAATAAAACTTTAAAAATCAACTATAAAATAGAGTTATTAACAAAAGTTATAAACAGCAATTCACTGAAAATTTTGAATAGTTAATATTCTTTTCAATGTAAAAAAAGGGTTAATTTAATGTTGATAAATGTTCATTAAAATCTCAAAAAAAAAGTTGCATAATTAATATGTGTTCTTGTATTGTAAAAAATATTTAGAAAATCAAATTTTCTTTTCAGAATATTTTATGAGTTCTTAACAATTAGATAATATAGTTTAACCTCTTAATTTTAAAGAGGTTATTAAGAATACTAAAAAAAGCATTGTTAATTACTGTTGATAACCGTGAATAACTGTATTTTTGTAATTCACAACTGAATTAAAATCAACAAATTATGACAATCGCTGTAGGAAACGATCACGCAGGTACCGAATACAAATTTGAAATCGTTAAACTTTTAGAAGAATTAGGACATAAAGTAATCAACTTTGGTACGAATGAAACCGATAGTATGGATTACCCCGATACCATTCATCCGGCTGCTGAAGCTGTGGAGACAGGACAAGCAGAAATGGGAATCATTTTATGCGGTAGTGGTAATGGAGCACAAATGACTGCCAACAAGCACCAGGGAGTGCGTGCAGCTTTATGTTGGAATAACGAATTGGTTGAATTAACACGTCAACACAACGATGCAAATATCTTAACTATTCCAGCTCGTTTTGTATCGTTACAACAAGCTTTAGGTTTTGTAAAGATTTTTCTATCTACCGAATTTGAGGGTGGTCGTCATGCGAATAGAGTCAATAAAATAGCTTGCTGTTCATGAATTTTATAGTAAAAAAATTTAAAGAATTAACAACTTCAGAACTGTATGAATTACTTCAATTACGTTCTGAAGTTTTTGTTGTTGAACAAGATTGTGTGTATCAAGATCTTGATGGTAAAGACCAAAAAGCTTTACATGTGATAGGAGAAAAAGAAGGTGAAATAATAGCGTACACTCGTTTGTTTAATAGTGGTGAATATTTTGATACCCCTAGTATTGGTAGGGTAGTAGTAAAAGAAAGTGAACGTAAATATGGGTACGGACACGATTTGATTAAAGCATCTATCAAAGCTATTGTTGATAATTATAATGAAACCACTATAACGATTTCTGCACAAACCTATTTGCAAAAATTCTACGAATCTCACGGATTTAAACAAGTTGGAGAAGGCTATTTAGAAGATGGTATTCCGCATATAAGAATGGTAAAGGGGTAATTATTTTTTATTTTCTTTTTTACTCATTTTATAAAGTAAATATCCAAAGCCTATTAAAAAGTGTAGAATAATTATACCCGCTATAATGTAAATAAAAGTGTTTGAATTATCTCTCATACTTGTAAAAGTACTTAAAAGATACTTTTTAAAAAGTAACTTAGGTTACATTAATTTATCAAGCTCTTTTACTTCCCCAACTTGCATATTACCTAATAAAATATCACCTACACGAACACGTACCAAACGCAATGTAGGAAAACCAACAGCCGAGGTCATTTTACGTACTTGCCTAAATTTTCCTTCGGTTAAGGTAACTGTTATCCAAGGAGTAGGTCCGTGACGAGCATCGCGAATTTTTTTAGAACGTTCAGGTAAATCGGGAGTATCAATTAATTCAACTTTACAAGGTTTGGTTATGTATTTTTTTCCCTCAAAACCAATTTCCACTCCATTTCGTAATTGTTCAATAGCTTCAGATGTAATAGCACCATCTAATTGAACATAATACTCCTTTTCAACACTACCTCTGGTAGTAATAAAATCACTTACTTTTCCATCAGTTGTTAATAGTAATAAACCTTCAGATTTTACATCTAATCTACCAACAGCCATTGTTTTTTCAGGAAAAGCATGCAGTTCTCCTAGTAATTTGTGTTTTCCTCCTTTTTTTTGATTGGTAATAAATTGTGATAAAAAACCATAAGGTTTATAAATCATGAAGTGACGATGGTTTGACATCTTTTCTTTTTTTAAGAAGCACAATATTACAAAATGTAACATAAAAAGATAGGATATTAAGGCTAGTTTTTCATAACTTAGCCGTTCTTATTATTTAAAATAATTAGCACGATTTATGGCAGCAGATAAAGAAAAAGAAGCCAAATTAAAAGCGCTTCAACTTACACTAGATAAGTTAGATAAAACGTACGGTAAAGGAACCGTAATGAAGTTAGGAGATAGCCAAGTAGAAGATGTAGATGCAATATCGTCAGGTTCTTTAGGATTAGATTTAGCCTTAGGAGTAGGAGGATACCCTCGTGGAAGAATTATAGAAATTTACGGACCAGAATCATCAGGTAAAACAACATTAACTATACATGCGATTGCAGAAGCTCAAAAAGCAGGAGGCATTGCTGCTTTTATTGATGCAGAACATGCTTTTGACCGTTTTTATGCTGAAAGTTTGGGTGTTGATGTTGATAATTTAATTATTTCTCAACCAGATCATGGTGAACAAGCGTTGGAAATTGCCGATAACTTAATTCGTTCAGGAGCTATTGATATTGTAGTGATTGACTCGGTTGCAGCCTTAACACCAAAATCAGAGATTGAAGGTGAAATGGGAGATTCTAAAATGGGACTACATGCACGTTTAATGTCACAAGCTTTGCGTAAATTAACAGGTACGATTAGCAAAACAAACTGTACTGTTATTTTTATTAACCAGTTACGTGAAAAAATTGGGGTTATGTTTGGGAACCCTGAAACGACAACAGGTGGTAATGCTTTAAAATTCTACGCTTCGGTTCGTTTAGATATTCGTAGAAGAACACAAATTAAAGATGGTGATAAAGTAATTGGTAACAGTACCAAAGTTAAAATTGTAAAAAATAAAGTTGCTCCGCCATTTCAACAAGCAGAATTTGATATTATGTATGGAGCAGGAATATCAAAAGTTGGTGAAGTTTTAGATATTGGAGTAGAATACGGAATTATAAAGAAAAGTGGTTCATGGTTTAGCTATGGAGACACTAAACTAGGTCAGGGTAGAGACGCTGTAAAAGGAGTTATTAAAGACAATCCTGAATTAATGGAAGAACTTGAAAATAAAATTAAAGAAGCTATTGAAAACCAAGAATAAGAAATTTTAAATTTAAAGTTCAAACTATTACTATTTTAAAAAGCTGTTCTGGTTATCTAGAACAGCTTTTTTTATAAAAAAAACATGATTAGAATCTCAAATACCATACAATTACAAAAAATACAGGTTGAAGATTTTAAATTTCTCATTACCTTAATGGATGATGTGTATAAAGCTGCATACAAACATTTTTGGAAAGATGAAGGCAATTGGTATGTGCAAAGTCAATTTTCTAAAAGGAATCTTGAAAAAGAGCTATCAGCAGAAAAAACAAGTTATTATTTTGTTCTTTTCAATACAAAAAGAGTAGGTATTTTTAGGATTTTATGGGATGAAAAATTATCAGGGTTTGAGCAAAAAAAATCATTAAAACTTCATCGAATTTATTTGCATAAAAACACTCAAGGTAAAGGAATTGGAAAGCAATTGTTAGCTTGGTTAGAAGAGGAAGCCATTAAAAAACAATATGAATTGATATGGTTAGATACTATGGATGAGAAACCACAAGCCTTTGAATTTTATAAAAAGTTAGGATATCAATATCATTCACATTGTTTTTTAACCTTTGAATTGTTATTTGAGGATGTTCGAAAAATGAGTCAAGTATGTAAACTATTGTAAATTACTATTGTTTGTAGGGTGGTATTTGTACTACCAAACGTTCAATTTCCTTAACAATTTCTAACCTATTTTTTGAAGATAACTCAAAATATAAGTTTTCCCAATCACCTTTGTAATCTGTTTTTTGAGTCTTAGGATTTTTAACTTCAGTAAGATTTATAACTCTAAGATAAAAAAGACCGTTAAGGTCATTTTCTGGTCTGAAATCTAAATCAATAGCCCTCATAAGTTGATAATTAGACAAATGCAATAAAGAACTTGAGTCTAAATAATGCATAAAACCTTCTGAAGGATCTACTTCATAAAATAAATTCCATTCTATTTTCCAACCAGAAGTAATTCGTAAGGGTTGTAAATTAGGTTCTTCCATTATACTCCAGTACTTCCAAAACCTCCTGCTCCACGCTCAGTTTCATCTAAAATAGTTACTTCTTGCCAATTTACACGTTCGTGTTTTGCTATAATTAATTGAGCAATACGCTCACCATCATTTACTACAAACTCTTCATTAGATAAATTAACTAAAATAACCCCTATTTCACCACGGTAATCTGCATCAACAGTTCCAGGAGAGTTTAATACTGTAATTCCTTTTTTAGCTGCAAGTCCACTACGAGGACGAACTTGAGATTCATAGCCAACAGGGAGGGCAATAAATAATCCCGTTTTTATTATGGCTCTTTCTAAAGGTTTTAAAGTAATAGCAGCATCTATATTAGCACGCAAATCCATACCCGCAGAACCTTCAGTTTCATAGGCAGGAGTTTGGTGTTTTGACTTGTTTATGATTTGTACATTCATGTTACTTGATTTTTCAATTTTCAAATATAATAAGCTTTAAGTTTAGAGAGTCGTTTATAGATTTCTTAATTTTGTATTACAAACAAATACTACTTATGAGCAATCAAACTAGAATAGCCGTTTTAGGAGGTGGAAGTTGGGCTACAGCTATTGTTAAAATGTTATCTGAAAATTTAGAAACTATTGGTTGGTATATGCGTAGCATATATGCCATTGAGCATATTAAGCGCAATAAACATAATCCAAGTTATTTAAGTTCTGCTGAATTACATCCTGAACAGTTAGATTTGTCTGAAGATATAAATTATATTATTGAAAATTACGATGTGTTAATTTTTGCCATTCCTTCAGCTTTTTTAAGTACTGAACTGGAAAAACTAACAGTATCTTTAGAAAATAAAATTATCTTTTCAGCTATTAAAGGAATTGTTCCTGAATCTGGATTAATAGTAGGTGAGCATTTTCATGAAAAATACAACATACCATATGAAAATATTGGAGTAATATCAGGACCCTGTCATGCAGAAGAAGTAGCGATGGAACGTTTATCGTATTTAACATTGGCGTGCCAAGATGAGAAAAAAGCAACAAACCTAAGCAAAGCAATAGCTGGACGCTATATTAAAACCAAAATTTCTGATGATATTATTGGTACAGAATACGCAGCAATGCTAAAAAATATTTATGCCATTGCAGCAGGAATTGCCCATGGTTTAGGCTATGGAGATAATTTTCAAGCGGTGTTAATGAGTAATGGTATTCGTGAAATGAAACGTTTTATTAAAAAGATTCATAAAATGAAGCGTAATATTAATAATTCAGCATACCTAGGTGATTTATTGGTTACGGGATATTCGACATTTAGTAGAAATCGAATGTTTGGAAATATGATAGGGAAAGGCTATACTGTAAAATCTGCAATGTTAGAAATGAGTATGGTTGCTGAAGGGTACTATGCTACAAAAAGTGCTTATAAAATCAATCAAAAAAACAAAGCTAAAACTCCAATAATCGACGCTGTTTATAACGTTTTGTACGACAAAAAAGAAGCGAAAGATGAGTTTTTAAAGTTAACAAATAGATTAGATTAGTTGTTTGCATTTGTACAAATAATCCTTCTTAATAAAAATTAAGAAGCCCCATCAATCGCTTCTATATTTGAGTTGTGTATAGGTCTTGTAACAAGATACAATAAGCACAAATTTAGTTTAAAAATCTGATTAACAAAGTTTTTAATAAAATATATTACAAATTAAAAATATAGTATAAATTCACTATTAATTGTATTTTTGTTACTTTTAGTTTAAAACTAAACAAACATGAAAACAATTCAAGAAGCTGTTGAAATCACCATCAGAAAAACCCCTTTCATAGAGGAGGCTCTAAATGAGAAGCTAATTAACGTATCATCGTTAGCAAGAGAAATTTTACCTGAAGTTTCTAAACTGTTGAAAAAAGAAGTAAAAGTAGGTGCAGTTATGATGGCTATTAACAGATTGTCTCCAGCGAATGAATTGAGAGTTCGAAAAAATATTAAACGACTTGCTTTGAATTTGGGAGACGTAATTGTACGTTCAGATTTATGTGATTTTACGTTTAAAAATACGACTTCGTTATTAAAGGAAATCGCTAAAATTTTAAGTAAATCGGCAGATAGTAAAGATTATTTTTTAACAGTTTCACAAGGTATTTTTGAAACCAATATTGTTACAAGTAAAAATTTACAGCCATTTGTTGAAGAAATTTTTAAGAAAGAAGCACTAATTAACAATGTAAACGATTTAGCTTCTATAACCATAAAACTTCCTAAAGGAAATCTAGATCAATCAGGTATTTATTATTTTATTTTAAAACAATTTGCTTGGGCAAACATTGCGGTACAAGAAGTAATTTCTACCACACACGAAATGACCATAGTAGTAAAAGAAAGAGATGTTAATGAAACATTTGCCATTTTAATGGATTTGAAACTAAATTAATTCATGGAGAAAAAAGATCCCTACGCATCCTTAAGAATCAAAGAGTTTAATATTTTTCTTTTAGTACGTTTTGCCTTGGTATTTGCATGGTCTATGCAATTCATTATTATCGAATGGCAGGTATACAGTATCACTAAAAATCCGTTATCGTTAGGAATTATAGGACTAATGGAAGTAATTCCAGCAGTATCTATGGCGTTGTTTGCAGGTCATATTGTAGATCAAAAAGAAAAAAGGAACTTACTAGCTTTGTGTATTGGGTTATTTTCATTAATTAGTTTGGGGTTGTTCTTTTTAACACTGCCTAGTTTTATTGATGGGTGGAATAAAAATACAGTACTATATGCCATTTATGCTTTGGTGTTTTTTGGTGGCTTATTACGTTCGTTTTTCGGACCTACTATTTTTTCATTAATAGCTCTAATTGTACCTAAAAAACTATATCCTAACGCCGCAACATGGAGTAGTTCAACTTGGCAAATAGCTTCAGTATTAGGGCCAGCTTTTGCAGGATTAACCATTTCATGGATTGGAGTACATTGGTCGTTATGTATTGTATTTGGTTTAGTATCAGTATCATTTTTTACGGTATTTTTTATCAAAAAGAAACCTATTTTAAATCCTAAAATAGGGGAACCTGTAATGAAAAGTTTAAAAGAAGGAGTGCGTTTTGTGTATAAAACAAAAGCTATTTTAGGAGCACTTACCTTAGATATGATTTCGGTATTGTTTGGTGGAGCCGTAGCATTACTACCTATTTATGCTCAAGATATCCTAAAAGTGGGGCCAGAAGGGTTTGGTGCATTGCGTGCTGCACCTGCCATAGGAGCTTTTTTAACGATGTTAGTAACTGCTTATATACCTATCAGTAAAAATGCAGGAATGAAGCTTTTAACGGCCATATTTGGCTTTGGAATTTGTATTATAGTATTTGGTTTATCAACCGTTTTTTGGATTTCTATTGTAGCCCTGTTCTTTAGCGGTGTAACCGATGGAGTTTCAATGGTGATTCGTCAAACCATTTTACAATTAAAAACACCCGATCATATGCGTGGTAGAGTAGCTTCAGTAAATTCTATGTTTGTTGGTTCTTCTAACGAATTAGGAGCTTTTGAAAGTGGGGTAACAGCAAAACTAATGGGAACAGTAACGGCAGTAGTTTTTGGTGGAACCATGACCTTAATTACCGTTATTACTACAGGAATTGTAAATCCAACACTTAGAAAGTTAGATTTAACTAAAGATTTGGAAGAGCATGAGAAGGAAGAATAACAAGTAAACTGATGTTCTATAGCTATAAATAAAAATGCCTAGAAAATTACTTCTAGGCATTTTTAATATACTTTTTAAAGTAAATCAATTACGACATATCAAAATAATTGATTTTTGTAATTTTTTTAGTTGCTTGATTAAAATCTATATTAATAAAAACATCACAACTATCACATTCAGCATATAAAATACTTTTTGAACCATTCCTACCAGTACTAAAGGCTACCTCTCCTAACTTACTAATAGAGTCTCCTACAGTAACGGTAATTCCTTTAATTGTAAAAGTAGCTTCATTACTTAAAACATCTAACGATTCTATGTAAGGTTTACTTCCCGAAGTAGAAAAATCAAGTTTTAAACCATTAAATCTAAAATAGTGATAAAACCCATTGTCTTCATAAGAAGTAGTTGCACCCAACAAAGATTCTACTTTAGCTTGTTTTCCGTAAGTCTTTTTTATATCAGTTAAGGCAATATTATTTATTTTAATATTGTCAAAATCTGAATTAGAAATAATATTAGTTTGACTTTTTGCTATAATTGTGGTTAATAGAAAAAATACGAGTACTAGTTGTTTCATATTATTTAAAAATTAATTGTACAAACCTTTTACATAGCTAATTTTTGCAATCGCCAAAGATATGATACTCGATTAATTTTCTAGGTAAGAAACTAGTTAAAATTTACAGCTAAATCTATTTTTTTATCTAATTCTTGTTGGTGTTTTAAAGTTGTGTTTTCGTCCCAATTAAAACGGTTTGTAAATTCTTGAATGACAAAGTTTTTATAAAGATCAACACTTGGTTTATCAAAAAATAGGCGACCTGTTCTTCGTATAAAAAAGTCGGTAGGAGTGCAGGTCATTTCATGCTTTATAGCAAACCATATTTCAGCTTTTAATAAGCGCTCTTGCAAATTTTCTTCATTTAGTTCATCAAACTTATCTAAAATGAGTTCAGTTTGTTTACCGTAGTTGTGTACTAAATAACTAGCATCTTTCTCAGAAAACCCTTGTGATTTTAGTTGTTTATAAATTTGATTGATGTATAATTTTACTGATTTGTAATTTTGAAAAGGACCTCCTGTTAAAACAATTTCTTCTGTTTGAATTGGGTCAAAATCTACTTCAAAACGTCGTTTCATTTTTTTAGCAACAATATCTACAATACGTTCTGCCATTTTTCTATAGCCTGTTAGTTTCCCTCCAGCAATTGAAATTAACTTAGTATCAGACACAAAAATTTCATCTTTACGAGATAATTCAGAAGCAGATTTTCCTTCTTCATGAATTAACGGACGCAGCCCAGCCCAAGAAGATTGTATATCATTTATAGTTAATTGAATATCAGGAAACATGTTATTTACGGCTTCAATTAAATACAACGCATCTACCATTGAAGTTTTCACAGTATTTTTATCCTGTTGGTAATTGGTATCGGTAGTTCCAAAATAAGTTACCATTCCACGAGGAATGGCAAACATCATACGGCCATCAGGAATATCAAAATAAACAGCTTGTTTTACAGGTAATTTTTCATGCGGAACAACCAAATGTACTCCCTTGGTTAAATGCAAGCGTTTTCCAATTTTAGAATTGTTAATTTGGCGTAATTCATCTACCCAAGGACCTGCTGCATTTACTACATATTTAGCTTTAACATCATAACTTTCTTCAGTAAAAACATCGGTTACTTTAGCGCCTACTACACGTTTGTTTTCATAAATAAACTCGTTTGCACAGGTGTAGTTCAATATTTGTGCGTCGTATTGACTTGCTGTTTTTAAAACTTCAATAGTTAAACGAGCATCATCGGTACGATATTCGGCATAAAAACCAGCACCGTTTAAAATACTTTCAGGTAACAAAGGTTCTTTTTCTAAGGCTTCTTTTTTATCAAGCATTTTACGTTTATCATCTCCTTCAACAGAAGCTAACACATCATAAACTTTAAGTCCGATTGATGTTAGCCACGAACCGTAAGTTCCATTTTCAATTAAAGGTAAAATCATTTTTTCAGGAATTACCAAATGTGGTGCTAGTTTATGAACAATAGCACGCTCAGTACCCACTTCTTTTACCAACCAAAAGTCAAATTGTTTTAGGTAACGTAAACCTCCATGAATTAGTTTGGTAGATTTACTAGAGGTTCCTGAGGCAAAGTCGTTCTTTTCAATTAAGGCGACTTTCATTCCACGTGAGGCAGCATCTAAAGCGATACCTGCACCTGTAATACCACCGCCAATTACCAAAAGATCAAATTCGGTTGTTTGTAATTCTTGTTGAATGTTTTTTCTATTGAAAGAAGAGAAATGATTCATAGAGCTGTTTTTATCAACCAAAAATAAGAATAAAAAGAAACGATAAGTATAAAAAAAGAGCTGAAATTATCAGCCCTTTAAGAAGTCGCCCCCGCAACTATTAAATCTAAAACTAACGATTCAATTTTTTCCAATTAACATCTGCTTGTTTTTTGAGCTCTTCTGGTTTTTCTTTTAACCACAAGGTTAATGTATTGGTTCCCCATGAGTTATAAAATAAATACAATTTGCCATCTCGTATTTCAAAAGTTTTCGGATCAATATCTACCTTTTCTCCAGTTTTTCCTATGGCATAAGCACAGTATCCTCCATATTGAGGAGTGTATTTTTGAGGGTTTTTAAGAAAGGTAGTTAAGTTTTCTTTTGAAGAAAAGCGAAAAGTAACCCCTTGGTAAGAGGTGGTAAATTTTTTATTTCCTTTTTCAGCTTTAGCATGAAAATAACTTACCACATCATAACCTTTGGCAATAACACCATTTTTAGTATTGTATTCTTGTGAAAAAGCAAGGGTTGAAAAAAATATAAAAAGGATGAATAAATGCTTCATACTAGTTCTTTTTATGTTTTAGTTCTTCCCAATTTTTATCTCCTTGTGCCTGCAACTTTTTAGTATCACCATTTTTCCAATCGTCAAGTTTGCTAGAAATCCAAGAGCTGTAAAAAAGATATAATTTTCCATCTCTAATTTCATAGGCTTCAGCATCTATATACATTTTGGTTTTTTTGGCAGCTACAGCATAAGCACAGTATCCACCATATTGAGGAACATACTTCGTCGGGTTTTCTTTAAAAAGCATTAAGTTTTTTTCTGAAGCGAATTTAAATTTAGCTCCGTCGTACGTGGTTTGAAATTTCTTTTTTCCTTCAATGGGTTCATTATTTGTAAAGTAAGAAACAACATCGTATCCTTCGGCTACATAGCCTTTTTTTGTGTTGTAGTCTGTTTTTTGAGCGTATAATGCAGTAGAAATTACGATTAAAAGCAGTGTAAAAAAGTTTTTCATCAGTAGTAAATTTTATGGGTAGTCGATAAAAAACAAAAACATTACAAATACAATCAGAAATTATTTAATAATTGCCAAGACTGTTGAATTTTACCGTTTCTAATAGGTAAAATTTCACCAAACTGTAGACAAACAAATTCACTTTGATGGGGTCTTAAAAAAATAAAATCATCTACTAGTATAGATTCATTTTTAGGAATATTAATCATGGTTTGGTTGGTAGAAGCACCAAATAAATTATTTTGTTTTATACCTTTTGGATAGTAATAATCAGCTTTCCAAAATCCACCATAAATAAAAGCAGACTTTTTAGAAAAAAATTGTTTTAGCTTTTCTAACCCAGGAAGCGTTGTATTTGAAAATTTTTTTAAAATAGGAGTAGCGATAAATGCTGCTGGTTTGTAGTTTTTTAAGGAAGGAATATCAAACATCGTAGGTTTTACAAAACATGAACCAATAGCAATATCGTTTATTGGAGAACGTTGTTCTTTATGTAAATTTAAAGTCGGACTTCCAGCTCCGTTAAAGGTTAAATTTTTATTCCATAGCTCAGGAAAATCATTTTGAACTAAGGTTTTACAATCCCCATAAAATTGATTTGCTAATTGTAAGGATTTTTTTTGCGAACGAACAATTTTAGGCAGCTTTACTACATGTGGGTCATAACCCATAAACCCAGAAAATTCAACAAAATCTTGATTGTTTTCAATAAGAGATAGTCCTTTTGATAAGTTTTCTAAAGAAGAAAAACCACCACGATGTAATCCCACATCAATTTCAATGTTTAATCGTAGTTTTTGGTTGTGTTGTTTGGCTAAATTAATGTATTCTTCAATTCGTTTTTCGGTATCTACCAACCATTGAATTTGAGTAAATGGATTGAACCCATTATTTGGCTGAGCTAAGTTGTTGTAAAAATATATTGCAGTTTTTATAGGCATAGGTTTACCCAGTAAAACATCTGCTTTGTTATCTAATCGAGAGGCTAAATCTGTTAAAAATGGTTGATGAAAAACCATCAACTTATTTGAGTTTGTTTTATGTAAAATATATTCAATCAATTGAACAGAGGGCAATGATTTTACTACCACTCTGAGTGAAGCATCGTTTCTAAAATTAGAAAGTACTTCTGTTATATTTTCATCTAAAATATCTAAATCTACCAACAAACAAGGAATAGCTCGTTGGTAGTTTTTTAGCTCTTGATTTATGTTTTTAAAATATGCATCCATACAATTAAATACCTAACAGTTTTTGAAGATATGGATTCACAAAGATATTTTCGGGATCATGTTCTTTTCTGAAAGTCATAAAATGGGTGAATTTAGGATACATTCTTATAATATCTTCTGTGTTAAATGTATTCATTTTTCCCCAATGAGGCCTTCCGCCATAGGCTTTAAAAACTTCTTCAAGAGCAGCAAAATAAGCTCTGCTATCTTTTTTATTATACACATGACAAGCAATATATGCCGAATCTCTATTGTAAGCAGGACTCATGTATACATCATCTCCTTTTACCCAGCGATTTTCAATAGGAAAATGAATATTGAATTTTTTAGAATTGACAATTTTTTGCACATCTTTAAATACATCTTGATAAGCTTCTGCAGGAATATTGTATTCCATTTCATGAAACTTTACCATTCGTTGTGTGGCATATACTTTATGACTGTGATATACTTTTTTTACATTGCTAATACTTGCTGCAGTGATGTTAGCTACTGTTTTGTTTTGTGATGGAAAAATGGTAGCATATTCACACATGAGTTTGAAAACGTGATTTTCAAGTATATATTCAGTCCAATAATTAAAAAAGTTTACTTTATCAGGTTCAGAATCTTCAACAATGTTTGAAGTTTTGGTCCAGGCAATATTGGTATATGGAATCCAGTAAAACTCAAAATTACGGTTTTTGGAATTTCTTTCACTTAAAGTAGCCAATACATCGCTTAGTTTCTCCTTTTTGTTTTGAAGTTTTAGCTTATAGGTAGAAATACATTGCAAAGTAACTTCAGTAATAATGCCTAAACAGCCTAACGATACTTGAGCAGCTTTAAATAGTTCTGTGTTTTTTGTAGTGGAGCACTCAATGATTTCTCCTTTTCCATTTACAAATTTTAACCCAATAACTTGGTTACTAATGGATTTAAGATTTACACCAGTTCCATGTGTTCCGGTACTTATAGCGCCTGCGATTGACTGAACGTTGATATCACCTAGGTTTTCCATGGCTAATCCTTCATTAAACAATAATTCTCCTAATAAAGAAAGTTTTGTTCCTGCTTTTACAGTAGCTTGATTTTTTTCTTTATCAATTGAAATGAGTCCTTGAAAATTATCGAGAGTTACCAATATTTCATCAGTACTACATAGCGAAGTAAAGGAATGGCCTGAACCAATAACTCGAATTTTTTGGTTACATCGAATTGCTTTTAAAACAAGTTGTTGAATTTCATTTTCCGAATAAGGAAGTGCAACTGCAGATGGATTCCACTGTACATTTTCTGCCCAGTTTTTCATAAGACCTTGAACTAATAGAGGTTAATAGCAAGGTAAGATAGCAAAAAATAAAAAAGTTATAAAACCATTAAATTACAACCACGAATATCGGAATTATCAAAACGACCGATAATTTCAAAACTGTTGTCTTGGTATACTTTACCTAAATCTTGTGTAGCAATAAAGGAACAAGAATTATAGTTTGCTAAATCAATTACATTAATCCCTCCTGATTTTCCTTTAGGTAAAATAGTCAAAGCATCTTCTGGATCACGAGTTAAGACTTGCATCCAAGGCGGACAGTTAAAAAGACCATTTCCTTTTGAATACCCTTGACTTAACAACTCCGTCATTCCATATTCAGAATGAATTGTATTCACTCCAAAACCATTGCTTAAAATAGTATGTAGTTCGTTACGAATAAGCTCTTTTCTTCTACCTTTCATTCCGCCAGTTTCCATTATGATGGTATTAGAAAGATTGAAATGGTATTGTTCTACCAAATCTAACAAAGCAAAAGAAACACCTATAAGTAATACTTTTTTTCCTTGTGAATCTAAATGTATAAGCTTTTGAGCAAGTTCGTCTAGATTGTTGAGGTAAAAGCCACTTTCTGGATGTTTAGAACGTTTGATTAAATCGTCAACCATATAAACTAAAGAAGATCCTTTACGTTCGAGATAATTAGGGAGTAATGCTAATACCACATAATCTTCTATATTTCCATAAAAATGTTCAAAACCTTTTACATAACTGGTTTCGTACCAAGACACATCGGTAACTAAATGCTTGCTTGTTGTACTTCCTGTAGTACCAGAGCTTGTAAAAATTTCTTGAATTTCATCAGTTGAAGAAAGCACTTCTCGAGTTTTAAAAAACTGAATAGGTAAAAACGGAATTTGTTCTATGGTGTTTACATCAGAAGGATGAACGTATATCAAATCACAAAAAGAACGATACACCTTGTTGTTTGTAAACTGATGTGAAAAAACCTGTAATGCGGTTGTGTTAAAATCTTCTGTAGATTGTATGTTAAAAATGGTGGTTTTCATAAACTTTCACAAAAGTAAGAGTATTCGACGCAACCTTTTAGTTTTTTTTTCATCTAGTATATAAACCATGGAAAATTAAAATAATAATAACCCCCAATTATATATATCATGAAAAAAATTTTAATCCTTTTTTTAAGTGTATTTACGTTTTATTCTTGTTTAGATGATGACAGCCCTAAGTTTAAGTATGAGTTTTTAAAGGTTGATAGTGCCACAACCCCTGAAAGTTTCACATTCGGAGAAGTAGATACCATAAAAATAAAGTATACGTTGCCCAATAGTTGCTATTCTTTTAATGGATTGTACTACCAAAAAGTAGATACCACTAGAATTGTAGCTGGTACAGCAATAGTAGCTCTTGATGTTGCTTGTACACAAGATGCAAGACAAGAAGAATATGCTTTTCCTGTTGAGGCAACCCAAGAAGAAGATTATGTTTTTAAGTTTTGGAAAGGTAAGAATGAAGAAGGAGAAGATGTATACGAAGAAGTGGTAATTCCAGTAAATTTGTAACATCAATTTAGAAAAACTCATACAAGGATGCTGTCATCAAAATATCACAGCGCAAGCACAAGTTTACCAGTTATTTTCTGGTAAGCTTTTTGCGCTTTGTCTAAAGTATTCTCGTAATTATCAAGATGCAGAAGACACATTGCAAGATAGTTTTCTAACAATTTTTAAAAAGATACCTCAATATCAACACAAAGGATCTTTTGAAGGGTGGATGAAGAGAATAACCATAAATACAGTGTTACAGAAGTATAGAGAAAAATCACCCTTACAGTTAGTTTCTGAAGCACCTGACGAAGTAATAATTGAAGAAGTAGAGCTTGAAACTGAAAATGTGAGTATTGACGTTTTATTAAAGTTTATCCAAAACTTACCAGATAGGTATCGTTTAGTTTTTAACTTATATGTATTAGATAATTATTCACATAAAGAAATAGCAGAATTATTAAAAATTTCTGTAGGAACATCAAAATCAAATTTATCACGAGCAAGGCAGATATTGAAAAAAGAAATGGAATTATATCAAGCAAAAAAGGCAAAAGCATAACTGATGGAAGAAAAAAACATCGATAGACTATTTCAAGAAAAACTTAAAGATTTGGAGGTTGTTCCAAATGAAAGAGTATGGAGTACTATTGAAGAAAAACTCCAAAAAAAGAAAAAACATCGTGTTTTTCCTATTTGGTGGTTTTCAGGAGGAGCAGCTGCGGTATTTGTTTTAGGTCTTTTGCTTTATCCTTACGTTACTAATCAAGAAAATACAGAGGATACAGATGCAATTGTTGTTGAATCGCCAAAGTCTGCACCCAAAAAGCAAGTAATTAAAAAAGAAGAATTAAAAGAGTCGTTATTATTACAACCAACAAAAGAGAATATAAGAGAAACACCTATTGTAAAAGAAGAAAAAAGTAAGAGAAAAACATTGAAAGAAAAGCTTCATTCTAATGAAGTTTTAACCGCTAATCATGTTGTGAAGGTTAGCAAAAAAGAGTTGCAAGAAAAAGATAGCAACAACACGTCAAGTAGAGTAGTTGAAGGGGCTTTACTGGCTAAAAATGATGTTGTGAAAGAAGAAAACTCTACTGGCAAGCTTGAAAGGAGCTTGCCAGTTCTTAAAAAGAAAGAAAGTACTTTTTTGAAAAAAGAAAATGATTCTATTAAAAAAGGTGTAAAGCCTAAAAAAGACTTTTTAGCGATTGTAAACGCTAAAGATATTGATGAAGAAAAGGAAGAAATAAAGAAACTTTGGACGGTTTCACCGACCGTAGCAGTATTAAATTCCAATTCATTTTCTAAATCATCTCCAATTGATGCTAGCTTATCAAATTCAACAAAAGGAAATACAAGTTATTCGTACGGAGTTCAAGTAGCTTATCAATTCAATAAAAAGTGGACACTTCAATCGGGGATACATTTGCAAGAAATAGGATTCTCTAATAACAACGTGGCAGTAAACCCTGTAAAGTCCAGTAGTGCAAATGTAGCATTCAGTTCAGGAGAAAGTTATGCATTAAGTGATACTTCTCAAACAGGTTTCAGTACAAGTTCAGTGTCTATAAGTTCAGGAAGCCTTGATGGTGAATTGAATCAAAGTTATGGATATATTGAGGTTCCAGTAGAAGTTAAGTATAGTGTATTAGAAGGAAAAAAGTTACAAACACAAGTAGTTGTTGGTTTTAGTTCTTTGTTTTTAAATAAGAATGATGTGAATTTAAAAACCACTGCTTTTTCAACTTCAGGAGAAGCGAATAATTTAAATAACATTAACTTCAGTGGAAATTTAGGAGTGGACCTTAGTTATAAGTTCAGTAAAAAATGGTCTTTAAATATTAACCCAATGTTAAAAACCCAGTTAAATACATTTAAAAATGATTCAAATGGGTTTCAACCTTATTTTATAGGTGTTTATACAGGTTTAAACTACCAGTTTTAATCGTTGTAGATTTTTACTACCAAATCACCTTTATCATTCATTGAAGCTCTGTACATTCCCGCAGTATTGAATTCAAAAGACATGTTGCCATTTTTATCTAAAGCAACAACACCACCAGTACCCCCAAGTTTTGTTAATTTGTTTTGAATAACATCTTTAGTAGCTTCTTTCAACGATTTTTGCTGATATTCCATTTGAGCAGAAATATCATAAGCTACTTGAGTACGGATAAAATATTCACCCCAACCCGTTGACGAAACACCACAGGTGTTATTATTGGCATAGGTACCTGAACCAATAATAGGAGAATCTCCAATTCGCCCCCAACGTTTGTTAGTCATACCACCAGTAGAAGTTCCAGCAGAAATATTACCTTCTTTATCTAAGGCTACACAGCCAACAGTACCAAACTTACTATTTTTAATATCAGCATCATAAAAAGAGGCTTTTTTATCATCATGATCCAATGCAGTTTTTTCTTTATCTTTTATTTTTTGTAAAGATTGAAAACGATTTTCAGTATAAAAATAACTCGGATCTACAATTTCTAATCCTTGCTCTTTAGCAAATTGAGAAGCTCCACTACCAGAAAGCATTACGTGATTAGAGTTTGTCATTACAATTCTTGCCGCTTCAATAGGGCTTTTTATATCTTTTACTCCAGCTACTGCACCAGCGTTCAGTGTTTTTCCATCCATAAAAGAAGCATCTAATTCATTAGTTTCATCATGGGTAAATACAGCACCTTTCCCTGCATTAAACAAAGGAGATTCTTCCATTACTTGAATGGTTTTTACAACAGCATCAGCACTAGAACCACCATTTTTTAAAATCTCATATCCGGTTTTAATTGCTTCTTCTAATATAGTTTTATAAGCAGTTTCTTTTTCGGGAGTCATGTTCTTTTTTAGAATAGTTCCAGCACCTCCATGAATAATAATGGCGAATTCATTTACAGGTATGTCTTTTTGTTTATTAGAAGTTTTTTTAGGAGCATCACATGCTGACAAAATCAACAGTAATGAAAGTAGTAGATAAATGTTTTTCATGATTATTTGTTAATTTTTAAACAAAAACAACACTGTTTGTTTAATTTATTAATTGTAAAATTATTCGTAGTTTTGAGCTTTAAATTTAAACAACTAAAATTAGAATATAAAATATGGCAGATTTTGGTATCAAAGAAGCATTAGCTACTTTAGGCTTACAAGAGATAAATGAAGGAACTTCAACAGGTTCAGTAAACTTTGCAAATGGTGAAATTATTGAATCATATTCACCTGTAGATGGAAAGTTAATAGGAAAAGTAAAAGCTTCTACCAAAGAAGATTACGAAAAGGTAATGGAAGCAGCTACTTCTGCTTTTAAAACTTTTAGAGCAATGCCTGCTCCACAAAGAGGAGAAATAGTTCGTCAATTTGGAAATAAATTAAGAGAGTTAAAAGAACCCTTAGGTAAATTAGTTTCTTACGAAATGGGAAAATCTTACCAAGAAGGTTTAGGTGAAGTTCAAGAAATGATTGATATCTGTGATTTTGCTGTAGGTTTATCTCGTCAGTTAAACGGACAAGTAATTCCATCAGAAAGACCAGGGCACGTAATGAGAGAGCAATGGCATCCATTAGGAGTGGTTGGAATCATCTCTGCATTTAACTTCCCAGTAGCTGTTTGGTCTTGGAATACAGCATTGGCATGGATTTGTGGTAACGTATGTGTATGGAAAGGTTCAGAAAAAGCGCCTTTATGTTCAGTAGCTTGCCAAAATATTATAGCTGAGGTTTTAAAAGCTAACGATTTACCAGAAGGAATTTCTTGTATTGTTAATGGAGATTATAAAGTTGGTGAATACATTACTGAAGATACTCGTATTCCTTTAGTATCTGCTACTGGATCTACAAGAATGGGACGAATTGTTGGTACTAAAGTTGCTGAGCGTTTCGGTAAATCATTATTAGAATTAGGAGGAAACAATGCAATTATCATTACGCCAACTGCTGATTTAAAAGTAGTGGTTCCAGGTGCTGTATTTGGAGCTGTTGGTACTTGTGGTCAACGTTGTACATCTACACGTCGTTTAATCATTCACGAGTCGGTATATGATAAAGTAAGAGATGCGATTGTTGGTGCTTACGGTCAAATAAAAATAGGAAACCCATTAGATGAAAACAATCACGTTGGACCATTAATTGATAAAGACTCTGTAAATACGTATTTAGCCGCTATTGAAAAAGCAAAAGCTGAAGGAGGTAACGTATTAGTAGAAGGAGGCGTTTTAGAAGGAGAAGGTTATGAAAGTGGTTGTTATGTGAAACCAGCAATTATTGAAGCTGAAAACCACTATGAAATCGTTCAACACGAAACATTTGCCCCAATTTTATACTTAATGAAGTATTCAGGAGATGTTGAAAATGCGATTGAATTACAAAATGGAGTAGCGCAAGGGTTGTCTTCTTCAATCATGACAGCAGAAATGAAAGAAGCTGAAAAATTCTTATCATTCGCAGGGTCTGACTGTGGTATTGCTAATGTTAACATTGGTACTTCTGGTGCTGAAATTGGCGGAGCTTTTGGTGGTGAAAAAGAAACAGGTGGTGGACGTGAGTCTGGATCTGATGCTTGGAAAGTGTACATGCGCCGTCAAACTAACACTGTAAATTATTCTGATGAATTACCTTTAGCACAAGGAATTAAGTTCGATTTATAAGAAAACAAAGTTTTCAAAATATAAAAAAGTCTCATCATTTCGATGAGACTTTTTGTTTTTAACTAAGTTGGTGGCTATATTATTTTTCTAAAGCAGCAGCAATAACGGTATAAGCTTCATGCGCTTTCGACATTTTAGCATATTCTAAAGCAGTATATCCTCTTTCTGATTTTACGTTTAATTTTGCTCCACTATCAATTAATAATTGAACAATATCTGCTTTGTTATATCTAGCAGCAAACATTAAAGGAGTTAATCCAGTAGATTTTCTGTTGATATCTGTTCCGTTTTCAACCATAGCTTTTACAGCCTCAAAATTTCCAGCTCTAATTAACTTACAAAAAGTACTTACGTTAGGGTATTCTAAGGTGGTTTTAACAGGAACTTTGTATGAAGTTGAAGCGGTAATAGTTCCGAAAGATAAAGCGATTGCTAAAGCAGTTAATACAAATTTTTTCATGATGTTACGTTTTTATTTTTAAGATTAGGTTACAGCTAAAAGACGCCTGTTAAAACAAAACGTTTCATCAAAAACGCACACTTAACAATTATTTAAGATAAGGTCTTAAAAATCTCTTAATAGATTAAGTTATTTTTAATAAATTAACAATCAGTAATTTAACTAACTATTAACCGAATAATAAAATCATGAATTGGTGTATATTAATTTCAATAGCAGTAGCAATAATTGCCGCTATTTTAGGCTATTTATTAGGAAAGCTATCAAGTAAAAACATTAAGAAAGATGAAATAGTTCTCTTAAAGAATAAAATAGCAAAGTTAGAATCAAGTTTAAGGAACTGTAAAGAAAGTAAATTAGTATTGGAAACTGATTTAAAATTAGCAAAATCTAATATAGTTCCCTCCATATCTGAAGAACAAAAACCATTTGATATCAATGAAATTAAAAAGGTTTTTGGTAAAAAAATAAAAGAGAATGATTTAAAAATAGTAGAAGGAATAGGACCTAAAATTGAAGAACTTTTCCATAATTTTAGTATTAATACCTGGAAGTTATTGTCAGAAACATCTATAGAAAAATGCCAAGAAGTATTAAAAAGTGGAGGAGACCGTTACAGAGTTCATAAACCCAATACATGGCCAAAACAAGCAAAATTAGCCTACGAAGGTAAATGGCAAGAGCTGAAAGATTGGCAAAAAAATTTAGATGGTGGAAAGTGAGAACCATTATAGAAGAATAACCAAAATCCCTTGTATTTTTAGCAAGGGATTTTTTCTTGTTTGTTTATTATAAAACAAAAAGAAATAATAAGTTTAGAATTATATCTTTTTATGAATTTAGTAATATAAAAAAGTAATTGTAACATCTTTTTTATTTTTTTAGTGTCATCAATTGTATTTATTAAGGATATGAAAAAAATAATAGGCTTATCACTTTTTCTCTTTGTACTTTTATTAAATGTAAAATGTAATAAAGATTCAAAAACACTAACAGAAAAAAGTCCAGATGTAAAAGATTATACAAAATATGTAAACCCATTAATTGGAACTAGTAAAATGGGACATGTTTTTCCGGGTGCTACGGCTCCTTTTGGTATGGTACAATTGAGTCCGCAAACAAATTTTGAAGTCATGTTTGATGAAGAAGGAAAGTATAATAAAGAAACCTATGAATATTGTGCAGGATACCAATACAAAGACTCAACCATAATTGGTTTTGCACACACAAATTTTAGTGGTACAGGGCATGCTGATCTTGGAGACTTTTTAGTAATGCCAACTACAGGCGATTTAATTTTAGATCCATTACAAACAAAAGAAGGAACCAAAGGTTTTTATGCTACTTTTTCACACGATACAGAAAAAGCGTCACCTGGATTTTATGAAGTAAACCTAGATAGCTACAACATCAAAGCAGAACTTACAGCAAGTGAGCGCGTAGGTTTTCATCAATACACATTCCCAAAATCAGAGAAGGCACACATTCTTTTAGATTTAGTGTACAATGTATACCACCACGATAATAAAAATGTATGGACATTTATTCGTGTTGAAAACGATTCATTGGTAACTGGGTATAGACAAACAAAAGGATGGGCAAGAACCAAGAAAGTGTTCTTTGCTATGGAATTTTCTAAACCTTTTAAAAGTTACGGACATAAAAAATATAATAAGGAAACCTATGATGGTTTTTATAGAAAGTTTAAACAAAATGAAAACTTTCCTGAAATGGCAGGAAAAGACATTAGAGCCTATTTCAATTTTGATATGGAAGAAGGAGAGCAAATCAAGATAAAATTTGCTTTATCACCAGTAAGTACTAATGGAGCACTTGCCAATTTAAAAACTGAAATTCCTCATTGGAATTTTAATAAAACAAAAGAAGAAACTAAAAATAAGTGGAATAACGAGCTTAGTAAAATCGATGTAGAAACCATTTCAGAAAAAGATAAAACAACATTCTACACCGCCTTATATCACACAAATTTATCTCCTATTTTATATGAAGACGTTGATGGAAAATACCGTGGATTAGATCAAAATATTTATACTTCAGAAGGATTTACAAACTATACTATTTTTTCACTTTGGGATACCTATAGAGCATTACATCCACTGTATAATATTACGCAACCACAGCGAAATAACGATATGATAAAATCGATGTTAGCACATCATGATCAAAGCGTTCATAAAATGCTACCTATTTGGAGTCATTATGCGAATGAAAACTGGTGTATGATAGGGTATCATGCAACCTCTGTAATTGCAGATGCGTTGGTGAAAAATGTGGGAGATTTCGATGTAAATCACGCTTTAAAAGCATCTACCAACACAGCAACAGTTAAGTATTTTGACGGAATAGGAGATTATATGGACTACAACTATGTTCCAGAAGATAAAAGTAGTTCATCTGTTTCAAAAACGTTAGAATATGCCTACAATGATTGGTGTATTGCGCAAATAGCTAATAAAATAGGAGATAAGGATACAGAAAAAGAGTATTTAGCAAGAGCTGAATATTATAAAAACGTGTATGATCCAACCATAGGTTTTATGAGACCTAAACTTTCGAATGGAAAGTTTAGAGAAAATTTTGATCCGATGGATACCCACGGGCAAGGTTTTATAGAAGGAAATGCATGGAATTATGGGTTGTATGTACCTCAAAACATTGATAATATGATTGAAATGATGGGAGGGAAAGAAAAATTTAGTAAGCAATTAGATGAGCTATTTACAACCGAAATAGATGATAAATATATCGCACATCATGAAGATATTACGAGAGATGGAATTATAGGTAATTATGTACATGGTAATGAACCAGGGCACCATATTCCGTATTTATATAACTGGACAGGACACCCAGAAAAAACACAACAACGTGTTCGTATGATTATGGACACCATGTATGCAGATACTGTAGAAGGTTTATGTGGAAACGACGATGCGGGTCAAATGAGTGCATGGTATATTTTTAGTAGTCTAGGTTTTTACCCAGTAACTCCCGGATCGCCTTACTATGCTTTAGGAAGTCCAAACATAAAAGAAGCGACGATTCATTTAGAAAATGGAAAAACGCTTAACATTATAGCTAAAAATCAAAGCAAAGAAAATGTATATGTAAAAAGCGTGACCGTTAATGGTAAAAAGTTAGACAATTTTTTGTTAAGCCATCAAGATATTGTAAATGGAGGTGAAATAGTCTTCGAAATAAGTAACCAATAAACAATATAAGTCCCTCGCAAAAGCGAGGGATTTTCTTTTATCTTTGTTTGTAACAACGAATGTTACTATGAAAATTATCGATTTATCCAAACCTATCCAGTATAATAAACAAGACCCTTGGTTTATGAAAGTTAAAATAAAACATAAACCACATCATAAAGCAAAATGGCTAATTAGAATACTAGGATTGCCATTTAAACTTTTTCCTAAAAACTTTACAGGATGGGCAGATGATACAATTCAAAAAATGGGAGTACACTCCACAACTCATATTGATGCACCTTGGCATTATTCTCCTACTGTAAATGGGAAAAAAGCAAAAACGATAGATGAAGTTCCGTTAGATTGGTGTTTTGGAGAAGGGATAGTGATTGATATGAAACATAAGGTAGATTTTGATCCGATTACTGTAGAAGATATTCAACAATTTTTAGAAGAAAATCAGCTAGAAATCCAACCGAATATGATTGTGTTGCTTAAAACAGGACGTGATAAACTTAACGGAACAAAAGATTTTCATAAAAAAGGTACTGGAGTAAGTGCAAAAGCAACTGAATGGTTGATTGATCAAGGAATTAAAGTGATGGGAATTGATGCTTGGGGATGGGATTTACCACTTCCGTACATGATTCAAAAAGCAAAAGAAACCAACAATTCTGAATTGTTTTGGGAAGGGCATTTGGTAGGACAAAACAAGGAGTATTGTCATATGGAACAGTTGGTAAATTTAGATGCATTGCCGTTAACTGGCTTTAAAGTAGCTGTATTTCCGTTAAAAATTGTAGGAGCATCAGCCGCACCAGCAAGAGTGGTTGCGATGTTAGCATAAGAAACGATGAAAGATATTAACTTCATATTTTTACTATTAGCTTTAGTAGCTGAAGTTATAGGTACCATAGGTGGTTTCGGATCATCTGTTTTCTTTGTGCCTCTAGGAAACTTTTATTTCGATTTTTATTCTGTTTTAGGGCTTACAGCTATTTTTCATTTGTCGAGTAATGTGAGTAAAATCTTTTTGTTTAAAAAAGGATTAGATAAGAAGTTGTTGATAAACATCGGAATTCCTTCTGTCGTTTTTGTGATTTTAGGCGGAGTACTATCAAAATACTTAAACAACACATATTTAGAAATATTTTTAGGAGTCTTTTTAGTTGCATTTAGTGCTTTCTTCCTGATTAAAAGTAAGTTTACTATTTCTCCAAACAAAAAGAATGCTATTGTTGGAGGTTCTTTCTCTGGGTTTTCTGCAGGGTTGTTAGGAACAGGAGGCGCCATTAGAGGTTTAACCATGGCAGCTTTTAATTTAGAAAAGAGTGTGTTTATAGCAACGTCGGCCTTTATAGACTTTATGATTGATTTTTCAAGAACATTTGTCTACTACAACAACGGTTATATTCATGACCATGATTTAAAGTATGTACCTTTTTTGTTTGTAATTGGATTAGTAGGATCATTTATAGGAAAAAAAATACTAGCATACATCCCACAGTCAAAATTCAGAAAACTGTCGTTGTCTTTTATTCTATTAATTGGGATAATTACAATGGTACAATTAGTGTTGAGGTAATTAAATATTAAGGTTTGTTTTATATTTTTAATCATGTTATTTACAAAAATGACGCAACCTTTTATATAAATAAGCATCTAATTATTAAAGAGGTAATCCAAAAAATGAAAAATAAAATTTTATTTTTATTAGCAGTTAGTCTTATGTTCTCATGTAGTAATAAGACAGAGGGTTTAAAAACTGAATTAGTAGGAAAATGGAAATTAATTGAGGTTTTAGCAGATCCAGGAGATGGTAGTGGAACTTTTGAACCTGTTAGAAGTAATAAAACTATTGAATTTAAAAGTAATGGAATATTAACAACTAATAATTCTTTATGTGATCCATACTCAGATGAAATGATAAGTTCAGGAACCTATGAAAACAATACTATAACTACTGGTTGTCAGGATTCTAATATAGCTACGATTTTTTTTGAATTAAATAATGAGTCTTTGATTTTAAACTTTATTTCTAACGAAGGATATTCTCAAAAGTTTGAAAAGATAAATTAAACATTCTAATTATACTTCACTTTACGTATTACGCGCATGGCTTCTTTGTATTTTATATAGGTGGTTTTATCCTCTAAATTTTTGATATAGTATTTTGCTTTTTTAAGTTGTAGAGGAGCACTTTCAAACCCGTTTAAATAACAAATTAAATAGGAGGTGGGTAATCGATATACATCTTCGTGTTCAATAACTGAAAGGGGCTTCTTTTTTACAATTTTAGCAACAATACTATTATTGTTTTTATAAATAAGCTGTAATATATCGTTGTGATATTGAGGAGCTTCAAAAAGAAATTCCGTAACAATATCGTGCTTTCCGTTATCTTTAAAATTGATAATTGTTTTTTCTAATGGATAACGTTTTTCACTCTTATCAATTCCTAAAACAATGTATTCGGTAATAATAAACGATTGTTCATTATACTTAATTTGTACATCGTCTAATGAAGAGAAAAATAAACGCACTTGCTCGTTTATCAACTCAATGTCTACACGAGTAAAAAACTCTTCATGAGCGATAACTTTCTTTTTTCCTGCCCAACAAAGTACAAATTGCTCATTAAACACTTTGTATTGCGGGTTGTACTCTGGTTTATGTCGATTTATAAAATCAAAAACACCGTCAAGAGTAAGTTGAATATTATTGCTGGCATTTTTTTCAATAGCTTCAACAATGGCTTGGTTGTTGTTTTTAAGTACATAATTACCTTCAACAGGCATAGAGTTACTTCCTCTGCGATAAAAAATCGTTTCTTTGCGGTATTTCCAAGCGTTTTTAGCTAAAGAGGTAATTAATTTGGTAGGATAAATAGTTACCAAACCAACTACTTTATGACGCTGTAAACGGGGGAAAGGAACGTTTTCGTATTCTATTTTTGGAGGGTTATTCAGGTAAGCATTTACTAAATTTTGAATTTTGCTATCATCGTAAAAATCAACTCCAATAATTTTATTTTCTTCATCTTCAATACCAATAACAATATAAGAGTTATTGTTAGGATTTGAATTAGAAAGAGCACAAACGTGTTTTATAAACTTAGCTTTTCCTTCTTTAGTGCTTAAGGATAACTTTTGTTTTTTATCATAAAAACTATTCTCGTCGTTATGAGACAGTAAGTTTTTAATTAAAAGACGTTTGTTAATCACAACTTAAGCATTTTTGTTTACAATAGTTGCACTAGCTTGCGCTGTTGGGTATACAATTAAATCTTCAATATTTACATGGTACGGACGAGTAACTACAAAGTGTATAATATCTGCAATATCTTCAGGTTGCAGTGCTTTGTAGCCTTGATATACGGTTTTAGCTCTTTCAGAATTTCCTTTAAAACGAACATCTGAAAATTCAGTTTCTACTAATCCAGGATGAATAGCGCTTACGCGAATATTGTGTTGATTCAAATCAATACGCATTCCTTTATTTAAAGCGTTTACAGCGAACTTTGATGCACAATACACATTTCCATTAGGGTACACATCTTTTCCTGCAATAGAACCAATATTTACAATGAAACCGTTGTTACGCTCCACCATTTGAGGAATGATTGCTTTTGAAACATATAAGAGGCCTTTAACGTTTCCATCTATCATAGCATCCCAATCATCAATATTTCCATTTTGAATGCTGTCTAGCCCATGGGCATTTCCAGCGTTGTTAATAAGAATATCAATATGTTTAAACTCATTAGGTAAACTGTTGATTGCACGTTGTACTTCTTCATTATAACGAACATCAAACTGAAGTATATGCACTTTGGTGAATTGCGAGAGTTCTTGTTGTAATTGTTGTAGCTTTTCAATACGTCTACCACAAAGAATTAAATTGATGTTATTTGTTGCAAAAAGTTGAGCGGTTGCCTTACCAATACCTGAGGTTGCTCCAGTAATTAAAGCAGTTTGTTGCATGGTTTTTTGTTTTGTATAAAGGTAACCTTTTTTATGTTAAGCTACCATTATAAAATGAAAAACCGCCCCTAGCGGAGCGGTTCCTTTTAGTTGGCTACTACACCAACCAAAAATCAACTAACCAAACTTTATTTTTATTTCCTTTTCGGAACTGTTTCTCTTTCTATTTTAGTACGCTTTCTACCGCTATTTTTTACAGCCGGTTTAGCAGTACTTGTTTTTTCTCCTTTAAGATATTGTATAAACCCTCTTCCTGAAAAAACATATGTTGTTTTAGAACTTACATGATACAATTCTATCGTTTCGTCATTTATAACGGTTAAATCAAACTCTTCAGTATCTCCGTTATCATAATTAAGTGTTAAATATTTTAAATTTTCTACACCTTGAACATTACGAACTACATAGCTTCCTTCAAAGTCCCAATTAATGTAATCAACATTTGTGCCAAAAGGGTCATGAGATGAATTGAAAGTTACGTTATTTTCTGGTGTAAATCTAAGATAATGCTCTTGATCAAAAGGGTTTGCTACCCCTCCAGACTCACCTGTTCGTTCCCAAGCTTTAAACTCTTGTAAGAAATACTCAATGTTTTCGTAGAACAACATGTCATAATCAAAAGTGTTTACTTGATAACCTACTAAATAATAACTAACATTTTGCGATAAATCATCAATTCTAATTTCGTTACTAGAAAGTTGTACCACATCAAATTCAAAATACCCATCTATATCGTGACGCGTTTCTAAAATCGTTCCCTGTGTACGATAGTTACCCACTGCTATCCCTAAGCCATTTCCAGTTTTACCAATATCAACAATATTATTATTTGCATACATGGTTCCATTTAAAAAAGAAATGGTAAAAGCTCTTGATAAAAAAGGAACTTCGCCACTACCAGTTGTTCTGTGATAATCTACATACCATAAATCATAACTAGAAATGTACTCGTTTAATGAAAAACCATCATCTACAATTTCATTTCTTACAACACACGACGTAAGTGTTACACCACTAATAAGTAGTATTAAAAGTAATTTTATACGTTTCATAAGCATTCGTTTTATGGTTATGCTTATTAGTTTTCAAATTACGTGCCAAAAATAAAAAACACCTCTTTTGAGGTGCTTTTTATTGTTTATGTAAAGGTTTTTATTCCATAAAAACCGTCTCTTTTTTTATAATGTTTTCTACTTTCGCATAGTAAGTTTTTTCTCCTATAACATAAGAAACCATTGCTTCATTTTCTTTAAGTTTAAAAGGGAATTCCTCAGTTGGAGTGTTGGGGGTATTTCCAATTTCTTTTTTAGGGTCTGCATGTAAAACAATATCCTTTTGTTCGTCATCAGAGGAGGTTTTATAGCGAGCTGCAATATATGTTTGATTGTTATGTTGTTCGACGACAGCTTTGGTAATTCTGTTTTGAAAATATACTTTTTGAAAATCAATAGGCTCTTCAGCACTAAAGTATATAATTAAGTTTGTAGAACTATAACTACCTTTTACACCACCAGTTACATTAGAATAATTAGCAGATTCTATTTTAAAGGGATGATTATTTTCTGTTTTTACACTTGCGCATTTTGCAAAACTTAAAGCTAAAATTAAGATTCCAATTAATTTCATAGAGTTGTTTTTTAATGTTTAAATTTAGGCATTCAAGGAATGTGCCAAGTCACAAATATAATCAGATTTATATGATATTGAGTTTCAGTTACTGGGAATTAAAAGAATGGTTTTCAAAAGTTGATTTTACTGTAGTAGGAAGCGGTATTGTGGGATTAAATTGTGCGTTGCAGTTGCGGAAAAAATATCCAAAAGCAAAAATTTTAGTGCTAGAGAAAGGAATACTACCGCAAGGAGCCAGTACTAAAAATGCAGGTTTTGCTTGTTTTGGAAGTTTATCAGAACTAATAGACGACTTAAAAACACATACTGAAGAAGAGGTTTTTAATTTGGTAAAAAAACGTTGGGAAGGGTTACAGCTTTTAAGAACGACATTAGGTGATAAGAATATCGACTTTCAACAGCATAAAGGATTTGAATTGTTTTTAACAACCGAATTATATGAATCGTGTTTAAATAAAAAGGAGGCTATAAACAAGCTTTTGAAACCGTTATTTTCTTCAGATGTTTTTACAGTAGCACCTAATGAATTTAACTTTAAAAACATCCATCAACATTATATAACAAATCAATTCGAAGGACAGATAGATACTGGTAAAATGGCTGCAAAGTTGTTAGAAAAAGTACAGTCTTCAAAGATAAAAATTATCAACAATATTCAGGTTGAAAACTTTTTTGAAAACAATGAGCGAGTTGTAGTAAAAACAAATGAAATTACATTTAGCACACACAAATTATTTGTAGCTACTAACGGATTTGCAAACCAGCTCTTAAAAGAAGATGTACAACCAGCAAGGGCCCAAGTTTTAATTACCAAGCCCATTAAAAATCTACATATTAAAGGAACCTTTCACCTAGATAAAGGGTATTATTATTTTAGAAATATTGATGATAGAATTTTATTTGGAGGAGGAAGAAACCTTGATTTAAAAAGAGAAGAAACTACCGAGTTTGGACAAACATCGCTTATCCAAAATAAATTAGAAGAAATTTTAAAAACGACAATTTTACCGAATAATAAAGTCGAAATAGAACATCGTTGGAGTGGAATTATGGGGGTTGGAAACCAGAAAAAAGCGATTGTAACACAGCTTTCAAATAATGTTTTTTGTGGTGTACGGTTAGGCGGAATGGGAGTAGCTATTGGGAGTTTAGTAGGAAAGGAGTTGGCAGAACTTGTAAATTAAAAGTGCTTAGAGATATTAAGAAATGAATATTAAAGAAGAGCTATACAAACAATGTGAGTTGTATGTAAACAAACGCTTACAAACGGTGGAAGAAACCATTTCTTCTCATCAGAAAGCCTTACTATCTGAAACAAAAAGTTCTGCAGGAGATAAGCACGAAACAGGAAGGGCAATGCTACAATTAGAAATGGAAAAAGCAGGTCAACAACTTAGTGGAATAGCTCAAATGAAAGAAACACTAGCTAAAATTAATACAAAAACAACTTCAAAAACGGCTCATTTGGGTAGTGTGGTTATAACTACTTCAACTATAAACTACTTTATTAGTGTGAGCGTAGGCTTGCTAACTTTTGCAAATAAAAAATACTTCGCCATATCTTCATCTTCACCCATTGGGAAGTTAATTTTAGGGAAAAAAGAAGGAGAATCTTTTGAGTTTAATGGAGTAAAAAACACCATCAAAAAAATTTTTTAAAGAAAAAGGTAGGGTAAAATAAAAGTTACTTGTTTTACATTCAGGAAAGGTTGTTATAACCAGAATAGAAGAAGAAGCTATAATACACTTTTATCTTTTGGTGTTTAGACGGTAAGGGTGTATTTTTTTAAGAAAGTAATTTATTTTAAGATAGTTGAGTAATAATTATTGAGATAGTTATTATTGGTTTAAACAGTCTCTTTTAACTTAAAAGGGACTGTTTTTTTATGCTCAATATTTTCAGAGTGATGTATAAAAATAGATTGGTTGTTATAAGCAACTTCTATCAACCAATGGCTTCCCTTAAAATAAGATTTTAGCACCGTTCCTTCTAGTTTTGAAGGTTCTTTGGTAATCTCAAGCAAATTAGGATATAGCAGTAGTGTTTGTTTGTTAATGGTAAGTTCATTTACATCATCAAATAAAGAAGCGATATATTTTTCTTTTGGGGTTTTATATAAATTTGCTGGACTGTCATGCGCAATGATTTGGTTGTTGCGAATTACCATCAGAGTATCAGCAAAAGAAAGTGCATCATTTCCGTCGTGAGTTGCTACGATGCAAGCAATATTTTTCTTTTTTAAATAAGAAAACAAGCGTCTTCTTAACGAGTTTTTTTTAAAATTATCTATTTGACTAAAAGGTTCATCTAACAATAATAATTCAGGTTCTTTGGCCAAAGCCCTAGCAATAGCAACTCGTTGTTGTTGCCCGCCACTTAAATTTTTAACTTTTTCGTTAGCTAACTCAGTCATTTCAATAACATCAAGAAGTTCTTCTGTTCTTTCTTCTGCTTCTTTGGGGTAAAAACGAGATAAAAACTTTTTTATGTTTTCACTTACTGAGGTAAAAGGCATTAAATCAAAATCTTGTGCTACATATTTAAAAAATGCCATTCCAGGAACTAAATGGTGTTGAGGACCCAAAATTTGAGTACCATTCCAATATAAATCTCCTTTATCAACATCAAGTAAGCCATAAACAATTTTTAAAAGTGTAGATTTTCCACAACCGCTTTCTCCCATTACACATAAGTGTTCTCCTTTTTGAAGTGTAAAATGGATGTTTTCTAAGGTGTTTTCTTTAGATGAATATGTGAATGAAATATTATTTACCTGTAGCATGGCTACAAAAGTAACTCTTTAGTAAGAAACAAAAAACCGATACTCTTTTGTATCGGTTTTGTTTTAAGCATTTCTTTCTACGTAGCGTATAATACTTTTTGCTATATCTTTTCCTGTGGCTTTTTCTATGCCTTCTAAACCAGGAGAAGAATTAACTTCTAAAATTAAGGGACCTCTATCAGACTGTAACATGTCTACACCAGCAATACCTAATTTCATTGCTTTTACAGCTTTTAAAGCTGCATTTTCTTCTTCATCAGTTAACTCTATAATTTCTGAAGTTCCTCCTCTGTGCAAGTTAGATCTAAATTCACCTTCTTTTCCCTGGCGCTTCATAGCACCTACAACCACACCATCTACCACAAAAGCACGAATATCAGCTCCTTTAGCTTCTTTAATGTATTCTTGAACAATGACCCGAGCCTGTAATCCGTTAAAAGCTTCAATAACAGATTCGGCAGCTTTTCGGGTTTCGGCTAAAACAACACCTAAACCTTGTGTGCCTTCTAAAAGTTTAACAATCAAAGGAGCTCCACCTACTTTTTTTATAATTTCTGAAGTATCTTTCGAATAATTGGTAAAAACCGTTTTTGGAAGTCCTAAATTTGCTCTCGAAAGTACCTGTAAACTACTTAGTTTATCTCTTGAGCGTACCAAAGCTTGAGATTCTACTGCAGAAAAAACTTTCATCATTTCGAATTGACGCACAACAGCAGTACCATAAAAAGTAACGGAAGCACCAATACGAGGTATAATGGCATCAACATCGGTTACAAGCTCATGGTTGTATACTATTGCAGGCTTTCTTTTTTCGATAATAAGATCACATTTGGTATGGTCTAATACGACCATTTCATGACCTCTTTTTTCGCCTGCTTCTACTAAGCGTTTGGTTGAATATAATTTAGGGTTTCTAGAAAGAACAACAATTTTCATTTTTTATATTTCTTTTGATGTGATGTTTTTTTGTGAAACGTCCACAATAAATTTCTTGTTTAAAAATTTTCTACCAATTAATACTGGATAATTCATTTTACCTCTATCTGATAACGATAGCTTTATTTTGTATTTTTTACCATAAAAAATAGCGGATGTAGAAACAACATATCTTTTTTGTTTCTTTCCGTTTGAGCTTCTTATGCTTTTTACTTTATACTTTTTTGTTTGAAGCAATTTATTATTATATTTTTCTGTTTTTGGGCAGAGTAATATAAACTCTAACACACCGTCTTTTTCTTCAATATGCTTACAATGTATTGCAGAAGTATAGGCTCCTGTATCAATCTTTACAGGTAAATCTTCTATTTCCCAGTTTAAAAAGGATATTTTTTCAATCCTTCCAATTAATCTCATTCTATTAAAAATTAAGGAGGGCGAATTACTTACTATTTTTTGGAATATACAAAACTTGTTGTTAATTTTTGGAAAACAAAAAACCAGTGTATATACACTGGTTTAAAGGTACTTATTTTTTAATTGAATTTACCAAATTCTTACACGATCTTCTGGTTTTAAGTACATTTTGTCTCCTTCTTTAACATCAAATGCTTCATAAAAGGCATCTACGTTTTTAAGAGGCATATAAGCTCTGTACATTCCAGGTGCATGTGTATCTGTCATAATTCGGTTTTTTAACGCTTCATCACGCATTTTTGTTCTCCAAATAGTTCCCCAAGAAAGGAAGAAACGCTGTTCTGGTGTAAATCCGTCAATTTTTTCTGGACGCCCATTCTTTTCTAAGAAAATTTGTAATCCTTCATAAGCAGCTTGTACACCACCTAAATCACCAATATTTTCACCTAAAGTAAACTCACCATTTAAGTTCATACTATCAATAGCAACAATATCACTAAATTGTTTGATTAACTTTGAACCAACTTCTTTAAACTTTTCAGCATCTTCTTCTGTCCACCAGTTTTTTAAGTTTCCATCACCGTCAAAACGAGCTCCAGAATCATCAAAACTGTGTGAAATTTCGTGTCCAATAACGGCTCCAATTCCTCCATAATTTACAGCTTCATCAGCTTTGTAGTTATAGAAAGGAGGTTGTAAAATTGCGGCTGGAAATACAATTTCATTGTTTACAGGATTAAAGTAAGCATTTACAGTTTGAGGAGACATTCCCCATTCAGTTCTATCTACTTCTTTACCTAATTTAGCCATATCTTTTTCAAAGTTCCACTTACGAACATTAACCGCGTTGTCAAAATACGTACCCCCTTCGTCTAATCCTTTAACAAGTAAAGTTGAGTAGTCTTTCCATTTATCAGGATACGCAATTTTAACAGTTAATTTGTGTAATTTCTCTAAAGCTTTTTCTTTAGTTTCAGCACTCATCCAAGGTAATTGCGCAATACGTTTTTCAAAACCTAACATTACGTTATCAATCATTTCCTTAGCTTTTTGCTTCGCTTCAGGAGGAAATTTTTCATCTACATATAACTTACCTAAAGCTTCACCAATAGCGCCGTTTAAATTAGCTAAAGCACGCTCGTCTCTTGGACGTTGTTGTTTAGCTCCACGCATATCTTTGCTATAAAATTCCCAATTAGCTTTTTCTAAATCAGTAGATAATAAACCTAAAGAGTTGTTAATAGCGTTCCAACGTAATGATAATTTAACAGTTTCAATAGGGCTGTTCTTAAGGATTTCATTCATTGCTTTGAAATACCCAGGATCTGTAACAATAATTTTATCAATACTATCAACACCAATTCCTTTTAAATGAGCTTCCCAATCAATTACAGGAGCCAATTCAGCCAATTCAGCAAGGGTCATTGGGTTGTAAATTTTACGCGTATCTCTACGTTCTTCTTTTGTCATTCTAGGCTCAGCCAAACTTTTTTCAAAAGCAACAATAGTCGCTGCATTCTTTTTTGCTGTAGCTTCATCATCACCAAACTCTTGTAACATTTTAGCTACAAAGATCTCATATTTTTCAAGTTTGTCTTTTACTTTTTCATCCACGTAGTAATCTCTTGATAAACCAAGTCCGCCAGCTCCCATATAACCCGCATTCATACTACTATTTTTAAGGTCGTTAAACACTCCAAAACCATAAAAACCAGCACCTCCATAAGGAGCCATGTTGGTAATAAAAGTTTGTACGTCGTTTAAGTCTTTAATTTCTTCAATTTTTTGAAGAAAAGGTTGTACAGGTGCTTTACCCGCTTTATTTCTAGCTACGGTATCCATGATAGTTTCGTAGTAGTTTACCGCTTTTTCTTGATCAGAATCTATTTCTTTTCCTTCAGCATCTTTTACTTTAGGGAAATTACCTTCTTCAATAGCCTTGTTTAAGATAGCTAATACATCTTTGGTAGTGGTTTTTCTCAACTGATTAAATCCTCCCCAAGAAGTTTCGTCAGCAGGAATTTCAGTGTTATCAATCCAAGAACCGTTAACATATCTAAAGAAATCATCGGTAGGTTTAACCGAAGTATCCATGTTTTCTAAAACAATTGCCTGTACTTTTTCTTCAGGCTTTTTGTCTGTTTTACATGCAATAACTCCTAAAGAAGCAACGGCAGTAGTAAACAGCATTTTGTGAATGGTTTTCATTTTTAATGTTTTTTGAATGAATCTTAATTTTAACAAACTACCTCGAGATTTTGTCCCGAGGTAGTAAATTTACTCTAATAAGAGTCTGTTTTTATAAAAATGTTACAGTTTTTAACTTTTTATTTTCGATTTTGGAGCATTTGGTAATGTTTCAAATCCCATGTTAAATAAAGTAAATCCAAAAATATCAGCATACTGTTCAATAGTTTTTGCTACAGGAGTTCCTGCTCCATGACCCGCATTGGTTTCAATTCTAATTAATACAGGGTTGTCTCCTTGTTGTTTCTCTTGTAATTCAGCAGCAAATTTAAAACTATGAGCTGGTACTACACGATCATCATGATCACCAGTAGTTACCATAGTTGCAGGATATTGAGTACCTTCTTTTACATTGTGTACTGGTGAATATCCTTTTAAGTATTCAAACATTTCTTTGCTTTGTTCAGAAGTTCCGTAGTCATACGCCCAACCAGCTCCAGCTGTAAATGTGTGGTAACGTAACATATCTAATACGCCTACAGCAGGCAAAGCTACCTTCATTAAATCAGGACGTTGTGTCATTGTAGCTCCTACTAATAAACCTCCGTTTGATCCTCCTCTAATAGCTAAGTAATCAGAAGAAGTATAGTTTTCTTTGATTAGGTATTCAGCAGCAGCAATAAAATCGTCAAAAACATTTTGCTTTTTTAACTGTGTCCCTGCGTTGTGCCATTTTTTACCATATTCACCACCACCACGTAAGTTTGGTACAGCATATACACCACCTTGTTCCATCCAAACCGCATTGGCAATACTAAAACTTGGAGTTAAGCTTACATTGAATCCGCCATAACCATATAAAATAGTAGGGTTTTTACCGTTTAACTCTAATCCTTTTTTATAGGTAATAATCATAGGAATTTTTGTTCCATCTTTTGATGTATAAAATACTTGCTTACTTTCATAGTCATCTGCGTTGAAAGAAATAGCAGGTTTCCAGTATAATTCATAAGTTCCATCTTCTGGGTTGAACTTATATGAAGAGCTTGGAGTATTGTAGTTGGTAAAAGAGAAGTATAATTCTTTTGCCTCTGCTTTTCCTCCAAAACCACCTGCAGAACCTACACCTGGTAATTTTACTTCTCGAATTAGTTTCCCGTCAAAATCATATTGTACTACTTTTGAAACAGCATCTACCATATATTTAGCAAAGAAGTATCCAGCTCCTGTTGATGGAGATAATACGTTTTCAGTTTCAGGGATAAAATCTACCCAGTTTTCTGGTGTTGGGTTTGCAGCATCAACAGTAACAATCTTTTTGTTAGGAGCATTCAAGTTAGTAACTAAGTATAATTTACTACCTCTACTGTCTATTACCCCCGTATCGCTATCAAAATTGTCAATAATAGGAGTTAACTTACTGTTAGGGTCAGTGAGGTCTTTAATAAATAACTTATTTCCTGAAGTTGAGGTTGAAGCAGAAACTAATAAATATTTGTTGTCTTCTGTTAAGTATCCACCCACATAACGATGTTTTTCTGCTGAAGTGGCTCCAAAAATAACTTCGTCAGAACTTTGAGGAGTTCCTAACTTATGGAAGTATAATTTATGTTGATCTGTTTTGGCAGACAATTCACTTCCTTTAGGTTTGTCATAACTAGAATAGTAAAATCCTTCACTTCCTTTCCAAGCTATTCCAGAAAATTTTACATCTACTAAAGTATCTTCTTTTATTTCTTTAGTTTCAGCATCCATTATAATAACCTTTCTCCAATCACTTCCTCCTTCAGAAATAGCATAAGCAACGGTTTTTCCGTCTTTGGTAAAACTTACTGAACCTAACGATGTTGTTCCATCTTCAGCAAATGTATTAGGGTCTAAGAAAATCTCTTCTTTCCCTTCTTTATCTTTTCTATATAAAACATATTGGTTTTGTAATCCGTTGTTTTTATAAAAATAGGTATAGTCACCTTCTTTAAACGGAGTTCCTACCTTTTCGTAGTTCCATAGCTCTGATAAACGATTTTTTAACTGTTCACGGTATGGAATTTTGTTTAAGTAATCGAAAGTAACTTCGTTCTCAGCTTTTACCCAAGCTTCAGTTTCAGCACTTCTATCGTCTTCTAACCAACGATAGTTATCAGTTACTTTGGTACCAAAATATTCATCTACAACAGGTTTTTTAGTTGTTTCTGGATAGTTCACACTAATATTTTTTTTAGGTTGCTTTTCTTCTTTGCAAGAAACTAAAATTGTTCCTGCACAAATAATGGGAAGAAGGATTTTTCTCATGATTAAAAAATTGGTTAATTAGACCAAATTTAGAAGAAAAACACTCATAGTCATTTATTTTAAGATGATTTTAACAAAAAAGCCCCTGTAAACCTATTGAAATAAAAACGACTACCTTTACATAATTATAATATGAATAAGCATGACTGAAAACTTAAACAAAGAAGCTTTTTTAAAAAAAGTTTTTAACTATGAAGAAAATAAAGAATGGAAATTTGAAGGAGAATTACCTGCAATAATTGATTTTTATGCTGACTGGTGTGGACCATGTAAAGCATTAGCTCCTGTTTTGGAAGAATTAAGTGTAGAATATGAAGGAAAAATACATGTTTATAAAATAGATACAGAAGCTGAACAAGAATTAGCTACTGCTTTTGGAATAAGAAGCATTCCTTCTATGTTGTTCTGCCCTGCTAAAGAAGATCCTCAAATGGCACATGGAGCACTGCCTAAAAAACAAATTGAACAAATAATCGAAGACGTTTTAAAGGTTACAAAATAGCCCTTAAAAAGAAGCAAATAAAAACTTAAAAAGTGATGCATTTTGTATCACTTTTTTTATGTTTAAACACAAAATAAGAAACTCAGTGAGTATCACTTATCAAGCGTTTTTTTTAATTTTAAAGTATTGATTTTTAAGTTTTTGTAAAAACTTAAAAAAATGTAAATTGAAGGAGAAAAGAAGATTTGTTAAAAACTTCAAGGGATTTGTGAATAAGTATAGCTTTCAAAATTTAGCAATTTTTCCAATCTTTGTTTCTATCTCAGGGAATAAAAAATAACACACTAAAAAGAGCTTAAAAAGCATGGCATCGATTGAACCAATTTTACAAGAAAATAAAGACAGATTTGTAATTTTTCCAATTCAACATAACGATTTATGGGAATGGTATAAAAAGCAACAAGCTTGTTTTTGGACTGCTGAAGAAATTGACTTGCATTCAGACTTAACCGATTGGAATTCTAAATTAACAGACGATGAACGCTACTTTATTAAGCATGTTTTAGCATTTTTTGCAGCATCTGATGGAATTGTAAATGAAAACCTAGCAGAAAACTTTGTAAATGAAGTGCAATATTCAGAAGCAAAGTTCTTTTATGGTTTTCAAATAATGATGGAAAATATTCATTCTGAAACCTATTCATTATTAATTGATACGTATATTAAAGATGAAGAGGAAAAAAATAGATTATTTAAAGCAATTGAAGTTTTCCCAGCTATAAAAAAGAAAGCAGATTGGGCATTAAAATGGATTGATTCAGATTCGTTTGCCGAGCGTTTAATTGCTTTTGCAGCAGTTGAAGGAATTTTCTTTTCAGGATCTTTCTGTTCAATTTTCTGGTTAAAAAAGCGTGGACTTTTACCTGGATTAACATTCTCTAACGAGTTAATTTCTCGTGATGAGGGTATGCACTGTGATTTTGCAGTACACTTACACAACAACCATTTGGTAAATAAAGTACCAAAAGAAAGAATTAGAGAAATTATAATTTCTGCTTTAGATATTGAAAGAGAATTTATAACGGAGTCTTTGCCTGTGAGTTTAATAGGAATGAATGCAACGTTAATGACTCAATATTTAGAGTATGTTACCGATAGACTACTTTTAGAATTCGAATGCGAAAAAGAATATGGGTCTACCAATCCATTTGATTTCATGGAAATGATTTCTTTGGAAGGGAAAACAAACTTCTTTGAAAAAAGAGTATCAGAGTACCAAAAAGCTGGAGTAAAATCCGGAGGTACAGGAAGCATCAGCTTTGATGCAGATTTTTAGGAACCAATAAGCTGCTATTTCCCCTACATGCAGTATTTACTCAGTTACAGCACTTTTTACAGTGTTTTAGCGTTATAATCGTTTCAAAAGAAACAAAACTAGTATTAACATTTTACATGTTGCCATAAACAACTATGTTTTGGCGACGCTATTAACCAACAAAAAACCAATATCAATATGTATGTAGTAAAAAGAGACGGCAGAAAAGAGCCTGTGATGTTCGATAAAATCACAGCAAGGGTTAGAAAAATGTGTTACGGATTAAACAATATTGTTGATCCAGTTAAAGTAGCAATGCGTGTTATTGAAGGACTGTATGATGGGGTAACTACTTCTGAATTAGATAATTTAGCAGCAGAGATTGCTGCAACAATGACAACTGCACATCCTGATTATGCAAAATTAGCAGCGAGAATTGCCGTATCTAACTTACATAAGAATACCAAAAAATCGTTTTCAGAAACAATGACTGATTTGTACGAATACATCAATCCACGTACAGGAAATAAAGCTCCTTTACTAGCAGATGATGTATATAAAATCATCATGGAAAATGCCGATAAATTAGATTCAACAATTATCTACAGTCGTGATTTTAATTACGATTATTTTGGTTTTAAAACATTAGAACGCTCTTATTTATTAAAGTTAAACGGAAATATTGTTGAGCGTCCACAACAAATGTTAATGCGTGTTGCTATAGGTATTCACAAAGAAGATATTGACGAAGCAATTGCTACATACGAATTGATGAGTAAAAAATATTTTACCCATGCAACACCAACATTATTCAATTCAGGTACACCAAAACCACAAATGTCATCTTGTTTCTTACTACAAATGCAAGACGATAGTATTGATGGAATTTATGATACCCTAAAACAAACAGCCAAAATTTCACAATCAGCTGGAGGTATCGGGTTATCTATTCACAATATTCGTGCTACAGGAAGTTATATTGCAGGAACTAACGGAACCTCAAACGGAATTGTACCTATGTTACGCGTATTTAACGATACAGCACGCTATGTAGATCAAGGAGGAGGAAAACGTAAGGGGTCTTTTGCAATGTATTTAGAGCCTTGGCATGCAGATATTTTTGACTTTTTAGACTTGAAGAAAAACCATGGTAAAGAAGAAATGCGTGCGCGTGATTTATTCTATGCAATGTGGATTTCAGATTTATTCATGAAACGTGTACAGGAAGATGCTGATTGGACGTTGATGTGTCCACACGAGTGCCCTCATTTATACGACACTTATGGAGAAGAGTTTGAACGTTTATACACAGGTTATGAAGCTGCTGGAAAGGGAAGGAAAACGATTAAAGCGCGTGATTTATGGGAAAAAATCTTAGAATCACAAATAGAAACAGGTACGCCGTACATGTTATATAAAGATGCTGCAAACCGTAAGTCGAATCAAAAGAACTTAGGAACAATCCGTTCTTCAAATTTATGTACTGAGATTATGGAGTATACGGCAGAAGATGAAGTAGCTGTCTGTAACTTAGCATCAATAGCAATACCAATGTTTGTTGCTGAAGACGAAAATGGAAATAAGTTTTTCGATCATCAAAAGTTATTTAAAGTCACTAAAAAAGTAATTCGTAATTTAGATACAGTAATTGATCGTAACTACTATCCTGTTAAAGAAGCAGAAAATTCAAATTTCCGCCACCGCCCAGTAGGATTAGGAATTCAAGGATTAGCAGATGCTTTCATCATGTTACGTTTACCGTTTACTTCAGAAGAAGCGAAGAAGCTTAACCAAGAAATTTTTGAAACCCTATACTTTGCAGCTGTAACCTCATCAATGGAAGTTGCTAAGGCGAAAGGAGCCTATTCAACTTTTAAAGGTTCTCCTATGTCAGAAGGAGAATTCCAACACAATATGTGGGGAATTAAAGATGAAGAATTAAGTGGTCGTTGGGATTGGGAAAAACTACGTAAGAATGTAAAAAAACATGGAGTTCGTAACTCGTTATTAGTAGCACCAATGCCTACAGCATCTACTTCTCAAATTTTAGGAAACAACGAAGCATTCGAGCCATACACCTCTAATATCTATACACGTAGAGTATTATCAGGAGAGTTTATTGTAGTAAATAAACATTTACTAGAAGACTTAGTAGAATTAGGTTTATGGGATAACAATATGAAAGAAGATATTATGCGTGCAAACGGATCTATTCAACATATTGACATAATTCCGCAAGAGCTAAAAGAGTTATACAAAACCGTTTGGGAAATGAGTATGAAAGATATTATTGATATGGCACGCCATAGAGGATATTTTATCGATCAATCTCAATCGTTAAATTTATTTATGAAAGATCCTGACTATGCAAAGTTAACATCGATGCATTTCTATGCTTGGAAATCTGGATTAAAAACAGGAATGTACTATTTACGTACAAAGTCTGCTGTAAATGCGAAGCAATTCACATTAAATGTAGAAAAGAAAGAAGACGAAAAACCGATGAGTCCTGAAGAGTTTAAGGCGATGGTTGAAGCTTCCAAAAATGCAGGTCCAGACGATTGCTTAATGTGTGGATCTTAAAAAAAATCATTGAAAACAAAGTGAATTCGTTTTTGTTAGCAATGAAAATTACCAATTAAATTAAAAGTGATAAAGAGAAGTCGAAAGGCTTCTCTTTTTTAGTATTTTAGAGGTCTATGGAGATAAAATACTTTATAATTCTTGGCATTTTTTCCGTAGCTGTTGCTATTTTAAGAAAGAATAACAGAATTGATTCAGATAAAATAGAAAAGAAAAAAGCTGTTAGGAGTAAATCAAAGAGTTTGCTAGATAAATTTAGGAATTCTACTGATTACAATCATCAAATTTCTAAAAGTATAGTTAGGTTATTAGAAAACTACCATTACCATGAGAATGTTGGAAAAACATTAACTGATGAAGAAATTAAAGTGATTGAAGAGAAGTTAAATCTAAAACTCCCAAAGTCATATAAACTATTTCTGAAATATTTTGGAGATGGAGGCGATTGGGTTTTTGTACAAAATATAGATAGTATCCAAAATGGAGGCTTTTATAAAGAATACGATTACCATAATACTTTAAACGAATCTGTTTATTTAGGAGAGGAGAAGGTTATGACAGAAAGTTTACTTTCTTTAATGTCTGAAGATTCAAATGGAGGAGCATGGTGTTGGTTAACTCATGAAGAGAAAAAGGGTAATGAATGGTCATTAGCTTACTACATGGATGGATGTTTGCATTACAAGGTGAAAAGTTTTACAGAATGGCTAGAAGTAGCTGCGTCTGATAAGGAGGTTATTAGAGAATATGATGTAGAAGAAAAACTAGGTTTAGGATAAAGATTTTGTATTTTCGACAAAATTTTATTTACGAATGATGAACTGGGAACAACTCCTTTCTTTAAAACGTTTTGGTGATACTCAAAAACGTGAACGTGCAAAACAAGATGAAACTCGTTTAGGTTTTGAGGTAGATTTTGATAGAATTATATTTTCATCGGCTTTTCGCAGCCTACAAGATAAAACACAGGTAATTCCATTGTCTAAAACTGATTTCGTCCACACTCGTTTAACCCACAGTTTAGAAGTATCGGTTGTAGGTAGAACTTTAGGAAGACGTGTAGGAAAAGTATTGTTAGAGCGCCACCCTCATTTAAAAGAGCTAGGCTATACTTTTAACGATTTTGGAGCCATTGTAGCTGCGGCATCGGTAATGCACGATATTGGAAATCCGCCATTCGGGCATTCAGGAGAGAAAGCTATTGGAGAGTATTTTAAAACAGGAAAGGGGCTTCAGTACAAAGATCAATTAACCGATTTAGAGTACCAAGATTTAATAGATTTTGAAGGAAACGCCAACGGATTTAAAATTCTTACAGAAAATAGAGAAGGAATTCAAGGAGGCTTACGCTTATCGTATGCAACACTAGGAGCTTTTTTAAAGTATCCTAAAGAGAGTCTACCAAAGAAACCAACGAAACACATCGTAGATAAGAAATACGGCTTTTTTCAGTCAGAAAAAGACGCTTTTTTAGATGTAGTGCAAGATTTAGGATTATTGAAGAAAGAAGCTGAAGGAATTTCTTATTACCGACACCCCTTAGCGTACCTAGTAGAAGCAGCTGATGATATTTGTTACACAATTATCGATTTTGAAGATGGAATCAATTTAGGGTTAATTGAAGAAGATTATGCCTTAGAATACATGATTAAGTTGGTAAAATATACGATTGATAGTCAAAAATACCATTCATTACAGCACACTAAAGACCGTGTAAGTTATTTACGAGCGTTAGCTATAGGAGTGTTAATTAATGAAGCAGTAACGATCTTTTTAGACAATGAAGTCGCTATTTTGAATGGAACGTTCGATAAGGGGCTGTTAGACAAATGTAAATACGAAGCTCAGATTAATGATATCATTAAAATAAGCGTCGATAAAATTTACAGAAGCAAAGAGGTTGTTGAAAAAGAAGTTGCAGGATATAAAATTATTGCAGACCTTCTAGATGTTTTTGTAACGGCTTTAAACAATAAGTTTGATAATGAACAATCTAATTATGATAAGCTGGTCTTAAACTTAATACCCAAAGAGTACCAACAAGATAAAGAGGATTTATACGATAGAATTATGCAAATTTCTAGCTATGTTGCAGGTTTATCAGACGGGTATGCTATTCGTTTGCACAGAAAAATAATGGGAAATATTAGTTAGAAAGTGTTAAATAGTTAGTTTTTTTATTTAAAAACAAGTCGTTTGATGTATTATTGCTAAAAATAATTAGGGTAAAGTAAAAATTATCTGTTATAGTACTCATCAACTACTTTATTATGAATAAAAAAATACTTTTTTTTAGCTTTTTAATTATAGCTATCTGCGGTGTTGTTTTTAAAGTTTCCGTTACTAATGAAACGGAAATTGATAAACTAAGAAAACAGCATGCAAAAACGTTGCAAGAACATCCTTTTCAAAAAACAGGAAAACTTCCTAAGAAAAAAAGAAAAGCGCAAGGACTGCCTCCGAACGCTTATTTTGAGCAAAAATACCTGAATGAAATCAATCCTAGTACAGGAAGAACACACAAAGAAAATGTTTACAGACTTCAAGAGGAATTAAACAAAAGAAGAATTGGACGAAAAGTACCTGGTGATGTCGATAATGCTTGGGTAGAAAGAGGACCAGATAATGTTGGAGGAAGAACACGAGCACTTTTGTTCGATCCAAATGATGCTACGAATGAAACTGTTTTTGCAGGAGGAGTTAGTGGAGGTTTGTGGAAAAATACAAACATATCAAACCCAGATTCTAAATGGGTTCGCGTAGGAATACCTGAAAACTTAGCAGTATCATGTATAGCTGGAGATCCAAATGACTCAAAAACCTTTTATGTAGGAACTGGAGAGTCGTATGTAAACGGAGATGTGAATGGAGATGGTTTATGGAAATCTACAGATGGAGGAAACTCTTGGTCAAAAGTGCTAGGAGGAGTTACAGGTGAAAGCTTTTTAGATACAAATTCTAAACTAACCGTTAATTCACCTGCCGAAATAGGAGGAGATTATATATCAGTATTAACAACTGCCTTTGGAGGAGATATAACAACACCAATAACACAAGATTTAATTTTAGTAAATGATGGAATAGCTCCAACTGACAATGGTTGTGAAGCTATTACAAATGCATCAGAACTAAATGGTAAAATAGCCGTTATTAGAAGAGGAACCTGTAATTTTTCAGCAAAAGCAAAAAATGCTCAAGACGCAGGAGCAGTGGCTGTAATTATAGTTAATAATGAAAATACAACTCCTTTTAACATGGCTGCAGGTGATGGAGCGGAAGCAGTAACCATTCCAGCAGTAATGATAAACCAAGAAATAGGAGATGCTATAATAACTAAGTTATCTACAGGTTCTGTAAATGGAACGTTAACAAAATTAAAAGAGGATGCGACAAATTCGACTATAGTTCCAGGAATACAACACATAAACGATATTGTAATAAGAAATAACTCAGGAGTATCTGAAGTATACATAGCAGCAGGAGAAGCAGGATATACAGGAGGAATTTCATTAGGAGGAGATAGTATTGGTGTTTACAAATCAATTAACGGTACGGACTTTACCAAAATAAACCTTCCAAAAACATCAGGAGGAAATCCTTATGAACCAAATAATTTAGAAATTGCCTCAGATAACTCAATCTATTTGAGTACTACAAGAAGCTTTACTTTTGGAGATGGAGGAGGAGCAATTTTAAAGTCGACTGATGGAGAGAATTTTAGTTTAGTTCATTCTATTGAAAATGGAATTAGAACGGAAATAGCATTATCACCTTCTAATGCAGGAATGGTATATGTGTTAGCAGAAATTAATGATTCTGAAGCTCCAGTAAAAATTTTAAAAACGACAGATAGCTTTACTACAGTTAATGAAACAGCATTACCAAATGATGCGGATACTGATATAGAAGCGAATGATTTTACCAGAGGACAAGCTTTTTATGATTTGTTAATAAAGGTAGACCCAAATGATGAAAACACACTGTATGTTGGAGGAATAGATTTATTTAAATCTACCAATGGAGCAGATAGTTGGCAACAAATTTCAAAATGGTCAAATAACAATTTATTATCCTCACTAGGGGTTTCTTTGGTACATGCTGATCACCATGGTTTGGCATTTGCCTCTTCTAGTAGAATGGTGTTTGGTAATGATGGAGGAGTATACTATTCTAATAACTCAGGATCTACAATAGATGCTAGAAACAACAATTATAATACACTACAGTTTTATACCCTAGGAGTAGCACCAACAACAGCATTTGAAGGAAAAGAATATTTCTTAGCAGGAGCACAAGATAATGGAACCCAGTTAGTTCAAGAAGCTTCGGAAGGAATTAATAGTTCAATAAGAGCCTCTGGAGGTGATGGTGCTGCCAGTTTTTTTGACACCGATGGAAAGGATAAGTATTTTATAGCGAACTATGTTTATAACCAAAGTATAATATTGTATGACTACAAAACAGATAAAGTAATAACCATTAACGATGAAAATGCTCGTAATGGAGATTTTATAAATCAAGAAGAGTTAGACTCTAATTTGAATATTTTATATTCAAATTATTCATCATCATCTTTTAGTTCAGCAATTAGAAGATACTCAAATATCTTGGTAGACGGTTTGGTAGAAAAATCATTATTAACAAATGTATTAATGGATTCTGAACCATCTGCATTAAGAGTATCACCTCATACAACTACTTCAAGTAAACTATTTGTGGGATTAAAAAATGGAAAACTTCTTAAAGTAGAGGGCGCTGATTCAGGTTCTGGTACTTGGTCTAATATAACAGGACCTGACTTTGTTGGTTCGGTATCTGATATTGAGTTTGGTGAAACAGAAAATCAAATTTTTGTTACAATGCATAATTATGGTGTAAACAACATTTGGTATTCTAATGATGGAGGAGCAAATTGGGTTAGTAAAGAAGGTAATTTGCCTGATATCCCAGTAAAAGCAATATTACAAAACCCATTAAGTAAAAATGAAGTAATTATAGGTACAGATTTAGGTGTTTGGAAAACGAGTAATTTTAATGATGTTTCGCCTATTTGGACACAGTCTTATAATGGAATGAGTAATGTTCCTGTTTTAGATTTAGATTTGCGAGATGATAATACTGTTTTTGCAGCTACTTATGGTAGAGGTGTTTTCTCAGGGAAATTTACTTTTGATGTAAATGGAGACGAAGATGGAGACGGTGTGTTAAACGGAGTAGACAACTGCCCTAATACAGCAAATCCAGACCAAGCAGATGCTGATGGAAACGGAATAGGAGATGTTTGTCAAGATACCGATGGAGATGGTATTTTAGATGTCAATGATAATTGTCCAACAACAGCAAATCCAGATCAAGCAGATGCAGATAATAATGGAATAGGAGATGCTTGCCAAGATACCGATGGAGACGGTGTAATGGATAATGTAGACAACTGTCCTAATACAGCAAATGCCGACCAAGCAGATGGTAATGGAGATGGAGTAGGTGATGTTTGTGATACTAGTTATAAGAATGCAGATAATATTGCTATCCAAACTACATCAGAAACCTGTGCAGATGAAAACGACGGAAAAATCACTGTAAACGTTAAGCAAACCTTTGTAAGTTATACCGTTACTGTAAAAGGAACCTCAACAGAAGTATCTGAACAATTAACAACAGAATCAATAACATTTTCAAACCTAGTACCTGGTGCGTATGAAGTGTGCGTGAAGGTGAATGATAGAGACGATTATGTGCAATGTTTCGAAGTTCAAATAAAAGAAACAAGTCCAGTTTCATTAAAAGTTGCTAAAAATAATGTAGCGAAAGGGTATACAATAAATGTTACATCGGGTACAGCTCCTTATAATGTATATTTAAACGGAAACTTAATAGACACATTTAATCACTCAACGTTTGATATCAATGTTCAAGGAAGTGGTATCTTAGAAGTTAAAACAGCAAAAGAATGTGAAGGAAAATTTAAAACAGTTATCGACAATATTTTCCTTAAGAAAAACCCAGTTTCAGAATCTATTGACTTATTAGTTCCTAACGATGCTGCCTCAACTATTGAGGTTATGGTTTATGACGTTACAGGAAAAGTTGTATTAAAAAACAAGATTAACAAACAAGGTAATGAGTTATCTATTCCTTTCAATAAGTTTAAATCAGGAATTTATATCCTAAAACTAGGAACAGATGAAACAAACACATTTAAAATATTAAAATAATGAAAAGAGTACTTAAAACACTAGGATTATTTTCAACAGCACTGTTATTTAGTTGTGGAGGAGGAAGTAGTAGTGGCGGCGGTGGAGAAGTTGTTAATGAAGCGCCAACCAAGGTAACCCTAACATATCCCACACAAAACTTATTATGTATTGATAATAGCATTCCTTTTGATTGGAGCGATGCGACAGATCCAAATAATGACAACATTAGTTATAAAATTGAAATAGCAACGAATAGAGAATTAACAAATATTGTTAAAACTCAAACTGCAGTTGCGTCGAACATCACTATCGCTTTAGATAAAGGAGTCGCTCATTATTGGAGAGTGACAGCAGTTGATAATAAAGGAAAAGAAGGAGATCCATCGGAGGTCTTTGCTTTTTATACTAAAGGCGAGGGAGAAACAAATACAGCACCATTTACAGCTGAATTAGTAAAACCAGAAGATGAAGGAACGATATCTGGAACTACCATAACTCTTCAATGGAAAGGAGCTGACTCAAATACTGGAGATACATTAACCTATGATGTATATTTTGGAGAAGATGCAGACCCAACAACAATAAAAGAAGAAAACTTAAGTACTACTAGTTTAGAAGTTGATGTTGTAAGTGGTAAAACGTACTATTGGAAAATAAATACTAAAGACAACTCGGGAGCGAAGTCAATAGGACAAGTTTGGAGTTTTACTGTAAACTAAAAAGAGTTTTTAATAAAAAAAGCGATGCTATTTAGCATCGCTTTTTAGTTTTATGAAATTATTTTTTTAAATGTTTCTCAGCTACTTTTTCAAGTTCATCATACCAGTTTTGCCCAAACTTTCTAATTAAAGCTTGTTTTACAAATTTGTATACAGGAACTTGCAGTTCTTTACCTAAAGAACAAGCATCATCACAAATTTCCCATTTGTGGTAGTTGACGGCAGCAAATTCACTATAATCCTTTACACGAACAGGATACAAATGGCAAGAAACAGGTTTTTTCCAATCTACAATACCTTGATTGTATGCTTCTTCAATAGCGCATAAAGCGGTACCCTTATCATCAAAAATAACATAAGCACAATCAGCATCGTTTATTAAAGGGGTTTCTAGTTCACCAAAATCACTAGTAATCCAAGTACCTTGTTTTTCAATAGCATCAATTCCTTCCTTTCGTAAAAAAGGTTTGATTCTTGGGTAAATCTCTTCTAAAATTGCGGTCTCTTCTTTTTCAAGAGGCGCACCTGCATCCCCATCTATACAACAAGCACCTTTACATGCCGATAAGTTACAAACAAACTCTTTTTCTATAAGGTCTTCAGAAACGATGGTTTTTCCTAATTGAAACATAAAATGTCTTTAATATTGGAAGTTTATATTAACTTCTCGTAAATTTAAATGCAAAAATACTAGATTGTAATATTACTTATATAATTTTGCACGCGAAAATATAGCAACTATGGACTTTAACTTCAAAGAAATTTTTACAGCCTTTATGGTACTGTTTGCGGTAATTGATATTGTAGGGAACATTCCTATTATTATAGATTTACGTAAAAAAGTAGGACACATTCAATCAGAAAAAGCTTCTGTAATAGCAGGTTTTATCATGATTTTGTTTTTATTTTTAGGACAGAGACTATTAAATTTAATAGGTATTGATGTACATTCATTTGCCGTAGCTGGTTCTTTTATCTTATTTTTTCTAGCGTTAGAAATGATATTGGGAATAACCCTTTATAAAGAAGATGATGAGGAAGCGCTAAGCGCGACTGTTTTTCCTTTGGCTTTTCCATTAATTGCTGGTCCTGGTAGTTTAACAACATTACTTTCTTTACGAGCTGAATTTAATTTGGAGAATATAATAGTAGCTGTTTTGTTAAATGTAATTGTCATTTACATTGTGTTAAAGACTTCTTCTAAAATTGAAAAAGTTATTGGACCTAACGGAATTAATATTATTAGAAAAATATTTGGAGTAGTCTTATTGGCCATTGCAGTAAAACTATTTGCAGCTAATTTTAAAATGTTAGTAGCTTAAGATGATTTTTGACACACTTATTGTAGGAGGAGGAGTATCAGGCATGCAATGTGCTTTAGTTTTAGGGTCTGGACTTGCTAAAGAGTATGCAAAAAACAAAAAAGTAGGAATTATAATGCATCAGCGTTCTTCTCATTTACAAGATGCACTTTTTAATAATGTTCTTGGACTTGCTCCAGGAACTTTAGGAAAAGACATTCTCGAAGAAGGGAAAGAGCAGTTAACACAATTATACCCAAAGGTATCTCAAATAGATAACGAGAAAGTAATCGCTGTTTTGGAAGAAGAAGATATTTATAAAGTTGTTACAAATAAAAAAGAGTACCGTAGCAACAATGTAGTTATAGCACTTAATTACTCTAAACCGTTCGATATAGCTGGGTTAGAACAATATGTAGAACGACATATGCGTGCAAATGCTATGAAAGATAGAATTCAATTGCGTAACTTTAACCACTTAATTAGAGAAGGATTATATGTTTGTGGAACACTAGCTGGTTGGAGAAGTCAATTTGCGATAGCCGCAGGAAGTGGAGCAAGTGTAGCGACAGATATTTTAACCCTATGGAATGAGAATGTACCAACAAAGGTGCATGATAAACATACAAAAGACTAAATTATTTAATAGAGAATCATGAAGAAAGTAATAGGAGTAATAACAATGCTCGCATTGTTTATTAATTGTGGAGGTAGCGATAGTGAAGTTGTACCACCGGTAGAAGAAGATAAAGTAATAGCTGTTAATGATTCTTTTGAAGCAGCAGAAAATAAAGAGACCGTATTGCCTAGTTTTTTGGCAAATGACACATATACTTCCGGAAATGTAAAAGTAACGTTCGAGACCACTTCTGCAAGAAATGGAACCGTAGTTCAAAGTAATAATGTGTATAAGTATACACCAGCTCAAGATTTTGTAGGAACAGATTCTTTTAAGTACACTATTTGTAGTACCATTACACCAAGCAGCTGTTCTACAGCAACAGTAGTAATTAATGTTAATGCTTCTGCTAATGGCAATTCAGGAAATTTTACCATTCCTACCGAATTATCAGCATATTATAAAGATATAGATTTTACACTTACAGGAAACTCTTTAATGGATGAATTAGCAGTAACTATTGCTAGTACTCACACTACTAATTTATCGTATACTCCTGAAGTATGGGATGTATTAAAACAATCAGATATAGACCCTAACGATCCTAGCAAAGTAGTTTTAATTTATGGTTATGATGATGCAGATGGAAATTATGTAACAGATAGAACTCGTAGTAAAGATGCCAATGGAGGAAATACAGGAGATTGGAATAGAGAACACGTGTATCCTAAATCATTAGGAAATCCTAATTTAGGAACCAGTGGACCAGGAGCAGATGCGCATCATTTAAGACCTAGCGATGTAACATTTAACTCTCAAAGAGGAAATAAATTATTTGCAGCAGGCGCAGGAAATGCTGGAGATGTGTCTGCGAATTGGTATCCTGGAGACGAATGGAAAGGAGACGTTGCTCGTATGATAATGTATATGTACCTACGTTACGGCAATCAATGCTTGCCAAAAAATGTAACGGTAGGATCAATTACCGCGTCAGATAGCAATATGGTTAGTTTATTGTTAGAGTGGAATGCAGATGATCCGGTGTCGGATTTAGAGATACAACGCAATAATGCTGTTGCTAAGGAACAAGGAAATAGAAATCCTTTTATAGACAACCCATATTTAGCCACGGTTATTTGGAATGGGACAGAAGCAGAGAATACTTGGAAATAAGTGTTGAACCTATCGGCGCTTTGTTTTTAAAAGCATCGATAGGTTACTTTTATAAGTTCTTCCAATAGGAACTTTCCTGTTTTCAAAATGCAGTGATGTTCCTGTAAACTTTTCAATTTTAGTAAAGTTAACTATATATGACTTATGTACTTGTATAAATTGATGAGAATTAAGCGTTTCTTTCCAGTTTTTTAAAGAGTCGATAATTGTTAGTTTTTTATCAGAAGCAATGAAATGTAAATAGTTTCGATCAGACTCTATATAGAAAATGTCTTCTAAATTGACTTTATGAATAACCTTGTCAATATTTAGGTAAATAATATTACTATCAGAAGTGTTAAGGTTGTTCAGTTGGTTTTCCACTTTACTTACAGCTTTTAAAAAACGGTCGAAAGAAAATGGTTTTACTAAATAATCAACAATAGTATCTAGCTCAAAACTACTTACTGCATAATCAGGATATGCAGTGGTAATAACTATTTTAGGAGGTTTTTTCACCGTTTTGATAAAATCTAATCCAGGAATATCAGGTAAATTAATATCCAGAAAAACAACATCTGCAGTATTGTTTTTTAAAAACTCATTAGCTTGCATTGCTGTTTGAAACGTATGTACAATTTCAGCATCTGGAATTTTGCCTACATACTTTTTCAAAATAGTTTGCGCAGGCAACTCATCTTCAATAATTATACATTTCATAATTGCTCTATTTTCAGTTCTACAGTAAAGATATCTCCTTTTTGATGAACGAAAAGAGAATGATTATCTGGATAAATCAACAGCAATCTCTTTTTTAAGTTTTCCAAACCAATAGCATTGCTGTTTTTATTTGTATTGATATTGAATTGATTACTGCTTATTAAATGCAATTGATGGTTGGTAGCGTTGATAGAAATATCAACCTTACTGTGTGCAATACTATGCTTAAAAGCATTTTCAATAATAGTAATTAAAAGAAGTGGAGCAATTAGGTATTGATTATTATCAGTTTTGTATTGATAATTAATTTCCTTCACTCCTTCAGTTCGAATTTTTTGAAAATCTATGTAATTCTGTATAAAAATGAGTTCTTTTTCGAGAGAAACCTTTTCAGAATTTGTCTCATATAAGACATGTGTAAGGTTTTCAGAGAGTTTTAGAATTAAATTAGGGGTTTGGTTAGGTTTATCGATAGAGTATGCGTAAATCGTGTTTAAATTATTTAATAGTACATGTGGGTTTATCTGAGATTTTAAAAACCTCAGTTCCATTTCTGTTCGTTCTTGAGTTATGGATTCCAGTTTGCCTTGTTCATCTATAAATCTAAAAAGCATCCAAATAAAAGAGAAAAATAACAAAGGGACCAATGTTTGCCATAAATAATCACTTAAACACTTCATGATAGAACATCCGCAACGAGCAAAAACATTGCAATACAGCTGTGTTGCTAGTACAGAAATAAATATAAAAACCACTCCATACAACATATACCATTTCTTTTTTACAAACAGAGGAAGTAAAAATTGATTGTTGGTATATACGATAATGATAAGAATAAAAAAGTACTGTAAAAAAGGATTTTCAGCCCAATAATAGGGTGTAAACACAAAAAGAGAAATAAAGACAAACAAAGTCCAAAAAAGGAGATGGATTAATATTTCTGCGCTATGTTTTTTAATAAAGCTCATCATGTGTTTCAAAATAAACAAAATATAAGTTATAATCAAAGCTGAAGGTACCAACGACATTTTTCTTTATATCAATAACATGTTGTAAGTTGTTGGTACCTGTTTTAAAGTAGTGTGTCCGTTTGATTTTTTTTGGGAGAGATATTCAAATAAATTCGAAGAAATAAAATATTTAATACGAACTAAAAAAATATCAAAAATGAGAAAAACTGTATTATGTGTAATTGTTGGGTTAATGGCAATTATGGCAAGCGCTCAAGAATTTCAATTTGAAACTGCATCAATTGATTACGGAAAAATTAAACAAGGCGCTGATGGGGTCCGTGTGTTTGAGTTTACAAATATTGGTGCTGAACCTTTAATTATAAAAGATATCAAATCTACTTGTGGGTGTACGGTTCCCAAAAAACCAGAAAAGCCAATCATGCCAGGTGAAAAAGGACAAATAGAAGTGTCATACGACACTAGGAGAGTAGGAGGGTTTTCAAAAGCCATTACGATTATATCAAATGCTAAAGCATCCAGAAAAATGCTTACAATAAAGGGACATGTTGAAAAAGAGAAAGAAAAAGAAAGGGTTTAATAATTTAAAAGCCTGAGTTTATTACTCAGGCTTTTTATCTCTAATAGGAGAGATGATTGATTTGGTAATAGATAGTCCCCCACAGATTATCATATTGTAATCATCGGGGACAAATGTATATGCTTTTTATACCTTTAAATTTAAAAAAGGTATGAGTGTGTAAATATTAAGTATGAGAGAAAGCATAAAAAAAAAACCGAAGCATTAGCCTCGGTTTTTATATCTATAAAAGGGTATAAAATTTTATCCTTTAAAACTTGCTTTTAAGAACTCAGAGTTCATACGAGCAATGTTTTCTAATGAAATTCCTTTCGGGCATTCAATTTCGCAAGCTCCTGTATTGGTACAGTTACCAAAACCCTCTAAATCCATTTGTGCTACCATATTTTTAACACGTTCGGTAGCTTCTACTTGTCCTTGTGGTAATAAAGCGTATTGAGATACTTTAGCTCCTACAAATAACATGGCAGATGAGTTTTTACAAGTAGCAACACAAGCACCACAACCAATACAAGTGGCAGCATCCATGGCTTTATCAGCATTTTCTTTAGGAACTAAGATAGCGTTAGCATCGGTAGTATTTCCAGAAGTATTTACTGAAATATAACCTCCAGATTGTTGAATTCTTTCAAAAGAACTTCTATCAACAACTAAATCTTTAATTACTGGGAATGCAGCAGCTCTAAATGGCTCAATGGTAATTGTATCACCATCGTTAAACATACGCATGTGTAACTGACAAGTAGTTACACCACGATCTGGCCCGTGTGCTTCACCATTAATAAACATAGAACACATACCGCAAATTCCTTCACGACAATCGTGGTCGAATGCTACAGGTTCTTCACCAGTGTTTACTAATTGCTCATTTAATACGTCCATCATTTCTAAGAAAGACATATGCTCAGAAATATCGGTCACCTTATATTCGACCATTTTTCCTTTATCACTTGCGTTTTTTTGACGCCAAATTTTAAGTGTTAAATTCATAATTCTCTCTTATTTGTATGAACGTTGTTTTAATTCAATATCGTTAAACTCTAATTCTTCTTTGTGTAATACAGCATCAGCTGGTTCACCTTTATACTCCCAAGCAGCAACGTAAGCAAAATTAGCATCATCACGTTTTGCTTCTCCTTTCTGAGGGCCGTCTAATTCAACAGACTCTTCTCTAAAGTGACCACCACAAGATTCTGTTCTGTTTAAGGCATCTTTAGCGAATAATTCCCCAAGTTCTAAGAAATCAGCAACTCTTCCTGCTTTTTCTAACTCTGGGTTCATTTCATTCGCATCTCCAGGAACAGTTACGTTCTTCCAGAAGTCTTCACGTAACGCTTTAATTTCAGCCATCGCTTCTTTTAACCCTTGCTCGTTACGAGCCATTCCACATTTATCCCACATGATTTTTCCTAATTTCTTGTGGTAGTAATCTACAGAATGTTTTCCTTTATTGTTAATGAAGAAGTCGATACGATCTTTAACTGCCTTTTCAGCTTCTTCAAACTCTTTCGTAGCTGTTGAAATTCTTCCTGTACGAATATCATCAGATAAATAATCACCAATGGTATAAGGTAGTACGAAGTATCCGTCAGCTAAACCTTGCATTAATGCAGAAGCTCCTAAACGGTTAGCACCGTGATCAGAGAAGTTTGCTTCACCAATAGCATAACAACCATCAATGGTAGTCATTAAGTTGTAATCTACCCAAATTCCACCCATGGTGTAGTGCGTTGCAGGATAAATCATCATTGGTGTTTTATATGGATTGTCATCTACAATCTTCTCATACATTTGGAATAAGTTTCCGTATTTTGCCTCTACTACTTTTTCACCCTCAGCAATAATTTTCTCCTGTGAAGGGTTTTTAACTCCGTGTAATTTACATTGTTCTTTACCGTAACGCTCAATAGCTGATTTAAAATCTAAATAAACAGCTTCACCAGTAGCATTTACACCGTAACCAGCATCACAACGCTCTTTTGCAGCACGAGAAGCCACATCACGAGGTACTAAGTTACCAAAAGCAGGATATCTTCTTTCTAAGTAATAATCTCTATCTTCTTCAGCGATTTGAGTAGGTTTTAATTTTCCTTCTCTAATTGCTAATACATCTTCCATTTTCTTAGGAACCCAAATACGACCATCGTTACGTAACGATTCAGACATTAAGGTTAATTTAGACTGGTAGTCTCCCGAACGTGGAATACAAGTTGGGTGAATTTGTGTGTAACAAGGGTTTGCAAAGAAGGCTCCTTTTTTGTGAACTTTCCAAGCCGCTGTTGCGTTAGATCCCATGGCATTGGTTGATAAGAAATACACATTTCCGTATCCACCAGAAGCGATTACTACTGCGTGTGCAGAATGACGCTCAATTTCACCAGTAACTAAGTTACGAGCAATAATACCACGAGCTTTTCCATCAACAATTACCAGATCTAACATTTCATGACGATTGAACATTTCAATCTTACCACGAGCAATTTGACGGTTCATTGCTGAATACGCTCCTAATAATAATTGCTGACCAGTTTGACCTTTCGCATAGAACGTACGAGATACTAATACCCCACCAAACGAACGGTTATCTAATTGACCACCATAATCACGTGCAAAAGGAACTCCTTGCGCCACACATTGGTCAATAATATTTGCAGAAACCTCAGCTAAACGGTAAACGTTTGCTTCACGAGAACGGTAATCACCACCTTTTACAGTATCGTAAAATAAACGGTAAAAAGAGTCACCATCACCTTGATAGTTTTTTGCTGCGTTAATACCACCTTGTGCTGCAATAGAGTGTGCACGACGAGGTGAATCTTGGTAAGCAAAAGCTTTAACGTTGTATCCTAATTCTGCTAACGTTGCAGAAGCAGAACCACCTGCTAAACCAGTACCTACTACAATTACGTCAATTAAACGCTTGTTAGCAGGGTTTACCAAGTCAATTTTATCTTTATAAGTTGTCCATTTGTCTTTTAATGGACCTTTTGGAATTTTTGAATCTAAAGTTGCCATACTTGTTGCGTATTAGTGATTGAAATGATGAAATAATGCAATAATTACGAATCCTAATGGAATTAAGATCGCGTAAAGCTTACCAAAAGTTTTCAATCCTTTAGTATATTTATTATTTGCTCCCACAGATTGGAAAGCAGAATTAAATCCGTGTAATAAGTGTAATGCTAAGAATACAAAAGCAATTACATAAGCACCAACTCTAATTGGGCTTAAAAACTTGTGTTGTAGTTCGTGGAAGTACCTAAACTCTCCATCGTGTAAACCACTCCAATCACCTTGAATAAATTTGGTGTTGATTTCTGGAAACCAAAAATCGATAAAGTGTAATACAATAAAGGCTAAAATAGCAGCACCACTGTAAATCATGTTTCTACTCATCCAAGTAGAGTTTGCAGCTCCATTATTTTTAGCATAGCTAACCTTACGAGCACTTTTGTTTTTAATTTCTAAGATGAATCCCATTACAAAGTGAAACACCACACCAAATATTAAAATGGGTTGCATTACATATTGAACTAACGGATTTGTTCCCATAAAGTGCGACAATTTGTTAAATGTAGCTCCATTATCTGGAAAAATCGAAGTAATGTTAATTGCAAAATGTTGTAATAAGAAAAACATCAGGAAGAATGCCGAAAGTGCCATGGCAAATTTTCTTCCGATAGAAGATTTTAGTAATCCGCTCATTATTTTGTTTGTTGATTAAATAATAGCACAAATTTAAGAGGATGACAGTACTTGAACAAACTTTACGAATTGTTTTCTTAAATATTTAGAATGGGTTTAAATAGTAGTTAACAAAAACAGTTTTTCTTAGTATTTATAAGGATGAAAAAGAGAGCGAGTTTATGGTTTTTGGTATGAATATCTTTAAAAACCGTATTTTCTAAATGTTAAATTGACTCTTGGTTTTAAATATTTTGGATTTTCAGGAAGGCTATGTTCGTAGTATTCTTGACAATCTTTTTCCATAACTAACAAACTTCCATGCCTCAGAAGTATTTTGTTTTCAATCATGGTTTTATTTTCTCGAAGATAAAACATGCGTTCTTCACCTAAACTAACGGAAGGAATGATATCAGTATTTCCAAAAGCCACTTTATCTGAATGATAATCAATGCCAGAATTTCCATTGGGATAATAAATGCATACACAAGTTTTAAACTCCTGTCCAGTATGTTCTTCTATTTGTCTTTTTATCGGAAGCATATATTTTGGCCATTCCATAACGTTTCCCCAAATCGGTTTTGGAAAAATATTTTTCTCCAACAAGTCAGAATCAACAAACATTACTTTACCAAAGTTATATTTAATTACCTCATCAGATGGAAGTTTCATTTCCATCATATTTGTAAGTTCAGACAGGCTAGTTAATTGCTGAAATAACTCTGTAGCTTCTTTTTCAGGTAAAAAATTAGAGTTGTAACTGATAACATTGTTAAGGTTAGTAGACATTTTATATTGTTAGTTGATGGTTAAGTTCAGTATTGATGCCAGTTCTTCAGGTTTTTCAAGAGGAATCATATGACCACAATTCTTAATCATTATATATGTTCCTTTTTCAGTTTTATTGGCAAATTCTTTTAGTTTTTTGGGGTTGACAAGGGCATCATTTTCAGCAGCAATAAAAAACATAGGTGTGTTTAAGGTTAAAACTTTTTGCGAAATATCTAAACGAGTTGAAGTTGCTTTTAATTGACGAAGTAGTACGTCTTTTCCTAAATCGGCATCCATTTTTTTAATAACAGAAATAATTTCGGAATTACGGTGATTATCTGTGTGTAAAAATTGTTGAATTCTTACTTGAGAGATTCCTTTGTAGGTGTGCTTTTCTAAAAAGTCAATAGTGCTTTTTCTTAGTTGAATTTCTGAATCACTCAATCCATCAGTATTAGCAGCAACTACAACTAACTTTCTCACTTTTTCAGGATAATGAACACTAAAGTTCATAGCAGAAAATCCACCTAAAGAAAAACCAATAATTGTAGCTGGTTCTTCAATATGATTCAGTATCATTTGATTAATTTCCTCAAAAGAATTAGCAGGAGTAATATCAATATGTACTGGAAGTATGTTTTTTAGTTTAGGAAAAACATATTGCCATAAATCTACCGTACACATGGTACCTGAAATTACATATACTTTTTGCATTTATCTATTATAATTAGAACCAACCAAACATTTATTATTTTCCCATTTACCAAAAAGCCTTTTTTTAGGGATAACCTCATTATTACAAGTCAGAAAATTACCGTTTTTATCTTTTTTAATAATTTTTAATTTTCCTTGATGAATGGCATTGATTACTCTATACATTAACCCATTTTTAGGAAGGTTACCACCTTTTTTAGAAAGTGTTAAGCCAATTTCGTTGTTAAATAAATCCATTTCAGAAGAAATTTGATCAGGAATAACACCGTCTTCCAGTTTTCGCTCTTTATATGTTTTATAGTTGTCTTTTTCGTGAGCTTTGCCAAGTGAACGAGCTGCATTTTCTCCAATTGATTGTCGTAACAAAGCCATCCAAAAAGCATGACGAAAAGCATCTACTTGTCCGCCTGCATAATCGCCATCTAGTAAGGGAGAAACTCTTAGAGAGTCACTTACTCTCGATGCTTCACGTGAAACAATAAAAGCTTTTTTTGCTTTAAAAGGATGGAGTAGTACCCATGTTTTTTGGGTTCCTTGTAGTTTTTTAAATTGTTGCCAGTTGGATTGAGCAGTGGTGTAAAAAGGGGGTAAAAGAACTAAAAAAAGCAGTTTTTTAAGCATAAAAGTTAATTTTTACTGCTAATTTGCTCTTCTAATTCAACAATTTTACTTTCTAAATCGTGTAATCTATCATAAACATCAACAGGTTCAGGCATTTGTTTAGAGGCGAACATAGTTACATACCAAACTTCCATAATTTCCTCAGCATTTATGGTATAAGTAGGGTAGTTGCCATCTTTATTATCACTTTTTAAAATAAGTTTACCTCTTTCTTCTATTCTATTAATGACACGTTTTAAAACAATACCATCATTCTTACTTACAATTACATAGATACGACCATCTTTAATATCATGTAAATTCTCAACATACTTTCCAAAAACTAAATCTCCATCAAAAAAAGTACGCACCATAGAGTTTCCTTGTACTTCAAAACAACGAAAGGTGCCATTATTAAGATGAGGCATATTAAAAGAAGGAAGTTGTTCTATATAATTTGAATCTCCATAACCATTTAAATAACCAGCTCTTGCTTGTATAGGAACATAAACCACGTTTTCATTACCTGAAGAATTCACAGAAACAACCTGAGGAACTCCAGAATATGTTTGAATATTTGTAGGTTCAGTTTTTAGCATTGCATCACTTTTTCCAAATAAATAGTCGGGATTAATGTTGAATTCATTAATAATAGAAGTAAGAACATCGTAACCAGGTTTTGTTTTTTTTCTACTACCGTCAGACTGAGGTCTCCCATTAATAATGCTATCTATAGTGGTTCCAGTAACCCCTATTTTTTTTGAAAAAGAAAAGTTATTTAAGTTAAAAGCATCTCTAATTGCTGCTATTTTTTCGGAAATTCCCATAACATTTTATGTTTTTACATATTGCAAAAAATAATTAAACTTTTGTTTGTTTGAATGTGTAATATGTTTTATATTTGCCTCGTTAATGAATTGCTAATATACAAAAAAATTGTAATAATCAAACATTTGTGTGGTTTTAGCGATTGTGTTTTTAAGATTTTAACTTGATTTTCTTCACTTTTTTGAAATCTATACTCGTTTATTCAAACATTTTTTTGAATAAAACCAAAATCAAGAAAAAAGAACTGTTAGAAAAGCAACTAAACAGGGCTCTTTTTTGAGCTTGATTAAGAATTAATTAAAATTTTATAAAAATGAGTAAAAAACCAATCAAATCAAACCTATTTAGGTTTGTAACATTACGTAGTCCACAATTAATTGAAGACAAAGAAATCGGATTTGTTTCGTTTCCAGAAGAAAAAAAAGCAGAGAGTTTAGCTTTTCAAGTAATACAAGGAGCTACTACAAACGAAGAAAGAAAAACAGCCTTAAAAGGAGCTTATAGTACGAATTTTACACCCATAGCGAGTAGGGTAGAGATTAAAAATTTACACGAAGCGTTATATCAGTTTTCTGGATGGTTACTGCGCAATAAGACAGTATTATCGTATGCTGGTATTGATGCTAATTTATATGCAGCACAAGAACTTACTGTTGATGAAGAGTTCGTTTTATGGGAAAACTTATTTTATCAAACCATTAACAAGGAATCGGCTATTGTTCGAGAAGGATTGATTCAAATGTTGGTAGCGAATAAGTTTTTAAAAGCATTTAATGTGTTTACTAACAGCTTTTCACAAGAAACAGAGGGGGAAATTGTTTTTACAGAAGAAAATGAAAAAGAATTTGTACGTAGAGCGAATGCAAGTGTTATTGTGCCTAAAGAAGTGGTTATTTCAGATCAGCAATTTGAAGGAGGAGCTACAAACATAAGTCCTAGTTCATCAGAGTATTTGACATCTAGTTTACAGGTTGAGATGGCTAAAACACGTTTACAACAATATGAACTAGGTTTAAAGGAAATTGAAAAAGCTGAGTATGTTTATAATAAAAGTGAGCAGGTACGATATAAAGAAGCTTTACAAGCTCATGAATTAGCTGTAGAAGATATAAAAAATGTAGCTCAACCAACGATTCAAACAATTGTAGACGCTACATCAGGATTTGAAAAAAGATTAGAAATATATCCGGATTTAGAATTGCCTAAGTTTGAATTTGAAAAAGCAGAAGAGATTAGTAGAGCTGCAGACGGTACAACGACAACTACTTTTCAGTATTCAGAAGGGACTAAAGATTTATTAAATTCTGAAGGACTTAAATTATATGATAATTTTTATGAGGCAAAAACGGTTCTTAGACAAAAAATAAAAGAAGAGAACCAGAAAATTTTAGAAAACACTCCAGAAAAAGTAAGAGCTGTTTCTATTCAAGGAGGTACTCTAAATTACAACCTTAGTAAAAGTACACCTTTGTACTCTTATTCGGGAGATGTTTTTGGTCAAATAGGGAAAGGATCAAAAATTATTATGTTTTTAAAGGTTGAAGATTCTACTAATGTAAGAGTAACAGAAGCAAACTATACTTTAGATGATATTGATGCTCAAGTACCATATACCGGAACTTCATTTAAGAGTAGTCCTGCTAGTTTTGATGATACGTTGTTACGAATTGAGTTATTTCCAGAAAATTTACAACAGTTAATTTCAGGACCTGTATTTGGTTTGAACGGTAGTTTTGTTTTAAGTAACGGAGTGTCGTTAGAGTTTAAAAACATTATGTTTCAGGTTAAGTTTGATGATGGGTACTATGAAATAACTAACAATTTTGTTGGTCAATGTATAGTTAGTGGTAATACCTCTGAGGGTCCAAGTACTGATGGAAAAGGTGTTCTTTATGGAATATCTCAATTAGGAGTAGCAGATTTTAGGCGAGTAGAACAAGAGGTGTGTTGCTATGTGCCCGGAGAAGTGTCGCATATAGAAAATATCATGGCACGCGAATATAAAGAACGTTCTACTAGAGATTTAAGAGTTTCAGAAACAACTACGGAAACAACAACAGAAAAAGAAGTAGAAAACCTAACAGACACTACCTCAACAGAACGTAATGAAATGCAAAACGAAGCGTCGTCTATTGTAAATAGTGATAATGCTACTAGTTTTGGGGCTAATGCTAGTTATTCTGGTTTTGGTTTAAGTTTAGGAACAAGCTTTAATACTTCATCTTCTAATTCTTCTTCAGATTCAAACCTACAAGCACAAACCTATGCGCAGGAGGTAACAGAAAGAGCCTTAGAGCGCGTGGTACAGAAGATTAGTACCAAACGTACGTCTCGTATATTGCGAGAATATGAAGAGAATAATACTCATGGATTTGATAACCGTAAAGGAGATAAACATGTTACAGGAGTGTATCGTTGGGTAGATAAGATTTATAAGAATAAGTTGATAAATTATGGTAAACGCTTAATGTATGAATTTGCGTTACCAGAACCAGCGAAGTTTTATATTGAATCATATTTGAAAAATGGCGAAGGAAATGAAAAAACACCGACAGGACAAGTAATTCCTAAGAAACCTATTCATCCGAAAGAGTTGTTTGGAGGAGTTAAAAATTCAAAAGAATTAAATGATACAAACTATCAAAAAATAGCCTCTGAGTATAATGCAGAAGTTTCTGCTTTTTTGGATCCAGAGGTGAAAGTGAGTAAATCGTTTAAAGTTAACTTCAAAAGAATAACAGGAGATGGAACACAAGAAGGAGATTCTATTAATGAAAATATAGAGTTACCAGAAGGATATGTAGTTAGTGATTATTTGGTTTCTGGAGGTTTTTTCTCTCATGGTTCAGGAGATAGTAATGGAGGTGAAGTATATATATCAGTTGGAGGAGAGACTCACTATACAAAAGGGAATAAAGAGATTTTATTTAGTTCAGATAGATACTCATTAAAAAGCAAAAAGATTAAAGGAGCTTTAGCTGTTTCAGCATCAACATGGGATATGTTTGCTATTAACTTTAATGTAAGTGTAACATGTAAAGTGACCGATGAGGCACAAGAAAAGTGGCAGAATGAAACTTATAAAGCTATTATGGATGCTTATAATGAGCGTTTACAAGAGTATAATGACTTTATCAAGTCTCAGGAGTTAGAGAATGAACCAAGTGAAAAGAAAAAAGAATTGAGTTCTCAAATCAATCGTAGTATTGAAAAACGTGAACTAAAACGTATTGCTATCGACTTAATGACAAAACCTTTTGATGTTGTTACTGCTCAAGATAATTATAAAGAGAATGGTAAAGAAACTGGGGCTAAGCATGTAGCTAGAAATCTTAATTTTCAAGAACATGCAGAAACTGTTAAGTTTTTTGAACAAGCGTTTGATTGGGAAATTATGGCGTATACATTTTACCCATATTTTTATGCTGATGAAAATGATTGGGATGCTAATTTTGAGCACAACGAAGGTAGCGACCCTGTTTTCCAAGCCTTTTTACAAAGTGGTATGGCAAGATCAGTAGTACCTGTACGCCCAGGTTTTGAAGAAGCTGTAAACTGGTATATGAAAACTGGTGAAATTTGGAATGGTCAAGGTATGGTTACCGATATGGACGATGATTTATATGTTTCTGTTGCCGAAGAAATGCAAACCATTGAAGGTGAGGTAGAAGGTACTTGGGAAACCCGTGTACCAACAACCTTAACCGTGTTACAAGCAGATTCTGTTGTATTAAACGAAGGAGGTTTGCCGTGTAATCCAGATTGTGAAGGTCAAGGCTTATTTGATGTAAGTACTTATAAGATAGGACAAGGACCAGATGGTGTAGATTACGATATTGTGGGCGATACTAATAATGTAGCATAAGTGCAGTAAAAATGTTTGTTTAACAAACATTTTTCTATACACACAGTCACAAACCTCACCCAAAAAATCAATAAAACGTATTGTGTTTGTTAGTTCCTTCCTCTTTTTGAGAAGAGGAGGGCTGGGTGAGGTTTGTTTTTTATTAATCATAAAAAACAAAAAAAATATGCATGCTCATGAATATGGAAGCAAACATTTTAAACACAAAACCAATTTTAATGGATTGGTGGTGTTTTCAGATGTTCAGCAACAAAAAATAAAAGAAACAGCAGTTCCAAGCCCTAATATATATGTAGAAATAGAAAAAGGAGTACAACATCCCAATAAGTGGTTTTTACATATCAATAGTACATTATCTGGAGAATATGGAGATTTTTTTTTGCAAGAAAATCCACAACCAGTAGGTGAAATTTTAAATGATTTTGATTACGATATAAGTCCAGAAAACACAGCGTTTATAAAGTCGTATTATGACTTTAGTCTTGGAGAAATTACCTATTATAAAATAAACGAAAAGTTTTATATAAAGCTTTGGGGAGACATCCTTAAAGATGATGCTTTTTTTGAGATTCAAAACAGCTCAAAGTCAAAACAGAAAGAAGAAGTCAGCATTGAATACGATGCGTTTATTACGGTATTTGTTTCAGATAACGGAGCAAAACTAGAAAGAGCGTACCAAAATATTACCAAAGTAAATACACATCAAATAGTGGTGTTTATAGAATCTGGTGGAGGCACGAATGCTTTTGGTACGGTATTCAGAATTCATAAAGGAAAAAATGTAAAAACTTTACCAGAGGTAGATAGGTTAACTCTTTCTAAAGTAGCAAAAGCTTTTGGAGTTCAGGTACAAACCAATGACCTTTCTGAAATGATCAAAGAAGAATTAGCAGAGGAAGATAGTGTGTTTTATTTGTTGGTTACTAAAAAGTTACTGAAAGGAGGAAGAATCATACGATGGTCTACCAAAGATGTTTTTACAGATATATCAGGTGGGTTAAAAAACGCAAGTAAAGAAGTAAACAAATTAAAGTTAGGAGAAGAACGGTGGAATACGGCTTTTAAAGATGAATCTGGGTCTAAATACAATCCGTTATTACCTAAATTACGAGGAGAAGGTAATTTGTTTGATGTAGAAAAGTTTAGCAACGACGTTTATAAAACCTATATACAACCAGCAGCTACACAAGCCACTTCAATAGCAAAATTACTGCTTAAAAAAAGACGATTTGCAAAACTGATACCGTTTGATATTAGTAAGGTAATAGAGGTATTGGATGCTATTCCTACACAGCTACAAGACTTTTTTGATAGCGTATCAAACCATTTGTTGGATTTATACGAGTATATCAATGGATTGTTAGTAGGATTAATTAACAGTATTATAGAGTTTGTTAAATCGTTTATTGATATTTTAGCAATGCTCTTTGATGTGCTAAACGCAGCCATACAAAGCACTGAGTTCTTTGAAAATCCAGCTAGTTACCTAAGTTTGTTTGCAGAGAGTTTTGAAAACCTTATAGATGGTTTTGTAGCACTGTTTACGCTAGAGAATTTAAAAGCTATTTTTGGCTTTATAGCCAGTATGCCGGCATATGCTGTAAAAATTGTATTTAGGTTTTTAACCTCAGATATAAAAATAAACCCAGGAGCCTTAGGGTATTATATTGGTTTCTTCGTTGGTTTTGTAGCTTCAGAGGTTGCTACCTTCTTTTTAACAGGAGGAACAGGAACGATTGCTAAAGCATTAAAAGAAACGTTACGATCGTATAAAGCGTTAGCAGAAATACCTAAAAAAGCAGCAAAAGCGTTAGGGAATACTGTGGAATTTGGCATTGATACATTTGTAAAGTTAGTTGATGTTATTGCAGACTTTATAAAAGATATTCCAAAGCATCTTAAAACACTAAGAAAATGGTTAGATGAGTTTTTTGAAGGGTTGTCTAAGGCAACGAGAACTTTTAGGGATGATATTTATACACTTTTTGAAAAGTTTGATGTAGCTATTAAAAAAGTGCCACAGCAACCTGTATTGGCGAGTGGTGTTCCAGTTCCAGTTGGAGAAAATCTATATGCTTTAGTAAAAGATGGTAAAGAGTTTTTCAGGGGAACAAAAAATGAAGTAGAAGAACTTGCTGAGAAACTAAAAAAACTTAGTGAGGCTGATGCTAAAAAGTATTTGGATGATGTGTTGAATAATTCATTAATTAAATCTTTTGAGGATGCATACAATACAAGGTACAAAAGTAAAGATTTGCAAGATTTAATTGATTTTGGTTTTGCTTTGAATAAATATGGTAAAGCTGGAGGACAAACAGTCAAAGAAGTTAATTCTGTTGTAGAAACATTAATTAAAAACCTATCTAAAAACAGATTGAAGAAGTATGTTATGGTATCAGGAATGACTTATGTAAAGAATGGAAAAATATCTAAAACATTTACAGCACACAATTTCACTAGAAAAATTGAAGGTGTTGATGAGATAGGTGAATTTTCAAAAGAACTTAATAAATATATAGATAGTGAAGGGAAAATAACAAAGTTTCAGAGGTTTTTAGACAAGATGCATCCAAGTTTAAAAAAACGTTATATGAAGCATCTCGACGAGGTAAAAAAAGGGTTAAACGCAGATACGGATGATATTTTAAGAGCGGGAGTAGAGGCAAGCCATGGTGAAATAAGAGCGTTAGATGCCTTACTAAAAGAAATAGATCCTTTAGGAAAACTAGGAGACGAGGTTTTTAAGAATATAGTTGGTTACAATAGGTTTTTGAGATTTGGTGCTAACAAAATTCAGCCACCATGTGTTCATTGTAATTACTTAACAACATTTGTAAAATTTATAGGATTATAAAAAATTAAATTATGGATAAAATATTAAGAATAAGAGAAGAAGATTTAAATTTATTTAGTATGGATGGAGGAGGCTCACCTATATTATATTATCAAGGGAAACCTTTTACAGGATTTTGTTTAACGTATGAAGAAGAAGGATGGTTGTCTGGAGAGGAGGAGTATGTTAATGGGTACCAAGAAGGTTGGGTTAGGGACTATTATAAGAATGGTCAATTAGAGTCAGAATATAAGATGAGTAATAATAAATTAGTTCCTAATACTTCACGTGATTTCAATGAAGATGGTACATTAAAATAATGTTTATGTTGTTAGCTATAGATGTTTATTATTATAAGCAAAGTGCCAAGGTAGTTGGCGCTTTGTTTTCTTGGGAAGATGAAAAACCTAAAAAAATACTAACAACAGTTTATGAGGGAGTAGAAGAGTATCAGTCAGGAAACTTTTATAAAAGAGAACTTCCTTGTATTTTAAAGTTATTAGCGTCATTAGATTTGAATACATTGGAAGCCATTATAATTGATGGACATTGTTACATAAGTAATCAAAAAGAATTTGGTTTGGGTGGATATTTGTGGAAAGAATTAAAAGAGAAAGTGCCTGTGATAGGAGTTGCAAAAAACAGGTTTCATAACACAGAAGAAGTCTCTTTTCCTGTTTACAGAGGAGAAAGTAAAAAGCCGTTATATGTTTCATCAATTGGTTATGATGTAGAGCAAGCAAAAACCAATATTCTTATGATGACAGGAAAATATAGAATTCCCGATATTTTAAAAATAGTTGATCAACAAACAAGAGTTTAATATTTGAAACCAAAACCGCCTAAAACTTTAGGTGGTTTTTTTATGTAAAAAGTTATAGAGAATTTTCAAGAACACCTCTAGATTAAAACATAATGCAAAATATTTGTAATTTGTTTTGTTTTTAATTGTAATATGTTTTATATTTGTCTTGCTTTTCTAACAGTTCATTGTTATTTATTAATCTTTAATGTAAGCAGAAACGAAAAAAAGTTATGATTAACCCCTTTCAGGTCTAGGAAAAAGAAAAAGAATCAACAACTTACAAGTTTTGTCTGCAAGCGCTTTAAAAAAATTAAACATTTGTATGAATAATTTAATATCAGTAGCGTTATCGCAATATGGAGTCAAAGAGGTGAAAGGCTCAAAAGATCATCCTCAAATTGTAAACTATTTTACTTCATTAGGTTTTGATGGAGGAAAATTTAAAGATGAAACCGCTTGGTGCAGTGCCTTTGCAAATTGGGTAGCCAAAAAAGCAGGTTATGAACATACAAACCAGCTAACTGCGCGCAGTTGGTTGTCGGTAGGAGACTCTACTACAAATCCAGAACCAGGAGATGTGGTAGTTTTATGGAGAGAAAATCCTAGTAGCTGGAAAGGACATGTTGGGTTCTTAATTAAAGAAACCAGACGATATGTGTATCTATTAGGAGGTAATCAAGGAAATAGTGTAAGTATTAAAGCATATCCTAAAAACAGGGTATTAGACTTTAGAAAACTAAAAAAGAATGGATAAATTTTCGCATTTCATTTTTTGGTTGCTTGCTTTACTGTCGCCTTTAAATGGAGTGTTAACTACCATGATGTTACTAATCGTAGTTGATTTTATTACAGGAGCCTATGCCTCTTTAAAATTACAAATACCTATAAAAAGCGAACGAATTGGACATACCATTTCAAAGTTTGTTATTTATAACTTGGTAATAATATCAGCTTATTTTTTAGAAAAACACATTGTAAATGAAGTTCCTTTTTTAAAAATAATAGCAGGATTTATAGCTATTACCGAAACTAAGTCAATTTTAGAAAACTACAACAAAATTTATGGAGTAAACCCCTTTAAAGCATTGCACAGTTTGTTAAAACAAGCGGGTATGCAAAGTACCTTAGAGCAAACAACCGAAAAACAAAAAAACAACGACAAAGAAAAAGTTTAGTCGCTAACACTCTTTTTAGCGGCTCTTTTTTATCAAAAACAATTTAATAACGATAAAAAAGAACAAAAATGAAACAAAACAAAGAAACCTTAAAGCAATTTTTTGAAACAGGCGACAAGCCAACACAACAACAATATTCCGATTTAATTGATAGTTATATCGATGCTAAACAGCCAGAAGGAGAAGCAAACCGAAGGTTTGTAATTGACGAATTAGGAGAAGTAAGTGTAGCTTCTGAACAACAAGCTTCTGAATATACCTTATCACCCATTTCTGGAACCAATACCGTTGATTTATTAAAAGACGGAGTAAGCGTATCACAAATTGACTTAACACCATATTTAGATAATACCAACTTAGCACGATTAGTATCAGGAACTGTTGATGCTAATGGATTAGCAACGTTTACACGAGACGATAATTCTACTTTTACAGTAGATTTTGGTGGTTTGAATTTAGGAGGAATAAACCCGACAGATGCGAATTTAGATTCGAGTTTTGATAAAAGTTTAGTTTATAAAACTACTGGTGAAATAGGATACAGAGATACAGCAGTAATAGCTACCAATTTTGCATATGTAAAGTCAGGAAGTATTGCTCATACTCCTGAATTAGGAAGTCTAATAAATCACTATAACGACTTACAATCGGTTATAACTGATATAGTAACAGAGCAAAATAGTGTAAAAAATGGATTTTCTTATACAACTGTGCAATATCAAATAGTAATATTAGACTCTGCTATATATACATTAGACTTAACTAACGATATTAGAAAACAATTAAATATAAATATATTTAGTCTAGAAGCTCCTACTATAAAACTATTAAGTAATATTATGTTTAAAGATGGTGGAATTTATATACCAAACGGAACACTAATATGTGGATTAAATGGACAGGTAAATATTTATAATAGCTTTAACATTAAAGCTAAGGAAATATCCTGTAGCGATGATACAAGTATGAATAACCCGTTAGGAAATGGTGAGTATAGGTATTCTATATTTAAAGTAATTAAAGCCACTGATATGAATGGGTATGCAGTAGCTAAGGTTAATATTAATGCAGACATCATAAACTTTACTCATAGAAATGAAAAGAGGTACATAGTCTGGGAAAGTAATACTAACTATTATGATTTAAAATTAGATATAAGAAGAATAAATGTAATTAGAGACCAACCTGTAGTTACTAGTACTGTATGGTTGTTTAGAACCTATAAATTTAGGAATGTAGAAGCTCGAATAGATTTAATAGATAATTCTAATTTTACTCAATCAGGCTCTCTTTTGATTTTTGCATCTGAAAGTCCTTCTACTATAAATGGTCATGAGTATACAGGTATTAGAAACTATATTATAGGTGACATTATAAACTCTACAGTAGGAACTACCATATGTAATTTAAATACCGGTTCTTTTGTAAATATATTTTTTAATAATAGTGTTATAGATGGTTCATTAAATGTTTATAGTTCTCAATTTGGAAGTCAATCAAATGAGTTTAGACAAGTTAATATAAGTGGAGTATTAAAAACAGTAAACTCTAATCTAACCTTAATATCCTCTTTAGGAAATACTAATAATACAACACTAAAAGATAACGTTTATGTAAGATTTCATAATTTTTATTGGGATGCAGGAGGTAGTAGTAGATTATATCGTGTAAATGTAACAAAATCAATTACTGAAGATGTTTTCAAGCCTTTATTAATACTGGAGGATTGTACTTTTAATATGAATACAGAATTGATAGAAGTTTTAGATTTTACTACCAACACTAACCTAGAAGTTGATTTAAATACGCTTGTAGAGTTTAGAGGTCTAAATAAAATTAATTTTAAAACCTCAGTAGATTACCCAATCTTAAATAATTTACAAGATTATATATTATTAAATACACAACATTTAGTAAATTATGGTAAAATTATACATAATGCAGTAAATTATGACTATTTAGATAATAGAGCTATAAAAGCTAAAGAGGTTATTTATACCCATGAATTAAATTAGTATGTTATGGTAATAACAAAAGAAAAAGACAGATAAAATACTTGATGGATTTGGATGTTGGAAATTTAATATGATAGTTATATAAAAAGTAAATATGATGGCTTTACTAATGTTTGTATATAATTCTTTAGTAAAAACGATAACTATAAAACCTCTAACAAAACACAAAAAGTTTAGCCCCTAACAAAAACAGTTTTTAGCGGCTCTTTTTTATCAAAACCAATTTAAAAACGATAAAAAAGAACAAAAATGAAACAAAACAAAGAAACCTTAAAGCAATTTTTTGAAACAGGTGACAAGCCTACACAACAACAATATTCCGATTTAATTGATAGTTATATCGATGCAAAACAACCCGAAGGAGAAGCAAACCGAAGGTTTGTAATTGATGAAACAGGAGAGGTAAGTGTGGCTTCAGAGCAGCAGGTACCTGAATATACCTTATCTCCCATTTCTGGAGCCAATACGGTTGATTTATTAAAAGACGGAGTAAGTGTATCACAAATTGATTTAACTCCGTATTTAGATAATACCAATTTAGCGAGGTTGGTATCAGGAACTGTTGACACTAATGGATTAGCCACTTTTACACGTGATGATAATTCTACGTTTACGGTGGATTTAAGTAATTTGAAAGATACTGTTCCACAATACCAAGCAGGCTCAAACATTACAATTGATACTACAGATCCGTCACAACCAGTAATAAGTTCATCAGGCTCAAGCATTGATTTTGCAGATGAAAATGGTGAGATTAAATATTCTTCATTGATAGATAAAAGAACAGGGTATTACGATACGACAAACGATGTTTATTACCCAAACATACACAGAAATTCAGGTACTAATGGGTTTCCGTCTTTTTCAATAGACCCGATAGATAGTTTTAATTACTTTGCTTCTAGCGGGTCTGGCAGTAATAGATTAGAGTACATATCTATACCAGATAATAGAAGATTGCATTATAGTATGGATGTCTATTTTTTAGAGGTAAACCAGCCGAATTATGTAAAAGCAAATCTGCAGTTTGAAACTAACGGTTCAGGAGGTTTTAATAATAAACACGTGACGTTATTAACGTCTGATAACACTAGTGAATGGGCTTTTTATTTTGAAAATTACAATGGAAAATCATCAATTGGGATTAAAAACCTTTCAGAGCCTAATAATTATAGGCAATGGGTTGTGTCTGTTGACAACATCACTGTGCATGATAGAATAGCTGCAAATTTCGATCCTACTGTTTTGAATTCAGGATGGGAATTCGGAACTGCTTTGACATCCTCATTCAGTAATTCACCTTCAAATATATTGCAAGGTGAAGATATTTTACCACACGCTAAACCTAACGGTGTTCAATCGGTGGTTGCTGGAACAAACGTGACAATTGATAATACTGATCCATTAAATCCAATAATCAGTGCAGCTGGTGGCGGCGGATCAACAAATCTAACATACACGCCTTCAGCAACACAAGGAATAGTTGAATCAGACTCGGGAACAAATGCTGTAATTCCAGCAGCAGACGCTACCAATGCAGGACTAATGAAAGCTAATTTTTATGAGGAAGGGACTTTTACTCCAAACTTTGTGGATGTAATTGAAGGTAGTGTATATTCTTTTACAGTTGGTCAAGCCAGTTATACTCGAGTAGGCAATCAGGTTACTTTTTCAATAGCTATAAATAATATAAATACTACAGGAACTCCCTCAAATCAAATTAAAATTGACAACTTACCTTTTCCTGCAGTTTTAAATCAAGGAGTTTCTATAGCTGATTTTATAGGAGGAGATGAAAACTTTTATTCAGTTTATGCTTTTGCTTCAGGCTCTAGTATTAACTTTCTAAAGCAAGATGGTTTTAGTGGAGATAATAACTCGCTATTTATAGGAACAACCTATACAAATGGTAGAATAGAAGTATCAGGAACATACATAACAAACGTATATACTCCTTAATTAACCCTAAAAGTCTAACCACTAGCATTCGTTTTTAGGGGTTCTTTTTCTAGTAATCTTTAGTGTTTTGTGTCATTTCGGTAAGGTTTTATTGAGTAGGTTGAGCGTAGCCAAAACCTAAACTTCAAAAGCACCACCTCACCTTTGAACTGACAAACATTTTTCTAAACGCTAAAACAAAAACATCATGATTTTTTTTAACCATAAAACCGATAGGTTGCTATTGGGCGTCATTATAGTGTTGTTATTTGTCAATCTTTTTAACAAAAGAAACCAAAAAGTAGCACCTCAAGCACCTAAAATAACCGTAGTAAAAGACACGGTTTGGCAAACCAAAATAGACACGTTTAAAGTACAAACCATTAAATACAAAAAAGTGTATGTACATAAAAATGATGTCACCAAGATTGTAAAAGACACCATTTTTATCAAAGACACTAACAACTATGTAGCCGCAAAAATATACCGAGATACTTTAAAGAATGCCGATATAGAAATTTATAACTACGATTTGGTACAAGGAAAATTGTTAGATAGTCAGTTGTCGTATAAACTCAAAGTACCCCGAGAAATTACGATTACCAAAACAATTGAGCATCCAAAAACCTACAGAAGTGGCTTGTATCTCTTTACCGAAATAGGAGGAAACCCACAAACCTTTGACAACCTCAGTTTCGGATTGCAATACAACCGAAAAGGAAAATGGTTTGCTAGTTACCGATTAAATATCAACCAACTCAATCAACCTACCCATAATGTAGGTGTAGGATACCGATTGTTGAATTAAAAGAGAAAGAAAATGAGTAATATAAACACATTAATAGCCTACTTAAATCCCAAAAAGCATAAGGGAGGCAGTAGCGGAACACTAGAATATCATTTTATAAAAATTGATGAGGATTTTTTAAATGAAAACCAAGATGTTCTTTCTAAAAACATAACAAAATCAATAAAAAAGAAGTTAGAAGATCCGTTAAGTAGTCCGTATACACAAATTAATGCTTCTTCAGTTTTATATGTTGAGGTTAAAGGAGGTGAAATTTCATACTATTTTCAAAAAGAGATAAATGGAGTTACTAAATACTTAACCTTAGAAAACTTACTAAACAACCAGAGTAGCAACGATTTTTTTGTAGCGTTAGATGATAGCAATTTTGTAAAAATAGAAGAGCAAGACCAACTATATTATCATAAAGCTCAAGAAGCAATATACACACGTAATACTCAATTGGCAGAAATACAGATATTCTCCAAAAGAGCATTGTACTATAATCCAAAAGAATTAGGAGGACTTACCAATGGATCTTACCTTTTAGATTTTAAAGATGCAAAAGGCTATACTGGAGGATTTATAGAAAGAGTATTAGGTGATTTAACCGATGAAATAGATTCTTCTGATACTGCTAAAAGACAAGTATTGGTAGAACTAAACTCTAAAGAAGGAAATTTATATTGGTATCCAGATAAAGTAATAAGTAATAATAACGAAGTAACATTGTTTTATGATTATCACCCTACCGAGAATGATGATTTTGAGGTTGACCCCTATAAAGAAGGTTTTGCTATAAAGTTAACATTTAAAAATGTAGAAGGGTTTTTAGGTTTTATGATGGTAACATACTTTCAAAATGGAATATCTATTTTAGATACTTCAGAAGGGAGTAACAAATATAACTTTTGTAAAAAATACCTAGATATTATCTATTTGCTGTTAGAAAGAAGTAAAAATAATATTAATGAGGCATTAACTTATTTATACTATATCCCCTCAGAAGTTTTTGAAACAGAAGTTCTAAAATATAGAGATCCAAAAAATAAAGAAAAAACAACTTTTGGAGTGGGGTATTTGTGGAAAACTATTGGGGTAGCCTTAGAAGGGATGTTAACTAATTACGGAGTTAACAGCGAAGACATTATTTTAAAGCTACTACATGGAATAAAACTCACTCAAAAAGATGAAGAGTATAAGGTAAAAGAAAAAAATGATGAAGTTTTAAAACAACTCTTAATCCGTAAAACAAGTTCAAAAAACAGTTATTTATTAACATTATATGGAAAGTTAAATACAAGTTCTTTTGTAGTATATAATACATTTATTTATAAACTATGGCGTAATAGTAGTTTTACGGATCCAGCAAATGAAGTGTTTAGCAAAACTTCTCCTTTAGTAGAAACTAAAAACCCAAACACACCAAGATTAATACTGCCGTATAAAACCAATAAGTTAGCAGGTTTTTACAGTAGTAATATGAACTTAGAGTTTACTGAAACAGGAAATATAGTAGTAACTCCACATGAAAGCGTTATAGCTGATGTAGTAAAAGTACTTCATCCAGATTTGGGAGAACTGGTAGAAAAATTTACTGAAGAAGATTGGCAATCTGAATATCACCCGCTACAACCTGTTTTTATTGCCGATGCTTCTAAAGATAAAGCCATTGCAGTACAACGTTTTTCACCAATGTTGTTACTTAAGGCAAATGAAGATAAAAGCTTTTGGAGTAATATGGCTACTGCTGGTGAATATGGTGTAGATGTGATTACTACTTTATCAGGAGTAGGGAACTTAGCAAAATTTAGGCACTTAGCACGTATCGTAAAAACAGCAGAAACACTCAATAAAAGTAATAAGTTTATACGTACGTATACCATATACAAGACAGTAAAAGGAGCAGCAGCAGGTGCCGAAATTACTAGTGGTACCGTAAATGCATTGTTAAAAATTACCAATGTTAAAGAAAAAGAATTAGGAAAAGCCATAAGCGAATTCCTATTTTGGTTAGAACTAGCTTCCTTGTCTGGTGAAATTGCTTTGGCTACTAAAAATGGTATAAAAAGTACTGCAAAGAAACTCTTTAAAAAAGAAACAGAGTTTGAAAAGTTATTAGAAAAACAAGTAAATTATCCAGATCCAAAAAAACGAATTTCTCGAGTAGACAAATATAAAATACTTAAAGAATTAAGGGAAATAGCAGAGTTAGATATAGATACAGCTTTAAAAGATTATTTATTGTTCAGACCTAAATTAGCTCATAAGGTAAACCAAACTACAAAATTATGGAGAGCTAAATCTCTAGTTTCTATAACAAAAACTGAAATTATAGAATTGTTTATAAGGCACTTAGACGACTTTCCAGGTTTAGTAAAAGGGCATAACCAAGCCGATTTTAAAATTAAATTTTTTGACAAAGGGAAGCAAGTAGATGAAGTTAGCGAGTTTTCTTTATCTGGTTATAAGCAAAGAATTTTAGATAGGTTTGGAAACCCGCCAAAGTTACCAGCTAATACCATAGATGTATTTGAAAACTACGATGAGTTTACTAAATTTGTTACAGGTGCTTATGATTTAACAGGAAAACCAAGGAAATATGATAGTGAAATAAAATTTATTTACAATTTCTTAAAAAATCATGTAAATAAAGCTGATGAATTTGTGATAGAAACTAGTAATATTTTTGCTACATGTACCAGTTGTTCTCGTGAGTTTGTTATGTTGGAAGAATATTTAAAGACACTAGGTAAAAAAGTGAAGTTTGTGGTTAAAACCGATGAAGCTGTAAGTGGTTTTACAGATTTAAAAGAGTTGTATCCTGAGATTAAGGGTATAATGAAGAAATATGAAAGAATGTATGACAAATTAAAAAAGAAAAAATAATGGAATTAAAATATTTACAAAAATTAAAAGACAACCCAAGCTTAAATCCTAGAATTAAGATAGAAGGGTTAGGGAAAGATAAAATTCAAGAACTAGAGTCTCACTATAATAGAGGAGATAAGTTTCCATTAGCATTTAGAGAATATTTATTTTTAGCTGGTATAAGAAGTGGAACAGGTGTTGTTGATAATGATTTTGAAGAACTAAGAGAAGATTGTGAAGAAAGTTTAGAAAATTGTGGATATACAATGAATCGACCTTATTTTGTCTTTGATAGACTAGATAGTATATATAGTATCTTTTTTTTAGACGAGGATAAAGAAGATCCGGATATATATATATTAGATCCGTATGGCGCTTATGAAGAGCTTGAACCTTTTTTAAAAGATGTAAAGTATACGTTTAGTAAAATGATTAATGATGCTATTCATAGAAAACTAAATAATATACCGTTATAGAAGCTAATTAAAAATAGTGACTTAAATAAGTTTATTAGAATTCGCTTTAAAACCCGAATTATCAATTATTCGAGTTTTAAAGCGAATTTTAAGTTTTAAAAACTTGTCAGCTCTTCCTGTTTTTTTCGACAAACGATAAAACTATGTATAAATGGCGGTACAAGATATTCAAAACTATTCCTATCAAAATATTTTTTCGTTACAAACAGTTCAGTTTGAAGAATTATGTGTGGTCAACTCACCACAGCAAATAGATCAATACAAGGTGTTTTGGATAAAAGAAGGAAAAGGGAGGTATAACATCGATTTTAAAAGTTACTCTTTTGAAGATGGAGTATTGTTTTTTTTATCACCAGGACAAGTATTTTCAGTAGATTCCGAAAAAATTAAAGAAGCCTATCAACTTAGTTTTACAAGAGATTTTTATTGTATTCAAACACACGATGCTGAGGTGTCATGTAACGGGGTATTGTTTAATAATATATATGAAACCCCTTTTGTAGTACCTTCAGAAAAAGAAACGCAAAAATTAGATTTTATTTTTCAAAATTTAATAGAAGAATTCGAATTGGAAGAAACAGCCCAATACGATATGCTACAATCGCTTTTGAAACAGTTTATTGTATATTCTGTACGTATAAAAAAAGAAAAAGATTTTGTAAAAGAGAATATAGAAACCAAGCTTTTTAAAGATTTTAGTTTATTGGTAGAACAAAACTTCAAAAAAATACACCGAGTTACAGGATATGCTTATCGCTTAGGTTTATCACCAAAATCATTAACCAAACACCTTCAAAAAATAGGAACAGAAACACCGAGTGATTTTATTAAAAATAGAATTATTACGGAAGCGAAAAGATTGTTGCTGTACACAGATGATTCTATTAAAGAAGTTGCTTTTGATTTAGGATTTAATGATCCTGCCTACTTTTCTCGCTTTTTTACCAAAGCTACTGGGCAATCGCCAAAACAATTTAAAAGAAGCTATAGCTTGTAAAAGAAAAAACCACGCAACGCGTGGTAAACTACACAACTAATAAAGTTTTTTGTTACACTAATACAAACAACCTTTCTGACAGTTTAAAAGTACTAAGGAAAGCATGCTTTTGTGTTACCCTTATTTTACCAAAATGTAAAAAAAAGCCAGCTTTATGTAAGAAAACTGTTAGTGAAAATAGTGTGTCCAAGTTTTAAGAACCTTTGTCCATTTTTTAAGGTCTACTTCCGTCGCATCTTTGTACCAGAATTTAAAAACAACAAATTATGAGAACAGAAATTAACCAATGCCCAAATTGTTGGGGGTATCAAGAATACGACGAGCAGTTTTCAGAAAGAGAAGTATGTAACTGCGAAAAAAATTAATTAAAAACAACTTTAGAAATAATAAAATTATGAGTACAAGAATTGAAACGTTGAATCCAAAAACTACAACAGGAAAATCAAAAGAATTGTTTGATGCAGTTCAAAACAAATTAGGATTTATTCCCAACCTAATTAAAGTAATGGGAAATTCACCAGCACTTTTACAAAGCTATTTAAGCTTAGGAGAGTTAAACGGAAGTGGAAACTTTTCAAACAAATTTAGAGAGCAATTAGCTTTAGTTATTGCAGAAGAAAATAAATGTAATTATTGTTTATCAGCACATACAGCAATAGGAAAAAACAACGGTTTGTCAGAAAGAGAAATTGAACAAAATCGTCAAGCGGAAGCTTCTGATGCTAAAATCAAAGCAGGCTTACAATTTGCACAACGTGTTACAAAAAACAAAGGAAATGTTAGTTCAGCAGAAATAGCTGAGGTAAAAGCAGCAGGGTATAACGATGGAGATATTTTAGAAATCGTTTTAAATGTAGTAGCTAACACCTTAACAAACTATGTAAACCATATTGCAGAAACCGAAGTTGATTTTCCAAAAGTAGAAGCAGGAAAATTCACACAAAAAGCATAAAAACGAATAGCTTTTGCAGCCTTATTAACAGAGTGTAGTTACGGGGTTTTAGGTTGCACAGCTATTCGTCTATACAAGTAAAACTATAAAAATCAATAAAAATGAAAAAAGCAGTAGCTATTTTAGTATTATTCGTTGGATTTGCATTTACAGCAAATGCACAAAAGGCAAAAACCATTTCTTTAGAACAAACAAAAGGAAAATTTACTCAACAATCCTTAACCCTTCCAGAAGGAACCTATGTTTTTGAAATTTCAAACAAGAACGTAGGACATGATGTAGGGTTTGTATTAGCACCAAAAGGAAAAACAGAAGAAAAACACCATATAAAAAACGCATATGTAACTTCTTTAGTAAAAAACAACAGTAAGTCAAGTTCTAAAAAAGTAACCTTAAAAAAAGGAGAGTACGTATATTTTTGTCCGTTGAATCCTACACCGCAATACACTTTAACAGTAAAGTAGTGTTTAAAATTGATTAATAATTGAAAAGAGCTCTAATACAGGGCTCTTTTTTTTGATAAACAAAAGAAGTTTAGTTCTTTATTAAGATTAAAAGGACATTTATTCAGAAAGAGAAAACATACTTCCAAGTCCATCGTAATTATTATCAGAAATCTCTAAGGTATTTGGTTTTACAATTCTAATGATTCCTGAGAGTATAATTCCAGAAATTTGATGATCCTTAGAAAGTTGTAAGAATCGTTCTTCTTTATTTGAATAAATCGCTTTTTTCATAGTGAGAGTATAGGTACCTTTTAAAATCTCTTCGCCATCCTCAAAAATTGAAAACTGATAGTTTTTTTCTAAGGTTAGCTGTACTTTTTTACCAAGTGATTCAGGAGTTTTATGAATATGATTTCCAAAACCACCATCGGTATTGGTCCAATTCCACGTTCCGACCAAATCGGAATTATCAATGTTTTTTATTTGACTAGAAGCACATGAGATTAGTGTAAAAGCAAATATGTAAAGTAGGTTTTTCATGGTGAAGGGTTTTTTGTTTACTTTTTTATTTTTTGTTCTCTCCCAATTAGGAAATATAAAATAGCACCAAAAAAGTTGGTTAATAAAACAACGAAAACCCAAACAATTTTATTGTTTCCTTTAAACTCACTTTTTAAAATATCAAAAAGAGCAATAATTGATGGTAAAATTCCTAGTAGTACAACAACTAGTATTAAGATAAGTTGCCATACTCCAATCATTCCTAAATAAGTCATTACAATAACAATTTTTAAATACTAAAAATAGTAAAAAAAGTTAACCTTTGGAATTGAAAAAAAACGATTCCACCTCCTTTGTCGTTCGGAATGACAGTAAAAAGGGTTGTCTTAAGAAGAAAAACGTCATTAGAGTTTCTATAAGAAATACACTAATGACGTTTTAAAAGTATGGGAAATGATACTATGTATTCATAATATCTTCTATTTCGTCAGCTTCAATAGGTATGTTGCGCATTAAATTGAATGGCTCACCTGTTTCTTGAACAACCACATCATCCTCTAAACGAATACCAAAACCTTCATCAGGAATATAAATACCAGGTTCAACTGTAAATACTTGGTTTGCTTGCATTGGCTCATGTAACAATCCGTAGTCATGCGTATCTAGCCCCATATGGTGAGAAGTACCATGCATAAAGTATTTTTTGTATGCTGGCCAATTTGGATCTTCGTTTTGAACATCTGCTTTGTCTAATAAGCCTAAACCTAATAGTTCCGAAGTCATTAATTTACCAACCTCTACATGATACTCAGCCCAAAGAGTTCCAGGAACTAACATTTTTGTAGCATCATCTTTTACACGGTTTACAGCGTTGTACACTGCTTTTTGTCTGTCAGTAAAACGTCCAGAAACAGGTATGGTACGCGTCATATCAGAAGAATAATTTGCGTATTCAGCTCCAACATCCATTAATAATAAATCACCTGCTTTACATTGTTGGTTATTTTCAATGTAGTGTAACACGTTTGCGTTGTTACCAGAAGCAATAATAGGTGTATAAGCAAATTTCTTAGAACGATTTCTAACAAATTCGTGAATAAATTCTGCTTCAATTTCATATTCCCAAACACCAGGTTTTACGAAATCTAATACACGTCTAAATCCTTTTTCAGTAATATTACAAGCGGTTTGAATTAAATCAATTTCAATTGGGTCTTTTACTGAACGTAAACGTTGTAAAATAGGGTTGCTTTTTGCTACTGAATGTGCAGGATATTTGTTTAATAACCACTTAGTAAAACGTGTTTCGCGAGTTTCAGTTTCAACATTAGCACGATAGTGTTCGTTAGTATTGATATAAACAGTATCAGCTAAAGCCATCATTTCAGCTAATACTTTTTCTAAATCTTGTAACCAGTGTACGTTTTTAATCCCGCTAGTTTCTAAAGCCTTTTCTTTGGTTAGTTTTTCACCTTCCCAAACAGCAATATGCTCATTAGTTTCACGTAAAAATAGTACTTCACGTAAATTTTCTTTCGGACAATCTGGGAATAAAATTAAGATACTTTCTTCTTGATCAACTCCACTTAAAAAGAAAATATCACGGTGTTGTTCAAAAGGTAATGTGCTATCGGCACTTACAGGATAAATATCGTTTGAGTTAAAAACAGCTAAACTATTTGGCTTCATTTGTGCCATAAAGTTTTTGCGGTTTTTTATAAATAATTGACTGTTTATTGCGTCGTACTTCATAATGATTCAATTAAATTGATAAGATTCCCTCAAAAATACGGAAAGAAACTGTGCAAATATTAGCCATTTGGCGCTAATTTATATTTTTTCGAATTCTGCTCATATGTCGAGTAGAAATCCCTAAAAACGAAGCTAAATAATGTAACGGAACTTCTTGAAGTAGTTTGGGTTCGTTTACGAGTAGTTTAGTATAACGTTCTTCGGGAGTTAAAGTCAACAAATCAATACGGTAATCGTCAATTAAAAAAATTTGATTTTCTATAAAGTTGTAATAAAATTGATGAAAAGCCTTGTTGTTTTTCATTAGGTGTTTAAAATCATTAATCTTTAATACCCAAAGTTTACAAGCGCTTAATGCTTTTATGTTTTTGGGCGAAGGAGTTTGTTGTAAAAAACTCTTTAAGGAAGAGGCGAATCCGTTTCTTAAAGCTAAATAGGTGGTTTTTTCTTGTCCAGAAACGCTAACAGCGTATTGTAAAATACCACTTTCTACAAAACAGAAATACCGACAAGCTTCTCCTTTTTTTACTAAAAATTCATTTTTGGATAAAGAGAGCTCTTTAAAACAGTCAATAACTTCAGGAATTAACGTGTTTAAGTTTTCATCATTTATGATGTTTTGTATGCGTTGTGTAATAGCTTTTTTAGAAGCGTCCATTTATGGAAATAAATTTTAGCTTAAAAGTATAAAAAAAGGATGCTTTTTACAGCATCCTTTGTAATAATTTATGTTAAGTGAGTTATTCTAACTCAACTGTTCCCATATCTGTATTTTCTCCTAATACTACAGTAACTTCTTCAACAGTTTTAGCAGTTAATCCAGAAGTTTCGTCAGGAGTAAAAGTTACGCTATACGTACCAGCAGGTACTCCGTGTAACATAAATTTACCTTCTTCATTTGTTAACGCAGTGATAGGTTCTTCGGTACCAGAAACAGCACTAACCTCTACTTGATATTCAAATGGGTTTACCATTCCAGAAATAGCACCAGAAGCCGCTTCAGTAGTTACTCTAATAGTTGGCTTTAAGCTGTAGTCACCAGTGCCTTCAACTACGATTGATTTATCAACCATAAAATCTAAGATAAACGTGTACTTTACACCACCTACTAAATCTTGGTGTACGTTTAATTTTAATCCTGATTGTTGTGCACTAGGGGTTGCTAATGGATACGTTTCTCCATTTACAACAATAGAATTGTTATTACCTAAAACTAAGCGAATTTGCCCAATTTTACCAGCAGGGATTTCAGTATCCACTAATAAAGCGTCAATTCCACCAGTTAACTCAAGTAAGTTGTATACTTGTGGAGTAACGTTTCCAAGGCTTTGCCAACCATTTTCTTCGTCTCCAGCGTTAACCATAACGTCCTGTACGTCGATGTTTACTTCATCGTAATCTCCAGGAGCATCTACTAAGCGAACTGCTACTTGAGACGTTTGGGGATCGTCACTAGAACAGCTAACAAATGCGGTAAAAAAAGTTGCTAATGCAACGAGTAATAAAACATGTTTTTTCATAATTATTGGTTTTTGTAATACACAGTAATTATAACAAGATTTATACCAAAATATTGTTTCACTTAGTGAGTAAAGTGTCAAAAACACTGATAATTAAACAGATAAAATGTTATTTTATTAACTCTTAAGATGGTTTGTTGTTATTCCTTCTGTTACGGTTATTTCGTTTTCTAGGGGTATGTTTTTTTGAACTTTCTGTTGAGGTTTTTTTGTTTTTTTTATTTGGATTAGAAGAGGCTTTAAACGGTTTTTTAGCAGGTTTATTTCTAGGTTGCTGCTTTGGTCGTTCAGTTTTAACTTCATTTTTTATAGTAGATAAATCAAACCCTTCTAACTCGGAAATAGTGATTTTTTGTCCTAATAACTTCTCAATACTTTTTAAGTATGCTTCCTCTTCTTGAGCTACTAATGAAATCGCTTCTCCACTGGCACCGGCTCTTCCTGTTCTACCAATTCGGTGTACATAATCTTCAGGAACGTTTGGAAGTTCAAAATTAATAACATGGGGTAGCAATGGAATGTCTAATCCACGTGCAGCAATATCAGTAGCTACCAAAACACGGATAGAGTTGTCTTTAAAACCTTTTAAGGCTTTAGTTCTTGCTCCTTGACTTTTGTTTCCGTGAATAGCGGCTGCAGAAATTCCTCGTTTAACTAGTTTTTCAGTCAACCTGTTAGCACCATGTTTAGTTCGAGTAAAAATTAAGACTTGACTCCAATTTCCTTTTGAAATTAATTGACCAACTAATTCGGTTTTCTTGCTTTTTGGAACTTTGTATAGTTTCTGATTTACTTTTTCAGCAGTCGTATTTTCAGGAGCTGCTTCAACCAATACAGGATTGTGTAAAATACCTTGGGCTAATTTTTTTATTTCTTTTGAAAAAGTAGCTGAAAACAATAAATTTTGACGTTTTTGAGGTAAAAAAGAGATGATTTTTTTAATATCTCGTAAAAAACCCATGTCGAGCATTCTGTCTGCTTCATCTAAAACTAAAACATCTACACGTTTTAAAGAAAGTTGATTTTGTTCGTGTAAATCGATTAATCTACCAGGCGTAGCGACCAAAACATCAATTCCGTTTTTAAGTGTTGCGATTTGAGAGCTTGGTTTTACACCACCAAAAATAGCGGTGGACTTAATGTTTAAATGGGTGCTGTATTCGCGTACATTATCATATACCTGTGCCGCTAGCTCTCTTGTTGGTGTTAGTACCAATGCTTTGATTGGACGATATTTTGGATTCTTTTTTTCTGAGATATTCTGTAAAATAGGCAAGGTAAATCCGGCCGTTTTTCCAGTTCCGGTTTGTGCAGAAGCTAATACGTCTTTGCCTTCTAAAATAACTGGAATTGCTTTTTCTTGAATAGGGGAGGGAGTTTCATACCCTTTTTCGGTTACAGCTTTCACTAAAGCTTTTGATAAACCTAACGATGTAAATGTCATATATAATTCTTCAGTAGTATCTAAAGAAAATACCACTATGAGCCAACAAAGGTACTGCTATTTTATTGGGCTTTGGCTATAAATAAAAAAGACGCCTTATTTAGACGTCTTTTTTTTAAAGTTTTAATATGTGTTTAACTTTTAGCCATGGCACTTTTTATAATACCAACAATAACTAATAAAACAGCTCCACCAACACCACTACCAGCAATATTACCAATAATACCAGAAATATCAATATTTAACATTCCTAGTAATTGAGCACCAAGCCCCCCTCCTAAAATTCCTACCACCGAATTCCATAGGGTACCTAGAGAAAACTTTTTTAACAAAGCCCCAGCAATGTTACCACCAATGGCACCACTTAATAAGCTAATTAATAATTCCATAATTTATAATTTTTGATTAGTTAATTGGAATTAAAGAAAGTAAAAATTAATGTATAAAACAAATAAAATCAGTGTATTATATTTTCCCTAGATGAAACAAAGCGTCTCCCATATTAATAATAGGAAAGTTGTTTTTAGCAATAATATAACCGCTTGTAGGAGATTTTATGACAAAGTTTGTTTCACCATAGGTGTCCATAATATGGCCTAAAATTTGTCCTTTTTCAACCTTGGCACCATTATGAACAGTTGCTGTAAATAACCCAGCAACTTTGGCCCGAATCCAGTTTCTTTGGTTAATGTGAATAGAGGGGCTGTTTTCAGAAACTTCAATCCTCTCGTTTATCATTTTAAAGTGTTTTAAAATACGAAGTGTTCCATTTATACCTTGCTGAATAGCTTTTTCTTCTAGTCTTAATGATTCTCCCCCTTCATATACAATTACAGGAATATTGTTTTTATAACATTGATTTCTAAAAGATTTTGGAATAAGTTTAGAACCAAATAAGAAGGGTGCATTAAAAATGTTGGCGAGTTGGAATCCTATCTTATCTTCAGGAGTATATCGTATTTGTGGAAAGTTGTTTCGTTGTTCTCCTCCTGTATGGAAATCAATAGCAAAATCTACATTATTTGTAATCTCTTTCATTAAGTAATACGCCATTCTGCTTGCTAAAGAACCCGTTTTTGAACCGGGAAAGCTTCTATTTACGTCTTTACCGTGCATGTCTCTTGACATATTTAAAAAACCAAAGACATTCAATAAAGGAACTACGATAACACAACCTCGATGTATTTGGTATGATTTATCAATTAGCATTCTTCGAACCAATTCAATACTATTTACTTCGTCACCATGTAAACCACCTTGTAGGAGAATAGTTGGCCCTAATTGATCACCATTAAAAATATACACAGGAATTTCTATCAGTGTACCAGTAGGTAGTCTATCAATTGGAATTTTAATTAATTTAGATTCACCTAAACCAATTTTTTGTCCACGAATTTCTACAGTTGCGTTTTTAAAATTTTGTTCGAACATTTTTCTTCTAAAAATTTAATAATAGCCTTAGCAATATTATCCTTGGTGTAAGCTTCAATTCCTTGTAATCCAGGAGTAGAATTCACTTCAATTAATAAAGGACCTCTTTTAGATCGTATCATATCAATGCCAGCAATAGGTAAGTTTAGATGTTGAGCTGCATTGATAGCTATTTCTTCTTCCTCAGCAGTTAAAGTAACCTTGTGTCCACTGCCACCTTTATGAATATTAGAACGAAAATCTTCCTCTAGTCCTTTACGTTTCATAGAAGACACCACTTTACCGTTTACAACAAAAGCACGAATATCTTCACTATTGCTTTCTTTGATAAATTCTTGTAATAAAATACTGGTATTTGTTCCGTGCATGGTGTCAATAATAGACATGGCAGATTTTTTACTTTCAGCTAAAATTACTCCAGAACCGTGGGTTCCTTCTTGTAATTTGATAATTAGAGGAGCACCACCTAATACATCTATTTGCTCAGCTATATTTTCAGTATCTACTGAAAAAACAGTCTGTGGAATGGGAAGTCTATTTCGGCTCATTATTTGTAAGGTACGAGCTTTGTTTTGTGCGTTAACAATACCTAAATAACTAGCAGTACTATATACCCCGTTCATTTCAAATTCTTTTACAACTGTTGCTCCGTGTTTCATGGCTGAAACACCTATTCGAGGAATAATAACATCAGGAATATCAATAATATTTTTACCCTGATATAGAATAGCAGGCTTACCATCGCCAAGTTTTATAGAACATTTTAAATGGTTTATAATTTCAACTTTATGTCCACGACGACGAGCTTCTTTATATATTCTCTGTGTTGAATAAATTTGGTCACTAACAGAAAGAATAAAAATAGTCATACGCCTAAAAATTTGAGGTTAAACAAAGCTACTAATTTTTTTGTTTGACAAAAATTTCTAAAAGAAGTCTCTCAATATTCTGTTAATTTTTTTGAAATAGTATTTGCTTACAGTATTTTCACTTCTTCTAAACCAAATTATAATGAGAATCGTAGCCAAATTTTTTATCGCTTTATTTCCTCTGGCAATTGTTGCACAACAACATACACCTGTAGAAAAGGTGCAACAAGCGTTACAACAAAAGGAAGTTTTAATTAGAAACTCTACGGTAAAAAATATACCGTTTAAAAATATTGGACCTACAGTAATGAGTGGGCGTGTGGTGGACATTGATGTAAACCCAGAAAATACTACAGAGTTTTATGTAGGATATGCCTCAGGAGGAGTATGGTATACTAATAACAACGGAACTACTTTTACTCCAATTTTAGACAACTCTCCTACACAAAATGTAGGTGATATTGCTGTAGATTGGAAAAATGGAACAATTTGGGTTGGTACAGGAGAAAACAATTCTTCTCGTTCATCGTATGCAGGAATCGGAATTTTAAAATCTACTGATAAAGGTAAAACTTGGACAAACGTAGGGTTGCTTGATTCACATCATATTGGACGAATTTTAATCAATCCGAAAAATCCAGATGAGGTAATCGTTGGATCTATTGGTCATTTATACTCATCAAACAAAGAAAGAGGAGTTTTTAAAACCACTGATGGAGGAAAAACTTGGGCAAAAACCTTATTTATTAATGAAAACACAGGGATTATAGATATTCAACCAGTACCGAACAACTTCAATATTTTATATGCTGCTGCTTGGGAGCGTGAACGTAAAGCATGGAATTTTGATGGAGACGGAAAAAATTCAGCAATATATAAATCGACCGATGCAGGAAATACATGGACTAAAATTTCGGATAACAATGGTTTTCCTAATGGAGATGGAGTAGGAAGGATTGGCTTAGCGGTGTTTAATGAAAATATAGTATATGCGTTTCATGATAATCAATTCAGAAGAAAAAAGGATTCTACCAAACAAGCTAAAGGCTCAGGAGCTTTGACAAAAGAAGAACTTGCATCGATTTCAGTTGATGAACTTTTGAATATGAAAGACAAAAAATTAAATTCATATATCAAAATGAACGGACTTCAAGAGAAATATCGTGCAGAAAATATTAAGCAAATCATCCGTGCAAGTCCAGGAGAAATGAGACCAAGCGATTTAATTGGTTACTTAAAAGATGCTAATGCAGCGCTGTTTGATACTCCTGTTATAGGAGCAGAAGTTTTTAAAACAACTAATGGAGGAAAAACGTGGAAAAAAACACATGAAGGATATTTAGATGATTTATACTATTCGTATGGATACTATTTTGGTGAAGTTCGCGTAGATCCACAAGATGAAAACGGAATTTATGTATTGGGGGTTCCAATTTTAAAATCGAAAGATGGAGGAAAAACATTTACATCCATTAGTAAAGAAAATGTGCATGCAGACCATCAGGCTTTATGGGTAAATCCTAAAAAACAAGGACACTTAATTGATGGAAATGATGGTGGATTAAATATTTCATACGATGATGGTGAAAGCTGGATTAAATTAAATCAGCCAGCAGTTGGGCAGTTTTATACGGTATATGCCAATAATCAAGAAAACTATAAGGTGTATGGAGGAATGCAAGATAATGGCGTTTGGGTTGGAGACCATAATGCTAAAATTGATAAAAGATGGCATCAAACAGGGAAGAATCCTTATGAAAGTTTAATGGGAGGTGACGGTATGCAAGTAGCCGTTGATGATAGGAATCCAAACATTGTATATACAGGATATCAATTTGGAAACTATTATCGAATTGATAGAGCTACAGGAAAACAAACCTACATTCAGCCGAAACCTAAAAAAGATAAGCCAGCATATCGATTCAATTGGCAAACTCCTATTCAGTTATCAAAACACAATCAAGATATTTTATATTTAGGAGGAAATAAGTTACATCGTTCTTTAAACAAAGGTGATGATTGGGAAGAAATCTCAGGAGATTTAACCAAAGGAGAAAAAGAAGGAAATGTAGCTTACGGAACTTTAACTACAATTTCTGAAAGTCCATTTCAATTTGGGTTAATCTACGTAGGTTCTGATGATGGATTGGTACAAGTGACTAAAAATGGAGGAGGAAGCTGGGAGAAGATTTCAAATTCTTTTCCCCAAAATTTATGGGTAAGTCGTGTAATCGCTTCAAAATACAAGAAAGAGCGTGTATATGTTACGTTAAACGGATACCGTTTTGACGATTTTACACCATATGTATACATGTCTGATGACTACGGAAAAACATGGAAAGACATTAGCGGTAACATTCCAACTTCTGCGGTAAATGTGATTAAGGAAGATCCAGAAAAGGAAAACATTTTATACCTAGGAACAGATAACGGATTGTATGTTTCTTTCAATCAAGGTTCAACATGGGAAGCTTTTAGCAACGGATTGCCAAATGTTGCAGTACACGATTTAGTAATTCAACCTAAAGCAAAACATTTATTAGTAGGAACGCATGGGCGTAGTTTATACAAAGCAAATATTACTTCGTTACAAGAATTTGATAATAAAGAAGCTATTTTCAGTATGAAGGATATTAAGAAAAGAAAATCTTGGGGTAGTTCTTGGAGTAAATGGTTAGAACCAAGTACACCAAAAATCACAATTCCGTTTTATGTAAGTACAGATAAAGAAGTTGAGTTAGAAGTATACTCAGATAAAGTTTTGGTAAACACTATAAAAACGAATGCGACGAAAGGGTTTAATGAAGTAGTGTATGATGTTTCTTTTTCTGAAAAAGGAAGAAAAAAGTACTTAAAGAAACACAAAGATGCTGAGATAAAAAAAGCAAAGAATGACAAATACTATTTACCAAAAGGAAAGTATAAAGTAACGATGGGTGAGTTAAATCAAACATTTGAAATAAAGTAGTTTGTAACATTTTTTAATTTTTTGACTCTTATAAATAAAAACTAAAAGTATTTATGAGTAAGCCATTAAATTATACCTGTCCAAAATGTGATAATAAAACCTACGAAGTAGCTGAAATGAGAGCAACGGGAGGAACGTTATCTAAAATTTTTGATGTACAAAACAAAAAGTTTACGAGTGTAACTTGTAAAAGATGTAGTTATACTGAGTTTTACAAAGCGAGAACGAGTGCTTTAAGCAACATATTCGATTTCTTTACGAACTAGGAAATCTGATAAAAATTTGGATGAATTCTAATAGAAACATTACTATTTTTGCGGCATGGGAATTATACGTGTAAACGACATTCGTGTTTTTACAAATCACGGATGCTTAGATGAGGAAGCAAGAATCGGTTCGGAATACCGAGTAGATATCGAAGTAAAAGCCGATTTACAAAAATCAGCACAAACTGATGAGCTGGTTGATACGGTAGATTATGTGCATTTGAATCAAATTGTAAAAGAAGAGATGGCAATTCGTTCTAAATTACTAGAACATGTTGCTCAACGAATTTTAGATAGAATATTTAAAGAGATACAATTGGTTGATGAAGCGGAAGTTAGCGTAGCAAAAATTAACCCACCCATTGGAGGAAATGTTGCTGAGGTAGCAATTGTTTTATTAGAAGTACGTAAAAAGTAAAAAAAGCTTGCAAAAAACGATAAAAGCTGTAAATTTGCAGTCCTTATCAATATAAGGTGTCGTGGCCGAGTGGCTAGGCAGTGGTCTGCAACACCATCTACAGCGGTTCGAATCCGCTCGACACCTCAAAAAGCACATCGTTTAGATGTGCTTTTTTGTTTTCCTTAACAAATTAATTCGTTAAAATTCTGCATCTTTGTAGCTATGCGAATTTATCCGATAGAAACAGGAAACTTTAAATTAGACGGAGGTGCTATGTTTGGCGTAGTTCCGAAAACGATTTGGCAAAAGACAAATCCAGCTGATGAAAACAACATGATCTCAATGGGCATGCGTTGTATGTTAATTGAAGATGGTAATCGTTTAACACTAATTGATACAGGTATCGGTAATAAGCAGTCCGATAAGTTTTTTGGATATTATTACTTATATGGAGACTTTTCATTAGATACTTCTTTAGCACAATATGGTTTCCATAGAGATGATATTACCGATGTGTTTTTAACACACCTACATTTCGACCATTGTGGAGGAGCAATTCAATGGAATAAAGACAGAACAGGCTACGAGCCTGCTTTTAAAAATGCACGTTTTTGGAGTAACCAACGTCATTGGGACTGGGCAGTACATCCAAATGCGAGAGAAAAAGCCTCTTTTTTAAAAGAAAACATCTTGCCAATTGAAGAAAGCGGACAATTAAACTTTTTGCATCTAAATGCAAAAGATTATGTTGGGTTTGATGTATTGTTCAAAGACGGACATACCGAAAAACAAATGCTGCCAAAAATAGAATACCAAGGAAAAACATTGGTGTTTATGGCAGATTTATTACCAACAGCAGGTCACATTCCTTTGCCTTATGTTATGGGGTATGATACAAGACCACTACTTACCTTAAAAGAAAAAGAAGCTTTTTTAAACGAGGCAGCCGATAAAGAATTTTACCTGTTTTTAGAACACGATGCTTACAACGAAGTAATAACCGTAAAGCATACAGAAAAAGGAGTTCGTTTAAAAGAAACATTTAAGTTTACAGATATTTTTAATTAAGATAGAGATTATGAGAGTTTTAAAGCCCGTATTTTACTCGGCAATTGCAGTGGCTACCTTAGCTAGCTGTAAAACAGTAAGCAAAATCCCTGTGCCAGCAGGAAGTAATACCGTAGTGAATATTCCAGCGAAAAAAGCGGAGTTAACCGATTACGAACAAGAAAACTGGCAACATTTAGACTTGGCTACAGATACAATTCCAGGAATGAGTGTAAATAAAGCCTATGAGTTTTTAAAAGGTAAAAAGCATGTTGGAGTTGTCGTTGGAGTTGTTGATTCAGGAACTGATTTAAAACATGAAGATTTAGTTGATGTAGCTTGGGTAAACACGGAGGAAATTCCCGGAGACGGAATTGATAATGATAAAAATGGCTATGTTGATGATATTAACGGATGGAATTTCTTAGGAGATGCGTACAAAGAGCATTTAGAGTATGAGCGTATTTTAATGAAGCCGGAGGTTGCAGATGCTGAAACCTTAGCAGAAGTAAAAGCGTATCAAGCTGAGAAAATAGCAGAAGCAAAGAAAACAGTTGCTCGTTATGGAGGTTTAAAAGGAATGATTTCGGATGCTGATAAAGCCTTTACTAAATACTTTGGAAAATCAACCTACACTAAAGAAGAAGTAGAAGCCATCAATACCAATGACGAAATGTTAGGCAATGCAAAAAACCTTGCTACTAGAATGTTTGGTTATTTTGATACACTTGAAGAAGCAAAAGAGTACTTTGAAAAAGGTATTAAAGATGCTCAAAAGACTATTAATGGAGATAATTTAAAAACGGATTACCGTACAGTTGTTGGTGATAATGCGTATGATATTAACGATAAACCAGGATACGGAAACGGTAATACAGGTCACTCTGAAAAAGGAGAAGCGCACGGTTCTCACGTATCAGGTATCATTGGAGCAACAAGAAATAACGACAAAGGAATGAACGGAGTTGCCAATGTGAAAATTATGGCTGTTCGTTCAGTATCTGATGGAGATGAGTATGATAAAGATGTGGCTTTAGGGATTCGTTATGCTGTGGATAACGGAGCAAAAGTAATCAACACAAGTTTTGGTAAAGGTTTCTCTCCTAATAAAGAATGGGTTTACGATGCAATTAAATATGCAGCATCTAAAGATGTGTTAATTGTAAATGCAGCAGGAAATGATGGTAAAAATATTGACGTAGAGAAAACCTTTCCTAATGATGCACCAGATTTACTAAATGAAGTTGCAGATAACTTTTTAACTATTGGAGCAATGAGTGCTAATTATGATAAAACATTACCAGCAAACTTCTCTAATTACGGTAAAAAGAATGTAGATGTATTTGCACCAGGAGTACAGGTATATTCAACAACTCCAGATAATGAATACAAGAAGTTTAATGGAACGTCAATGGCTTCTCCAGCAGCAGCAGGAGTTGCAGCATTAGTACGTTCTTATTATCCTGAGTTAACAGCAAGTCAAGTAAAGCACATTTTAATGAACTCTGGAACGAAGATAGATTTAGAGGTTGTTAAACCAGGAACTAGAGATGAGATGGTACCTTTCTCAGAATTATCAGTATCAGGGCGTGTTGTAAATGCATACAATGCTGTTAGAATGGCTGATAGAATGGTAAACGGAAGAAAATAAAACCAGTATAAACAAGCTAAAAAAGAGCATTATTTTTTGATGCTCTTTTTTTGTTATAGGAAAACACATGCAACTAGAATTCAACAAAAAAACACAGGAATTAACAATAAAAGATGAAGTACCCATGCATTCATGGTTAATTATCTCTTTGATGTTGATTAATGGAATTAATATGGGAGTTCAGTTGTATTTAATGAGTTATAAAAACAATGAAACTCTTTTTGTTTTTATGTTTTTGCTTGCAGTAGTTTCTGTAGTAGTAATATTTTATTATGTGGTAAAAAGATCGTGGAAATCTAAATACTTACTTAATGAAATAGAAGGGATAGAAACCCGAAAAACCAACGGAAGAGATCGGGTTTTTCTAAAATTACGTAATGGAAAAAGACGTAGTTTTCCAGTATTAAAAAATGAAAAAGAACTAAGTGATTTTAAGAGAACACTAACCTTAATGGGGATTAAATCAGTTTAATATGAAGAAAATAATTTTAAGCCTTTTATTGTTACCGGTTATTTCTTGTGCTACTGTAAATAGTACAAAAAACAAAACCGTAACAAAAACAAAAGTACACAAGCAATCTAACCAAGGGTATTGGCAGCAACATGTTGATTATACTATGGATATTGATATGGATGTTAAAACATATCAATACAAAGGAACACAGAAATTGGTGTACACAAACAATTCACCAGATGCGTTAAATAAGGTATTCTATCATTTATATTTCAATGCGTTTCAACCAAACTCACAAATGGATGTTCGTTCAAGAAATATTCAAGATCCAGACAGAAGAGTAGGAGATCGTATTAGTAAATTATCACCCTCAGAAATAGGATACATTAAAGTAAATTCTTTAAAACAAAATGGTTCGGTAGTAAAACACGAAACTGTTGGAACCATTTTAGAAGTTACATTAAATAAACCAATTCAACCAGGGGAAAGTGTAACGTTCGATATGATTTTTGATGCGCAAGTACCAAAACAAATCCGTCGTTCTGGGCGTAATAGTGCTGAAGGAGTTGCTTTGTCAATGACACAATGGTATCCTAAAATGGCTGAATATGATTTTGAAGGTTGGCATACACCACCGTACTTAGGAAGAGAATTCCACGGAGTTTGGGGTAATTTTGAGGTAACACTTCATATAGATAAAAATTATGTAGTTGGAGGAACCGGGTATGTGCAAAATCCACAAGAAGTAGGTCATGGTTACGAAGACAAAACAAAACCATTAAACCTTCCTTCAGGAGATAAATTAACATGGAAATTCACTGCGCCAAACGTACATGATTTTACATGGGGAGCAGATCCAGAGTTTATTCATGATACCTATAAGATGGATAATGGAATCGATTTACATTTCCTTTACAAGAAAACATTAGATGCTGAGTATTTAGAAAACTGGAAAAAACTACAACCTAAAACAGCTGAATTAATGAAGTATTTTAGTAAGCATATTGGGCAATACCCATATAAACAATACTCAGTTATTCAAGGTGGAGATGGAGGTATGGAATATGCAATGTGTACATTAATTACAGGGCAACGTAAATGGGGAAGCTTATTTGGTGTAACAGCACACGAATTAGCACATACTTGGTTCCAATTCTTGTTGGCAACCAATGAAAGTAAACACCCTTGGATGGATGAAGGGTTTACCACCTATATTTCAAACAAAGCAGAAAATGAAATTTTAGGAGAAGGAAAAGAAAATCCACACGCAGGATCTTACAGAGGATATAATTACGTGGTAAAAAATAATATGGAAGAGCCTTTAACAACACATGCTGATAGGTATCATACAAATACAGCGTATGGAGTTGCGAGTTATTCTAAAGGAAATATTTTCTTATCTCAGTTAGAATATATTATTGGAAAAGAAAATGTAGCAAAAACGTTGAAGAAGTATTTTGAAGATTTTTCTTTTAAACACCCAACTCCAAACGATATTAAACGTACTGCTGAAAAAGTTTCAGGACTTCAGTTAGACTGGTATTTGAATGAATGGACGCAAACAACACATACTATCGATTACGGAATTAAATCAGTAAACGGAAAAGAAATTACCTTAGAACGTATTGGTCAAATGCCAATGCCTATTGATCTTGAGGTAACGTATACAGACGGTTCAAAAGAATCATTTAATATTCCGTTACGTATGATGCGTGGAGAAAAACCAACCAATGCTACAGTTATTACCGATTGGACTTTTGCGCATCCAACCTATACTTTTACAGCCAAAAAAGAGGTGAAATCAGTTGAAATTGATCCGTCAAAACTAATGGCAGATGTAAATCAAGCAAACAACTCGTTCGAGAAGTAAGTTCAAACCAAATAAAATTATTAAAACGGAAAATCCATATAGGTTTTCCGTTTTTTTATTAAAAAAAATAATCCAAAATTTTCTTTGTGTAATTATCTCATAGATTCTATGTAATTTTGTCGCTTAAACCTTACAGGCAGCTCTCAAAGAACCATGTTTTAAGAGAGAACCATAAAAGGCTATAAAATAGAACACGTACATAATTTATAAAGATGTCAGAAGAAAAGAAATCATTGAATTTTTTAGAGCAAATTGTTGAAGAAGATTTGGCAAATGGAATGCCAAAAGAAAATTTGCGTTTTCGTTTTCCGCCAGAGCCAAACGGATACTTACATATAGGGCATACCAAAGCTATTGGTATTAGCTTTGGTTTAGGAGAGAAATACAATGCTCCAGTAAACCTTCGTTTTGATGATACAAACCCAGCAAAAGAAGAACAAGAATACGTAGATGCTATTAAGCATGATGTTTCTTGGTTGGGGTATCAATGGGAAAAAGAATGCTATTCTTCTGATTATTTCCAACAATTATATGATTGGGCAGTGCAACTAGTTAAAGACGGAAAAGCTTATGTAGATAACCAATCTTCTGAAGCAATGGCAGCGCAAAAAGGAACACCAACACAACCAGGAGTAGCAGGGCCAAATAGAGACAGAAGTGTTGAAGAAAACTTAGATTTATTCACACGTATGAAAAACGGCGAGCTTGAAGAAGGTTCTCATGTATTACGTGCTAAAATAGATATGGCTTCACCAAATATGTTAATGCGTGATCCTATCATGTACCGTATTTTAAAAAAAGAACACCACCGTACAGGAGATGACTGGGTAATTTATCCGATGTACGACTGGACACACGGAGAGAGTGATTATATAGAACAAATCTCTCATTCACTATGTTCATTAGAGTTTAAACCTCACCGTGAATTATACAATTGGTTTAGAGATAACGTGTATGAGTATAGTCAATCAGAATACCCATTACCACCAAAACAAAGAGAATTCTCTCGTTTAAACTTAAGCTATACGGTAATGAGTAAACGTAAGCTAATGAAATTGGTGGAAGAAGGAATCGTTTCAGGATGGGATGATCCACGTATGCCAACCATTTCAGGGTTACGTCGTCGTGGTTACACACCAGCAGCCATTCGTAGCTTTGTGGAAACAGTAGGAGTTTCTAAACGCGAAAATGTGATTGATGTAGCATTACTAGAGTTTAAAATTAGAGAAGATTTAAACAAAACAGCAAATCGTGTGATGGCTGTTTTAGACCCAGTAAAAGTGATAATAGATAATTATCCTGAAAACCAAGAAGAGATTTTAATTGCTGAAAACAATCCAGAAGATGAAAATTCAGGAACAAGAGAAGTTCCATTTTCAAGAGAAATTTATATAGAACGTGAAGACTTTAGAGAAGAAGCAAATAAAAAATTCTTCCGTTTAAAATTAGGAAAAGAAGTCCGTTTAAAGAATGCATACTTTATCACGGCTAATAGCGTAGAAAAAGATGAAAATGGAAACATTACGGTAATTCATTGTACATACGATCCATTAACGAAATCAGGAAGTGGAACGGAAGAAAGCAAGCGCAAGGTAAAAGGAACCTTACACTGGGTATCTGTAAAACACGCAGTAAAGGCTGAGGTAAGAGCGTATGATAGATTGTTTTCAGATGAAGCACCAGATAGTCATAAAGACAAAGACTTTATGGAGTTCTTAAACCCGAATTCGTTAGAAAAAATTACGGCTTACGTTGAGCCAAGCTTACAAACAGCAAAAATTGGTGACCGTTTTCAGTTCCAACGTTTAGGATACTTTAATGTAGATGATGATTCAACAGCAGAAAATTTAGTATTTAATAAAACAGTTGGACTAAGAGATAACTGGACAAAAAAGAACGAGTAGGGTTAAAAGACATAAAAACAAATAAAAAATGCTGCTTTTTAACTTAAAAGCAGCATTTTTTTTAACAAAAAAATCAATTTTCACTTTTCATTAGAATATGTATCTTTACAGATTAAGGATAGTTGTTATAAAGTAAATTTTATACGACTGAAAATCAAATAATAAAAATATTTTTTGATACTGTAAATACCACAGGTTTAAAAAATATTTCAAAAAAATATACTATCGTATGAGTTGTAGCAGTTGCTCAACTAACAAAAGCGGTGTGCCAAATGGCTGTAAGAGTAACGGAAATTGTGCAACAGGCACATGTGGAAGTGGAAATAAACTCGCTGTTTTTGATTGGTTATCAAATATGACTTTACCTTCAGGTGAAGCACCATTTAATATTTTTGAAGTCCGTTTTAAAAATGGGCGAAAACATTTTTATAAAAACTCTGAAAACTTAACTCTTTCCATGGGAGATGTAGTTGCAGTTGAAGGATCTTCAGGGCACGATGTTGGTATTGTTTCTTTAGCAGGAGAGCTTGTAAGAGTTCAAATGAAAAAAAGAAAAATTACTGTAGATAGTGATGAAGTAAAGAAAATTTACAGAAAAGCCTCTCAAAAAGATATTGATGTTTGGCAAGAAGCCAGAGGAAGAGAATTAGAAACACAACGAAAAGGAAGAGAAATTGTTAGCCGTTTAGGCTTAAAAATGAAACTTTCTGACGTTGAATATCAAGGAGACGGAACCAAAGCTACGTTTTATTACACAGCAGATGAACGTGTAGATTTTCGTCAGTTAATTCGTGACTTAGCTAGCGCTTTTTCTATTAGAGTAGAAATGCGTCAGGTAGGAATGCGTCAAGAGGCAGCTCGTTTAGGAGGAATTGGCTCTTGTGGTAGAGAATTATGTTGTTCTACTTGGTTAACCGATTTTAGAAAAGTAAATACAGCAGCAGCCCGCTATCAGCAGCTATCATTAAATCCGTTAAAACTAGCAGGACAGTGTGGTAAGTTAAAATGTTGTTTAAACTACGAATTAGATACGTATTTAGATGCATTACAAAGCTTTCCAAAGCAAGATAAAGTGCTAAAAACAGAAAAAGGAGACGCTGTTTTTGTTAAGATGGATATCTTTAAAAAACTACTTTGGTACACTTATAAAGAAGAAAGTTTTAAATGGTATAAACTATCGTTAGAACAAGTTCAAGAAATTATAGAGTTAAATAAAAATAATGAACTTGCGTTACCGTTAGAAGAATATGAATTGGAGATAACCGAAGAAATTTCAGTTGACTTTGAAAATGTTGTTGGTCAAGATAGTTTAACCCGTTTTGATGTACCTAAAAAAAGTCGTAAAAACAGTAGACGTAGAAAAAGAAAACCAACAAGTAAAACGGAAGTAGATAAACAACCGCAAACAAATAAAAGGCAAAAGAAAAAACCACAAGGGAAAACGGAAAAAACTGAAGGAGGCCAAAAAACAGAAAAAAAGAGAGTTGATAATAGGAAACCAAGACCTAAAAACAACCTTAAAACCAGAAAGCCAAAACCAGAAAATAAAACTACGGATAAACCGCAAGGGCAACCAAAGAAAACAAAGAACCCTAGGAGGAAAAATAACAATCAACGAAAAAGAAACAATAGCGATAATAAAAATAATACCAATAATGAGAAATAAAATTGGCCTCTTTTTTTTAGTAGCCATGCTATTAGCTTCATGTGATTCAAATAGTGAGTTTGATAATTATATTGCGCTTCCTAAAAGCTCATGGAATAAAAGAAATACAATACAATTTACATTTCCAATTAATGACTCTATTGGTAAGAAAAACCTTTTTATAAACCTTAGAAATAATAAAGATTATGCATACAGTAATCTTTTTTTAATTACACAAATGAATTTTCCTGATGGACAAATAATCATAGACACGTTAGAATATGATATGGCTGATGTTACAGGAAAATTTTTAGGACAAGGTTTTACAGATATTAAAGAAAATAAACTTTTTTATAAAGAAAATATAACGTTTCCCCGAAAAGGAGAGTATACTTTTAAGGTTCGACAAGCCATGCGGAAAAATGCAGAAATAGAAGGTGTTGAAGAATTAGAAGGAATAACTCATGTGGGGTTTAGAATAGAAAAAATAAAGTAATGACAGAGAAGAAAACAACAAGTTTTAGTAAGTATATTAAATGGTTTTGGGGCATTATTATAGGAGGCTTTCTATTTGTTAGCCTGCTTTTTTTGCTAGCTTCTTGGGGAGTATTTGGAGCACTGCCTACTTTTGAAGAATTAGAAAACCCAGAAAATAATTTAGCAACAGAAATTATTTCATCAGATGGGAAAACTTTAGGAAAATATGCTGTTGAAAATAGAACACCCATAAAGTACAAAGACATACCAGAGAGCATGGTTAAAGCGTTAGTGGCAACAGAAGATGAACGCTTTTATGAACATTCAGGAATAGACTTTAGAGGAACAGCAAGAGCTATTTTTAAACCGGGAAGTGGAGGAGCGAGTACAATAACTCAACAGCTAGCTAAAATGTTGTTTACAGGAAAAGCTTCTCGAAATATTTTAAAAAGGGTACTTCAAAAAGTAAAAGAATGGGTCGTAGCTATTAAACTTGAGCGTCAATACACGAAAGAAGAAATCATAACCATGTATTTAAATAAATACGACTTCTTAAATCAGGCAGTCGGAGTTCGTTCTGCAGCGCGTATTTATTTTGGAAAAGAACCCAAAGAGTTAGATGTAGAAGAGTCTGCAATGTTAGTAGGAATGCTTAAAAACTCTTCTTTGTTTAATCCGTTAAGAAGAAAAGAGATGGTAAAGCAACGAAGAAATGTTGTTTTAAAACAAATGAATAGAAATGAATTTATCACTCAGCAACAAAAAGACTCATTACAAAAGTTAGGTTTAGGGCTCAATATTAATAGAGAAGGTCATAGTGATGGTTTAGCCACATACTTTAGAGAACATTTGAGAAGCATTTTGAAAGAATGGGTAAAAGAACATCCGAAGCCAAACGGAGAAGAATATAATATTTACAGAGACGGATTAAAAATTTATACAACGATAGATTCTCGTATGCAGAAGTATGCAGAAGAAGCAGTGTATGAACACATGGCTAACCTTCAATCATATTTCGACAAAGAACAAAAAAGAAATAAAACGGCACCTTTTTATGATATTAGCAAAAGTGATATAGACAAAATTATAAGAAGAGCCAAACAAAATTCAGATCGTTACAAGCGAATGAAGTTAGCTGGGAAATCTGAAGAGGAAATAGATAAAGCATTTAAGACCGAAACCGATATGCGCATTTTTACTTGGAAAGGTGAACGCGATACGGTAATGACCCCTTACGATTCAATTCGTTACTATAAATATTTCTTGCGTTCAGGTTTGGTATCTATTGAGCCTCAAACAGGTCATATAAAAGCGTGGGTAGGAGGAATCAATCACAAATACTTTAAGTTTGATGCAGTAGAGCAACAAAAACGCCAAGTAGGTTCAACATTTAAACCATTTGTATACGCCACAGCCATCAATCAGCTAAAAATGTCTCCTTGTGATATGTTACCTAATACTCCATATACAATTCCTAAGGAAAAATACGGAATGCCAGAAGATTGGACACCTAAAAATGCAGGAGGTAAATACGGAGGTGAACTGACATTAAAAGAAGCCTTAGCAAAATCAATAAATGTGATTACAGCACAATTAATTGATAAAGTCTCACCTATAAATGTAGTTCGACTTGCAGAGTCTTCAGGAATAACATCTAAATTAGAGGCAAATCCGTCTATTGCATTAGGAGCAATTGACTTATCGTTATTAGAAATGGTAAGTGCATACTCAACTTTTGCCAATAAAGGATTGCGTGTAAGTCCATTAATGATTACCCGAATAGAAGATAAAAACGGAACTGTTTTAGAAGAGTTTGTACCTGAAACTAAAGAAGTGTTAAGTGAAGAGTCAGCATATGTAATTTTAGACCTTATGAAAGGAGTAACCCAAGTAGGTTCTGGAGCTCGTTTACGATCAACATGGACATCAGGGGGAGATGCAGTAACAGGGTTTCCTTACAAATTTACAAATCCTATAGCAGGTAAAACAGGTACAACGCAAAACCAATCTGATGGTTGGTTCATGGGAATTGTTCCTAACTTAGCAACTGGTGTTTGGACTGGAGGAGAAGATAGAGCTACACATTTTGCAGGATTAAGATATGGACAAGGTGCGACCATGTCATTACCAACTTGGGCAATTTTTATGAGAAAGTGTTATGAAGATAAAACATTAGATATTAGTCAAGAAAGTTTTGAAAAACCTAAAGATATAAGTATAAACTTAGACTGTTCAAAAGTTGAGGAACCAAAAGAAGGAGAGGAACAAGAAGCAGTACCAGACGATACAGATTTTTAGTAAATTGTAAAGTATTTAAAACCTCACTTAGTGAGTAAAGCTTAAAAACAACAACTATAATGATAAATAAAAAAGTAAATAACGTACAAGAAGCATTGCAAGGTGTACAAGATGGAATGACCTTTATGTTAGGAGGGTTCGGTTTATGTGGAATACCTGAAAATGCTATTGCTGAGTTAGTAAAAATAGGAGTAAAAGATGTTACTTGTATTTCCAATAACGCAGGAGTTGATGATTTTGGTTTAGGGTTGTTATTACAACATCGTCAAATAAAGAAAATGATTTCTTCTTACGTAGGAGAAAATGATGAATTTGAGCGTCAAATGTTGTCTGGAGAATTAGAAGTAGAATTAACACCTCAAGGAACTTTAGCCGAAAAATGTAGAGCAGCACAAGCAGGATTCCCAGCATTTTATACCCCAGCGGGTTATGGAACAGAAGTAGCAGAAGGAAAAGAAACTCGTGAGTTTGATGGAAAAATGTATGTATTGGAACCAGCATTTAAAGCAGACTTTGCTTTTGTAAAAGCATGGAAAGGTGATGCTGCTGGAAACTTAATTTTTAAAGGAACTTCAAGAAACTTTAACCCAAATATGTGTGGGGCAGCTACCATTACAGTTGCTGAGGTTGAGGAGTTAGTCCCAGTAGGAGAATTAGACCCAAATCAAATTCATATTCCAGGAATTTTTGTACAACGTATTTTTCAAGGAGAAAAGTATGAGAAGAGAATTGAACAACGAACTGTTCGCAAACGAGACTAGTCTTTAATGGATCAATTTGAAAATTTGAAAATGTAACAAAGAGAAGTGATAAAGAAAATTTAATTGTAAAATTAACTTTTGAGTTTTCTCTTGAAATCATCAAGTTTTCAGAAGAAATAAGGGCTTTACATCGTTATGAAATGGCATCTCAGGTTTTTAGAAGTGGAAGATCAATAGGAGCCAATATTAGAGCAGCACAAAATGCAGAAAGTAAAGCAGATTTTATTCATAAATTTAAAATTTCAGCGAAAGAAGCTGATGAATTAGAGTATTGGTTATTATTATGTGAACAATCAGAATTTTATCCAAGCCCAAAAAAGAAGTTACTAACAGATTTGAAAACAATTATTAAGATAATAAGTAAAATAATAGCTTCTTCAAAAAAGAAGTAATTATCAAATTTTCAAATCAACAAATTTTCAAATTAAAAAATGTTAGATAAAAACGGAATAGCGAAGAGAATCGCAAAAGAAGTAAAAGACGGATATTATGTAAACCTTGGTATCGGAATACCAACATTAGTAGCCAACTTTGTTCGTGATGATATTGAAGTAGAATTTCAATCAGAAAATGGAGTATTAGGTATGGGACCTTTTCCTTTTGAAGGAGAAGAAGATGCAGATGTTATCAATGCAGGAAAACAAACGATAACAACTATGCCTGGAGCTAGTTTTTTTGATTCTGCTACTAGTTTTTCAATGATTCGAGGAAAACATGTTCACTTAACTATTTTAGGAGCTATGGAAGTAGCTGAAAATGGAGATATAGCGAACTGGAAAATACCAGGGAAAATGGTGAAAGGTATGGGAGGAGCAATGGATTTAGTAGCCTCTGCCGACAACATTATTGTAGCAATGATGCATACCAATAAAAGGGGAGAATCAAAGCTGCTTAAAAAATGTTCCTTACCATTAACAGGTGTAGGTTGCGTAACAAAAATTGTAACCAACCTGGCGGTATTAGAAATTAAAGACAATAAATTTCACTTATTAGAAAGAGCACCGGGAGTATCTGTAGAAGAAATTCAAGCAGCTACAGAAGGAACTTTAATTGTGGAAGGAGACATCCCAGAAATGGATATTTAACAAAATTATAGGATAAAAAAAAGACGTAAAGCACTATGCTTTACGTTTTTGTATTTTAACAAATAGATGAAAATAATCTCATACAACGTAAACGGAATTAGAGCAGCATTGAAAAAAGGGTTTATAGATTGGTTACAAGCAGCAAATCCTGATGTAATATGCATTCAAGAAACCAAAGCTCACAAAGAACAATTAGATGTAACTGAGTTTGAAAACGCAGGCTATCCATATCATTTTTGGTTTTCAGCAGAAAAAAAAGGGTATTCATCAGTTGCAATTTTCTGTAAAGAAGAACCAAAACATGTAGAGTATGGTACGGGAATTGAATCGATGGACTTTGAAGGAAGAAATCTTCGTGTAGATTTCGATGAGGTATCTGTAATGAGTATGTATTTACCTTCTGGAACTAATAGTGCTCGATTAGACTATAAATTCAACTACATGGATGAAATCTTAACCTATGCTACTGAGTTAAGAAAAGAAATTCCTAACTTAGTTATTTGTGGAGATTACAATATTTGTCATGAAGAAATAGATATCCACAATCCAAAAATGAAAGGAGTATCTGGGTTTTTACCAGAAGAACGAGAATGGTTAGGGAAATTTATCAATAGCGGGTTTATTGACAGTTTCCGTCACTTACATCCAGAAAAACAAGAATATTCTTGGTGGAGCTACCGAGCGAATGCAAGAGCAAATAACAAAGGTTGGCGCATTGATTATAATATGGTAACCGAACCATTAAAAAATAAAATTTCAAGAGCGTATATTTTACCAGAAGCAAAACATTCAGATCATTGCCCAATTGCTGTTGAATTAGATTTATAAAACCAAGATGAAGAAATTACTAACACTACTCCTTTTTACAACTTCAATTTTTGCGCAACAACCTGTTGATAGCTTATTCGTAGCTAAAGACAGTGTTAATATTGTAGTAAACGATTCTATAAATCCAACACAAAACCAAGAGCTATTTTCTACGGAAGATTTAAAAATGATTGATAGTTTACTAATTGAAGAAAAATTCAACTCATCATTGTTTGATAGTATTCAATATGTAATCAACGATAAAGACATCCTAGGAAATACAACCACAATTCTTACAACCGATTTATTAAAAAAAAGATTGCAAGATTTAAATGTAAAAACACCGTTTCATTTAGAGTACAACCCTGCGTTAGAAAAAGTAATAAACAGTTACTTAAAATACCGTAAAAAGTATTATCCAGCCTTAATGGCTCGTGCTCAATATTACTTTCCAATGTTTGAGCAGTACTTGGATCAGTATAATATCCCGCTAGAAATGAAGTACTTGGCTATTGTTGAATCTGCTTTGAGACCAGATGCTCGGTCTTGGGTAGGAGCAACAGGTTTATGGCAGTTTATGTATGGAACAGGAGTTCAGTTTGATTTGAAAGTAAATTCGTATGTAGATGAACGCCAAGATCCAGTAAAATCAACAAAAGCAGCCTGTCAATACTTAAGTCAACTATATAAAATTTTTGGTGATTGGGATTTAGCCTTAGCAGCATATAACTCAGGGCCTGGAAATGTGTCAAAAGCAATAAAGCGCTCAGGAGGGTATAAAAACTATTGGAATATACGTCCGTTCTTACCCCGTGAAACAGCAGGATATGTACCAGCATTTTATGCAACGATGTATATTTTTGAATACGCAGAAAAGCACCATATTTATCCTGAAGCACCTAAAATCTTCAATTTTGAAACAGATACAGTTCGTGTAAAAAGAACCATAAGTTTTGATCAGATTTCAGAAAAAACAGGCATAGACTCAGATTTACTAGCTTTCTTAAACCCCTCGTATAAGCTAGATATTATCCCATATGTAAAAGAAAAAAACTACGCAGTTCGACTCCCTCGAAGAAACTTAATGGATTTCTTAGAAAAGGAAAACGAAATTTACACTTTAGCAAATGAAGACGATGCTAAAAGAGAGAAACCATTGCCAAAATACTTCGAAATGGATAAACGTATTCGTTACAGAGTTCGAAGTGGAGACTACTTAGGAAAAATAGCTAATAAGTTTGGAGTACGCGTAAGTGATATTAAACGGTGGAATGGCTTACGAACTCACCACTTAAAAGTAGGCCAAAGATTGAGTATTTATCCTAAAAGAATGGCTGTACCAAAAGAGGTTTCAAAGAAAAAATATAAAACACCAACAGGTAAGCATGAGGTGTATGTTGTTAAAGAAGGAGATTCGTTATGGACCATTTCAAAAAAGTATCCATCAGTTTCTGTTGAAGAAATTAAAAAATGGAACAATATTTGGAGTGTTAAAAGTTTGAAACCAGGAATGAAACTTAAAATTTTTAAAAGCTAAAAAAACAACGACTAAACACCACAAACTATGAATAAACTAATAGCATTATTTGTCCTAATATTTATAACTGTTTCCTGTAAAAATAAAGGAGGGAAAAGCGACTATGTTTTACCAACATCAAATGGAAACACCAATAAAATATTAGTAGTTATTAAAGGAAATGATTGGGAAGGCAAAATAGGAGATGAGATCCGTTCTGTTTTTGGAGAGCATCAAGTAGGCTTGCCTCAACCAGAAACATTACTTTCTGTAAGTCAAATAGACCCTGTTGGATTTAGTGGGTTTATGAGACATGCAAAAGCAGTTTTAATTCTTAGAGAAGGAGAGAAAGAAAAAATAGCTGTAGAAAAAAATAAATATGCTGATCCTCAGATATTAGTTTATGCAACGGCCAAAAGCAAAGGAGATTTGGTTGATTTAATTCGCAACAGAGGAAAAGAAATAATTAAATTATTTAAAGACGAAGATGTAAAATTTACTCAAAGCATTTTTAACAAAGAAAAATTAGATGAAACTCAATTTAACACAATAAAAAAATTAGGGATTTCATTAACCATCCCAGAAAGATTTAGATTAGTTGAAGATACTGGAGATTTTTTATGGTTGCGTCAGCACTTAAAAAGTGGAATTGCAAGAGGAGATGGAACCAATAATATTTTAGTGTATAGTTATCCATTAGAAGATGAAAGCAAGGTAGAAGATAATATAACAAGAATGCGAGATACCATAGGTAAAAAATACATACCTGGAAGCAAAGAAGGAATGCACATGATTACCGAGCAGGCATATACACCATTCACTTTTGATGCAGAAATTGATGGAAGAAAAGCTTATGAAACAAGAGGGAAATGGGAAGTGAAAAATGATTTTATGGCAGGACCATTTATTAATTACACAATAATCGATAAAAAAAACAAACGGGTTCTTGTTTTTGAAGGTTTTACCTATGCACCCTCAGTAAATAAAAGAGACTTTATCTTTGAGCTAGAAGCGATAGCAAAGTCGTTAAAAATCAAATAAAAAAGATAATACCATAAGAAATAAGTAAAAGCATTAAACGTGAGTTTGATGCTTTTTTTATTATATTTGATTGACAACCAAAACGTTATAATCTTATGAAATTTAATTTTTTAATTACAGCAATTGCTGCATTAGTACCTATGATAATGGGTTTTATTTGGTATGGACCGATGCTTTTTAAGAACGCATGGATGAAAGAGGTCGGTTTTACCGATGAATCTATGAAGGGGTCAAACATGGGGCTCATTTTTGGCTTAGCGTATGTATTTAGTTTTTTGTTAGCTTTTATATTACAAACATTAGTAATTCATCAATGGGGAGTACAATCAACTTTAATGGGAGAAGCAGGATTTATGGAGCAAACAGGAGGAGCCTATGCTTATTTTCAAGAATTTATGGCAAACTTTGGAGATCGATTTAGAACATTTAAACACGGAGCCCTTCACGGAACGATGATAGGCCTACTAATTGGCTTGCCTATTCTAGCCACTCAGGCATTGTTTGAAAGAAAAAGCGTTAAATATGTCGCTATTAATGCTGGGTATTGGATTATTACACTAGCCTTAATGGGAGGAGTAATTTGTCAATGGGCGTAAAAAACCTCTTGTAATAATATATTAAAAAGCATCAATTTTTAAATTGGTGCTTTTTTTATGTAACAAAAAACTGTAGAAAAAGACAAATAAGATAATCAACCAAAAACAAAACCAAATGATTGCACATTTTTTAAAGTTAGAGTGGAAGCAGTTTTTTCGCTCCTCTTATTTCGGAAAAAGTATTGCATTAAAAATTATCATGGGCCTTTTTGCATTGTATATGCTAGTTTCATTTTTAATGATAGGAATAGGAGGGTATTTTTTCATTAAAAAAGAATATCCAGATATAGATCCTCTTTTTTTTGTGAATGGATTTCTTGTTTTTTTACTACTAGGAGATTTAATTTTTCGCTATTTAATGCAAAAATTACCAGTACTAAACATTAAGCCGTTTCTAAACTTACCAGTAAAAAAAGAAAAGTTAGTTCATTTTGTATTAGGAAAATCAGCAGTGTCATTCTTCAATATAATGCCGTTGTTTTTTTATGTGCCTTTTTCAATAGTATTAATAGGGCAAGGTTATGATGTTATGGGGGTTTTAGGGTGGTTGTTTTTAATGCTTACGCTGGTGTTAAGTGCTAACTATGTAAATTTCCTAATCAATAAAAATAATTACGCACTGGGAGCAATGATTGCTGTACTAGCGATATTGTTTTTTGCAAATAAATACCAGCTATTTAACGTAAACGATGTATTTGCACCTGTTTTTCAATCAGTATATAATTTTCCTGCTTTTGCATTAATAGGAGTGGTTCTATTGATAGGTTTATATTATGTAAACTTTAAACTATTAAGAGAAAAAGCCTATTTAGATGATGCCATAAAAAGTAAAGATGAAGTAGCCAAGGAGTCTAATTTGTCTTTTGTTGATAGACTAGGAGATGTCGCACCATTTATTAAAAATGATATTCGTCAAATTTGGAGGAATAAACGTACCAAAACAGTATTTTTTATGTCGTTTATATTTCTTTTTTACGGAACTATTTTCTTTGGAGAAGAAACATATCGAGAAAAAATGCCTGCTTTCTTAGTCTTTGCAGCAATTTTTGTGACAGGAGGTTTTACGATAAATTATGGACAATTTATTCCTGCGTGGGATAGTGAGTACTACAACATGCTTATGAGTCAAAATATTCGTTACCGAAAATTCTTAGAAAGTAAGTGGTATTTAATGGTTGTAATGTCAGGAGCATTATACCTATTGAGTATTCCTTATGTTTACTTCTATGGAGTAAACATTTTTTTAATGATAACCGCAGGAGCAATATTTAATATTGGTTTTAACTCGCTCTTTTTGTTATTTGCAGGTTCTTTTAACCGAAAACGTATAGACCTAAATAAAAGTGGGTTTTCAAATTATCAAGGAACCAGTGCAACCCATTTTTTAATCATAATTCCCATAATCGGAATTCCTATGTTCCTATTCTGGGTTTTCAACAAGTTTGTCAGCTTTAATGCAGGAGTTTTAGCAATTGCTATTGCAGGAGTACTAGCATTAGCGTTCAAAAATTACTTTATGAACTTTATAGAAAAAAGATACATTAAAAGTAAGTACGCAGTAATACATGCATTCAGCCAAAAATCATAACAACCCAAAAACGAAACAAAATGATATTTATAAATAACATTTCAAAAACATACGGAACTACACAAGTCTTAAACTTAGAAGCGTTAAAAATACCTAAGGGACAATCTTTTGGATTAGTAGGAAATAATGGAGCAGGAAAAACGACGCTATTTAACCTGCTGTTAGATTTAATTAGACCAACTACAGGAGAAATTATAAATAATGAAGTTACTGTAAATAAAAGTGAAAATTGGAAGACGTTTACAGGGTCGTTTATAGATGAAACTTTTTTAATAGGGTACTTAACACCTGAAGAATATTTTGATTTTGTTGGTGACTTACGTGGAATGAATAAAGCTGATGTACAAAGCTTCTTAGCTCAATTTGATGAGTTTTTTAATGATGAAATTTTAGGAAAGAAAAAGTATTTACGAAGTTTAAGTAAAGGAAATCAGAAAAAGGTAGGTATTGTTGCTGCAATGATGGGGAATCCGCAAGTGATAATTTTAGACGAACCTTTCGCTAATTTAGACCCTACAACACAAATTCGACTAAAAAAAATCATCAAAAAACTAACAGAAAATAACGACGTTACAGTATTGGTTTCTAGCCACGATTTAAGTCATGTAACAGAGGTTTGTGAGCGTATAGTAGTTTTAGACAAAGGAAACATTGTAAAGGATATAAACACATCGCAAGAAACCTTACAAGAATTAGAAAGCTATTTTTCTGCATAAAACAAGGTAGAAATCATCTTATAATTATTATTTTTACCTCTTTACGTACAAAAAATACAATTATTACGTTGTTGTACTGTAAAAACAATAGTATATGAAAAAAGGGGTAAAGATAATAGTATTCAGTGTTTTAGCAGCTATCGTGTATTCGTGTAGTGTTAAAAAAGATGCTTTTGTGAACCGAAGTTACCATGCAGTTACTACAAAGTACAATGTGCTTTTTAATGGAGAGCAAGCGTATTTAAAAGGACTTAACGAACTTCAAGAAAAGCACGAAGACAATTTTTGGAAACGCTTACAAATAGAACCTATATCTTTTGATGAGAGCAAACTAACGACAAAAGTACTCAACCCTGGAACAGGATTTAATGTAGATGAAGAAGAGAATAAAAGCCTTACGCCTTTTGAAAAAGCAGAAGAAAAAGCGATAAAAGCAGTTCAAACTCATTCAATGAACATCAATGGCTATGAAAGAAATAGCCAGATAGATGACGCTTATTTGTTGTTAGGAAAGTCAAGATACTATACCCAACGGTTTATTCCTGCCTTAGAAGCTTTTAATTACGTAATAGTTAATTATCCGAAAGCGGACTTAAATTACGAAACAAAAATTTGGAGGGCTAAGGCAAATATTCGCTTAGGGAATGAAAAAAGAGCAATAGAAACCCTGCTGTTGCTATTAGATGTTTTAGATGAGAAAGAAAGAATAAATAAATCAGTCAAGGAGGAAGCTTACACCGCCATGGCAATGGCTTATGAGCAAACTGATACCATTCAAAAAATGGTAGACTACCTAAAATTGGCTACTAAAACACATTATAACAGAGAGCAGTCAGCTAGAAATATGTTTGTTTTAGGTCAGGTTTATAGTGAATTAGACAGAAAAGACTCCGCAAGAATGGTGTTTCAAAAACTATCAGAATTTAAAAGAGCACCAGATAAATTCCGTATAAGAGCGAATATTGAACTTGCTAAAAATACTCCGAATGATTCAACATCAATACTAATGTTGGCGAGGTTAAGAAAACTGATTAAAAATTCTGATAACCGTAAGTTTTTAAACGAATTATATTATCAGGCAGGAGTAATTCAGGAAGGGAGAAATAATCCTGAAGCAGCAGCAGAATATTATAAAAAATCGTTACAAGCGAAACACAATAACAACTACCAAAAAACCTATGCGTATGAACGTTTAGCAAACATGGCTTTTGAAAAAGAAAACTACTTGTTAGCGGGTTCATATTACGATAGTATATTGCAAGTTGTTTCCAAAGAATTCGATCAAGAAAAAAGAATTCGTAGAGTTCGTAGAAAAAATAAAGGGCTCACAACTTTAAGGAAGTACGAAGAAACAGTTAAAAAGAATGATAGTATTCTTGGCTTGGTAGCTATGACATCAGAAGAAAGAACTTCTTTTTTTGAAGCGTACATAGAAAAAATAAAGAAAGAAGATGAAGAAAAAAGACAACAAATACTCAATGCTCAGAACTTTGGAAGCGGTTTTGGAGGTGGAACAGCTATAAATAATAAAGCAAATAAAGGGAAGTGGTACTTTTACAATACGCAAGCCTTAGGATTTGGGAGAGCAGAGTTTCAAAAAATATGGGGAACACGCCCACTAGAAGACAACTGGCGATTATCAGACAAATCTATTGGTGTCGCAGACAATGTGTCAAATGATACAGATGGGAATAAAGTAAATAAGAGGTATGAGCTTTCAACATATCTTGATGCCATACCTACAGATGAAAATATAATTAATGAGCTAGTAAAAGAACGCAACGACGCATTATATCAACTAGGGTTAATTTATAAAGAGCAGTTTACAAATGAAACATTAGCCATTAAAAACCTGGAGCGTTTAAGAGAAGTTAGCACAGATGACACGTTGGAATTGCCTATAAGTTACCATTTGTATCAGATCTATAAAAAACAAGGAGAAGTAGCTAAGGCAAATGAGTACAAGACTATTATTTTACAGAAGTATCCAGAAACAAGTTTTGCTCAAATAATCTTACATCCTGATAAGAAACTTGTAGAAGAAACCAAAGAAGATGAGGTTTTAAATAAATACAAAGAAATATACTATTTATATAAAGAAAATAAGTTTGAAGAGGTTGTTAATGAGATAGATAATTTTTCAACTACCCTAAAAAATTCAAATTTAATCCCTAAATTTGCCCTCCTAAAAGCCTTGGCTATAGGTAAATATCAAGATAAAAATACCTATAAAAAAGCATTAGAGTTTGTTGCGGTTAGTTATGCAACTACACAAGAAGGTAAGAAAGCAAAAGAAATCATAGAACAATTAAATAAAACATAAACACCCTTAAATTCCCCGAATATGTTTGGTAAAGAGAGTAAAAAAACAGGAGAAAACAAAGTTGCAGAGAGAAACATTATAGGAAAAAACACTAAAATTACTGGAGAAATCATTTCTGAAGGAGATTTTAGAATCGACGGAACCTTAGAAGGAACTATAGAAACTAATGGTAGAGTAATAATTGGTAGCACAGGTTTTATTAAAGGAAAAGTAGAGTGCGCTAATGCAGATGTTGAAGGTGCATTTTCAGGAGAATTATTCGTGTCAAATACCTTAACAGTAAAATCATCGGCAAACATTACTGGAGATGTAGTTATTGGAAAGTTATCTGTAGAGCCAGGAGCTGAATTCAATGCTACTTGTGCCATGAAAGGAGCGGTAAAAGAATTGAATAAAAATGAGCAAAGACTCAAAGAAAAAACCGCTTAATAAATACATACGATTCACAGGAATCGCACTTCAAATGGGGCTAACTATTTACCTAGGAAGTTTACTAGGTGAATGGTTAGATCAAAAATACCCAAACGACAATCAACTTTACGTAAAAATTTGTACACTTACAGCAGTATTTATATCTATGTACTCTGTAATAAGAGAGGTTATAAAACTAACAAATAATGATGATTAGATGATTAAACGAATTATACTTTTTACTATAGTTGCAATTATATTAGCTGCTATAGGCTTCTTTATTAATAGTTACTTCATAGAAAAAAACACGATAAATTTATCCTTTCCGTTGTTGTCAGTGTATGTGTTCAATGTAATTGCTTCACTGGTAATTTATATAGCTGTTGAGGCTGTGGTAAATTATTTGCCTAATGAAACAGGGTACTTGTATCTTGGTTTGATGTTGGTGAAGTTTGGAGTGTTCATTTTGTTATATCAAGATTCCATATTTTCTGAAACAGGTTTAACCAAACCAGAAAAAATATCGATACTAATTCCTATTCTTACTTTTTTATTTGTTGAAGCTGCGAGTGTTTCAAAGTTGTTGAATAATAGATAGTTCGCTGTTTTTTGTGCCCTTTTCTAAGCTTAGTGAAACTAAATAAAAAAACCGTTTGTAGTTTTAATTTATTGTGTACCTTTGCACGGAAATTTAGAGACCATAATTCTATATTTAACAAGGTATGATGATAGCAAAAAAACCTATCTATTTTTTAACGGTACTAGCAATAGTATTTAGTTCATTTACAGCATTCGCTGGAGGAGGAGATACAACTTCTAATTCAAATGATGGAGGAAGAGTTAACACCAAGAGTGAAATTGATGGATACATTAAGCACCACTTAGCAGACTCTCATGATTTTACATTGTTTTCATATACAAACGATGCAGGAGAGCGTAAGCATATTGGTTTTCCGTTACCTGTAATTGTTTGGACAAGTCAAGGATTAAAAACATTTATGTCTTCTGAATTTCACCACAACGATGACGGTCATGTTGTCGTAGAAAACGGAGGTGTAAAATTTGCTAAAATTCACAGTAAAATATACGAATTAAACGAAGGAGCAACAGCTGTTGCTTTTGATGACTCTCATCACGCGACAAACGCACACAAAGTGTTAGATTTTTCTATTACTAAGAGTGTGTTTGGTATGTTGTTAGTGGGTTTATTGATGTTTTTTGGATTTAGAGGATTAGCAAGTGGGTACAAGAAAGGACCAGTGCCTACAGGTTTTGCACGTGTTTTAGAACCATTAGTGTTATATGTAAGAGACGAAATTGCACGTCCGAACATCGGAGAAAAACATTACCGTAGATTTATGGGATTCTTATTAACAGTGTTTTTCTTTATTTGGACTTTAAACTTATTAGGATTAACCCCATTAGGGTTTAACGTTACAGGACAAATTGCAGTTACTGTTTGTTTAGCAATGTTCACGTTTTTTATCGTTCAGTTTTCAGGGAACAAAGATTATTGGAAGCATATTTTTTGGATGCCAGGAGTTCCTGTGCTAATGAAAATTGTGTTAGCACCTATTGAAGTGTTAGGAATGTTAACAAAACCATTTTCGTTATTTGTGCGTTTATTTGCAAATATTACTGCAGGTCACTCAGTGGTTATGGGTATTGCAGCATTAATGATATTATTGAAAGCGAAGTTTGGAACTGCAGGAGCAACAAGCATTTCATTTTTATTAACCTTATTTTTAACGTTAATAGAAGTTTTAGTAGCATTTTTACAGGCCTATATTTTTACGATGTTATCATCGTTATTTATAGGGATGGCGGTTGAAGAACACGATCATCACTAAGAAAAAATTAGAATTAAAATTTTGTTTAATTATATATAAATCAATTTATTATGACACTTAATTTAGTTGGAGCAGGTTTAATCGTAATCGGAGCAGGATTAGGATTAGGTAAAATCGGAGGAAGTGCAATGGAAGCTATCGCACGTCAACCAGAAGCAGCTGGTAAAATCCAAACTGCAATGATTATTATTGGAGCATTATTAGAAGGTTTAGCATTCGGTGCTTTACTTTTAGGATAATACAAGAAAATCGAAAACAGTTCTTTAGCGGTTGGCTAAAGAACTGTTTTTAAAAAATTAAACAAAACAAAAAGAATACAATAAGTAATGGGTATATTTAATGATTTTTCGGTAGGGTTGTTTTTCATGCAACTAGTCATTCTAGCAGTATTAATATTTTTATTAGCAAAATTTGCTTGGAAACCTATATTAAGCGCATTAAATGAGCGTGAGGAAGGAATTCAAAATGCATTAGATCAAGCAGAAAATGCTCGTAAAGAAATGCAAAATTTACAAGCGGATAATGAGCGTTTATTAAAAGAAGCAAGAGCTGAGAGAGATGCGATGATGAAAGAAGCTCGTGAAATTAAAGATAAAATCATTGCTGATGCAAAGCAAGAAGCTGAAGAGCAAACTACTACTATGGTAGAAAATGCTAAAGCGACGATTAAGCAAGAGCAACAAGCAGCAATCGCTGAGTTAAAGAAGAAAGTAGGAGATTTATCTATTGAAATAGCTCAAAAGGTTGTAAGAAAAGAATTAGCTTCACAAGATGATCAATTAAAGCTTGTGGAAGGAATGTTAGATGAGGTTACTTTAAACTAATCAGTAGATGAAAGAAGCAAGAGCAGCATTACGTTACGCAAAAGCAATTTTAAATTTAGCTAAAGAATCAGGAAATGAAGCTTTAGTAAACGATAATATGAAGTTCATCGTTGATACAATTGCTGAAAGCGCTGATTTAGATGTTATGCTTAAAAGTCCTGTGATAAAAGCCGCAGATAAGCGTAAAGTTTTAAACGCACTTTTTGGCGATAAAGTAGATAACATTGTAAAAGGGTTATTTAATTTATTAGAGGAAAATAAGCGTATGGTGATGTTAGAGCCTATTGCTAAGCAATATGCTGTAATATATGATCACTACAAGAACATGAAAGTTGCTAGAGTTACTACCGCAGTAGCTTTAACAAAAGAGTTAGAAGATAAAATACAAGCAAAAATTGTAGCCCTTACAGGAAACAATGCTAGTATTGAGAATATAGTAAATCCTGATATTTTAGGAGGATTTATCTTACGCGTTGGAGATGTGCAGTACGATGCAAGCATCTCTAGCCAATTTAATGAGTTAAGGAGAGAGTTTGACAACAGTCATTACATTCCAAAAATTTAATTATACATCAAAAGAAATAAGATGGCAGCAATTAAACCAGCTGAAGTATCAGCAATTTTAAAGGAACAATTAACAAATTTTGAGTCTAAAGCTTCATTAAACGAAGTAGGGACTGTATTACAAGTAGGTGATGGTATTGCACGTGTTTATGGGTTATCTAACGTACAATACGGAGAATTAGTAGAATTCGATAACGGGTTAGAAGGTATCGTATTAAACTTAGAAGAGGATAATGCAGGGGTTGTATTATTAGGAGCTTCTACTTCAGTAAGAGAAGGATCTACTGTAAAACGTACAGAAAGAATTGCTTCTTTAAAAGCTGGAGAAGGAATTGTAGGACGTGTTGTTAACACTTTAGGACAACCAATAGACGGTAAAGGACCAATCGAAGGGGAAACTTTTGAAATGCCTTTAGAGCGTAAAGCACCAGGAGTTATCTTCCGTGAGCCTGTAACAGAACCAATGCAAACAGGTATCAAATCTATCGATGCAATGATTCCAGTAGGACGTGGTCAACGTGAGTTAATCATTGGAGACCGTCAAACAGGTAAATCAACCGTTGCTATCGATACAATCTTAAATCAGAGAGAATTTTATGATGCAGGACAACCAGTGTACTGTATCTACGTAGCTATCGGTCAAAAAGCTTCAACAGTAGCAGCAATTGCTAACATGTTAGAAGAAAAAGGCGCGTTAGCATATACAACTATCGTTGCTGCAAATGCATCTGACCCTGCACCAATGCAAGTATATGCACCATTTGCAGGAGCTGCGATTGGAGAATATTTCCGTGATACTGGTAGACCAGCTTTAATTGTTTATGATGATTTATCTAAGCAAGCAGTAGCGTATCGTGAGGTGTCTTTATTATTAAGAAGACCACCAGGACGTGAGGCATACCCAGGAGATGTATTCTACTTACACTCAAGATTATTAGAGCGTGCTGCTAAGGTAATTGCCGATGATTCTATCGCAAAAGATATGAATGATTTACCAGAATCATTAAAATCTAAAGTAAAAGGAGGAGGATCATTAACTGCTTTACCAATTATTGAAACACAAGCAGGAGACGTTTCTGCGTATATTCCTACAAACGTAATTTCGATTACTGATGGTCAGATTTTCTTAGAATCAGATTTATTCAACTCAGGGGTTCGTCCAGCGATTAACGTAGGTATTTCTGTATCACGTGTAGGAGGATCTGCTCAGATTAAATCAATGAAGAAGGTATCTGGTACATTAAAGTTAGATCAAGCTCAGTACCGTGAATTAGAAGCATTCGCTAAGTTTGGTTCTGATTTAGATGCTGCAACTTTAAATGTAATTGAAAAAGGTAAGCGTAACGTAGAAATCTTAAAGCAAGCTCAAAACGATCCTTATACAGTAGAAGACCAGGTGGCTATTATTTATGCAGGTTCTAAGAACTTGTTAAAAGATGTGCCTGTAAACAAGGTAAAAGAATTTGAAAAAGATTATTTAGAGTACTTAAACGCGAAGCATAGAGATACTTTAGATACTTTAAAAGCAGGAAAATTAACGGATGAAGTAATTGATACTTTAAGAGACGCTGCTAAAGAAATTTCAGCTAAATTTTCAGCTTAATAAAAACAAAAAAAGGCATCCCCGTGTAATAACGGGGATTTTATAAATTTTAAGTTCAATTAAATGGCAAACTTAAAAGAAATACGTAACAGAATTACTTCGATTAAATCAACAATGCAGATTACCTCTGCCATGAAAATGGTATCGGCTGCAAAGTTGAAGAAAGCTCAAGATGCTATTACAGCAATGCGTCCGTATTCATCTAAGCTTACCGAATTATTACAAAGCTTAAGTGCTACATTAGATAGCGATGCAGGTGGAGTATATTCAACAGAAAGAGAAGTAAATAAGGTATTGTTAGTTACCGTAACTTCTAACAGAGGTTTATGTGGAGGTTTTAATTCTTCTATTATTAAAGAAACAGTTAAAACGATTAACAAAAAATACAGCGATGCCACTGTTGAATTATTAACAATTGGTAAAAAAGGAAACGATATTTTATCAAAAGATTATACTGTTATCGAAAATAGAAACGATATTTTTGATGACTTAACTTTTGATAATGTTGCTCAAGTTGCTGAACAGTTAATGAATTTATTTGTTGATGGTTCTTATGATAAGATAGAAATCATTTACAACAGGTTTAAAAACGCAGCGACTCAAATACCACAGGTAGAACAATTCTTACCAATTCAACCTGTAGAAGGAGCATCAAAAGCTAATTCAGATTACATTTTTGAGCCTTCTAAAGAAGAAATCATTTTAGAGTTAATTCCTAAGTCATTAAAGACGCAATTATACAAAGCAATTCGTGATTCATTTGCTGCCGAACACGGTGCTCGTATGACTGCAATGCACAAAGCAACTGATAATGCTACAGAATTACGTGATGAGTTATTATTAACCTATAACAAAGCACGTCAAGCTGCAATTACAAACGAAATCTTAGAAATCGTTGGTGGAGCAGAAGCTTTAAATAACTAAGAAAAGAGCATTTCTCAGAAATACTCTGAGAGTTAGCATAAAAAAAGCGAACCAATTTGGTTCGCTTTTCTTTTTTTTTATCATTTTATTATTCAAAATCAGATGCTAAATAATAGTTTTCTAAGGTTACTGGATATAAATCACTTTCAAAAAAATGATTCATAATTCGAGTAGTAACAGGACTAATCCCAGTATTTACTCCGTCTACTTCATGAGGGTAGGTCATATTTGAAGAATGGTTATAGCCAATAGTATGTCCTATTTCATGCGCAGTTATAAAACCGGTTTCTTTACGAATATAATCTCTAAGCACATGTTCAGCCAAACCAAAGGTCGCACCACCACCTAAACCAGAAACATTAACAACCTTACCACAGTTATAGCGTGGTTTGTTTAAAATAATATTGTAGGCTTCGTTTTTCTCATTTTCAGTTAAAGCAGTTGTGCCATCATTTCCAATAATATTCTCATTGGTAAATTCATTTTTAAAATTATCAGAAGCAAAAACAACACCAAGGTTAATCATCAGCCCAGTGAATCGGCGAATGTCTTTTGCTGTAATATCTTCGGCCCAATTATTATCAGGATTATTCTCTGTGTCGAAGTCGTGGTATTTTATCATCCACTTTAATTTACGTAAACTTTTAAGCTTTTGGATAATTTCATTATCGCCAGTAAAATCAAATGCAATATTATTTGGGGCTATACCTGTATCTTTAAAAACAGAAAGATCAACTTCTTGGTTGCTGGTGTTTAAAAATAGTGGAGAATTATTTATAAACGGATAGTTAATCTCTTGTTTACCATGAGCTCTTATTTTATCAATTTTAAATAATTTAATTGGTTTATGAAAACCTTCTACTTCAATCGTGGCGGTAATAGTTATGTCTTCTATAGCTATTGGAGCAAAATTAGCAACTTCAATGGTTTTATTATCAATAGGTTTAACTCTTATTACCTTACTTATTTCGTACATACGAGATTCAGAAGTCATTACTTCTTGAGATTCTCCGTCTTGAAACATTAAGCTAGAATTGCTTTCAGAATCAAATGAATAGGTTGTAAGCTCAATGTTAGGAATACTTTCCTTATCACTACAAGAAAGGAATAAAAAAGAAGAACAAACGAATGTTTTAAATAATAGTTTCATTTTTGAAATTTTGGGGGTTATTTTTCGCGAATATAAACTTTACAAACCATTAGTTTTTGAAAGTTGAATAAAACAACTTGAGATTTGTTATTAAGTATGGTACTATATATTTAAGATGAAACTAAGTTGTTAACAGTCTTACTTTTTTCTGACCTGCTTTTATTTAGGTATAAGTATACAAGCAAAGGAATGAGCCCGTGAGGAAGCCTATATATTGTTAAGTATAAGTATTGATGCATAATACTCAAAGAAAAATCATAGTGAAAAGCGCTAAAAATCCTAGCCAAAGCAGTTACAAGACCCCAAAAACAAGCATACAGCAAGGCTGGTTTTGAAAGTTTAGGAATAAATATAGCAATGGCAATAATAAAATCTAAAATACCAGCTACAAATAATAGGTTTTTAGCCATTTCTTCTTGTACAGGTAAGATGTTTAAGGTCATAGTAACAAAATTACCTGGTAACGGATAAAAAACACCAATAGCGTACATTCCATGACAAGTAAACGCTAAGGCAATAAAAACTTTTAGGTAAAAAAATAAGAGAGGCGTGTTTTTGTGTTTTAAGAAATATAATAAAGCGATAGGAACTCCAAACTGAATGGTGTGTTCAAAAAACATAATGAGGTGGTAAAACTTATTCTTGGTAATCATTAAAGCTAAAAAGACTAAACTAACTGCACCTAATTTTAAAATGCTACGCATCCATTTTTTTGAGTTTTCATTAATTATAATTGAAATAACAGCACATACTAGATATAAAACACCAATACTTCTGGTTAAAATTTGGATAGCAAAATCTGTATTAAGGTTAGTAACATATGATTGCCAACTAATGCCAAAAACAAAATTAATTACAGGTTCCAATAAATGTTGATCCCAAAAGAAACTTCTGTATGGAGCATCCCAAAATAAATGCTGGTAAGCTCTACCAAAAAAAATAAAGAAAGAAGAAATTTTTAAAAAAGTAAGAAGGGTTTTAGTACTCATAAATTAGGGTTTAAACAAAAGTAAAAATAGAGGATATGTAGTTTGTTAAAATAAGATTAGTAAACTATAAAACAATAGTTAGGTTAATGTTAGTCAGGTTATTATATAATTAATTTTAATAAAAATAACCGATTAATTTGAAAGGGAAAAAATATATTTGTGGTAACTAGTAAACTTTAAAGTCCCTCACAATGAAAAAAATTATTTTAACACTGTTATTCTTAGCAGTTCTTAGTATTCATGCCTCTAATGATAAGTACCGATTAATCATAACAGACAATCCAGCAACTACTATAATGATTGGTTGGAATCAAATTTCAGGGGCCAATCCTGTTATATATTATGGAACGACAGATAACGGAACCAACTGGTCAAATTATCCAAACGCTAAATCAGTAGACCGTTCCGTTTCTTATAAAGGAATGAGTAATACTTTTGCTAAATTAACAGGTCTGAGTCCTAACACTAACTATTATTTTGTGATTAAAGACAGTGAAGGGGTAAGTAGTCGATTTTGGTTTAAAACAGCTCCAAATACCAATGATAAAATGTCGTTTATTGCTGGAGGAGATTCAAGAAACAATAGAACACCGAGAAGAGATGCTAACCTGTTAGTTTCTAAATTAAAACCAACTGCTGTTTTTTTTGGAGGAGACATGACTAACGGAGACTCTAGTTCTGAATGGCAAGATTGGTTTAACGATTGGCAATATACCACAGCAAGTGACGGAAGAATGTTTCCTATTGTACCGACAAGAGGAAACCACGAAGGTTCCAATAATAGTATTTATAACCTGTTTAATGTTCCTTCCACAAGTGTTTATTATGATATAACTTTTGGAAACAATCTGTATACAATCTATACGCTGAATTCAGAAATCTCAGCAGGAGGAACTCAGTATTCATGGCTAAGTCAAAAGTTGAATGCTAATAACTCTATTTGGAAATCTGCTCAATACCATAAACCGATGCGCCCACACGTATCATCAAAATCAGAAGGAAATGATGAATACGCTAGTTGGGCTCAATTGTTTTATGACAAGGGAGTGAACTTGGTATTTGAATCGGATTCTCATACCGTAAAAACAACATGGCCAGTAAAACCTTGTTCAAGCGGAAGTAATTGTGATGAGGGTTTTCTTAGAGACGATGCTAACGGAACCGTTTATGTAGGAGAAGGTTGTTGGGGAGCACCTTTACGATCATCGAATGATTCAAAAAACTGGACAAGAGACGCGAGTACCTTTAATCAGTTTAAATGGATTTTTGTTGAAGAATCTAAAATAGAGATTAGAACAATTAAGGTAGATAATGCGAGTAGTGTAGGGGCTGTTTCAAACCAAAACCCATTCACAATACCCTCTAATTTAGATATATGGAATCCATCTAATGGTAGTGTGGTAACAATTATAAGTAGTAACGTTAGCTATCCAGAAGTTGCAATTACAAGTCCATCATCAGGCGCATCACATACCGTAAACACTCCAATAACAATTTCTACTACTGCAACCGATAGTGATGGAACAATTTCAAGTGTTAAGTTTTATGTAAATACTACTTTAGTAGAAACTGATATGAGTGCTCCTTATTCTTATAACTGGACACCTACAATTGATAACCAATCATATACTATTAAAGCAACGGCTATAGATAATGACGGATACGAAACTACTTCTGAAGAAATTTCAGTTTTTGTAGGAAATGTTTCTAAAACGATAATTTCAACAATTAATAGCACCAATGATGATGCTGAACAATATGAGTCGTCAGGGCAAATGTATATGAACAGTTCTGATTTAGAATTGGTGTATGATGGAAGCTCAAAAGGAAACCAGCATGTAGGAATGCTATTTAGAAACTTAAATATACCGGCAAATGCTACGATAACGAATGCGTATATACAATTTACGACAGATGAGACAAATTCGGGAAGTACATCATTAGCAATTAAAATTCAAGACTCATCAAATGCACCAGACATTACTTCACAAAGCTATAATATAACTTCAAGAAGTTATTATAGTCAATCGGTTGCTTGGAATCCTAGTTCATGGAGTTCTGTTGGAGCATCTGGAACAGCACAAAGAACGCCTGATGTAAAAGCATTGGTACAATATGTTGTGAATAAGTCCAATTGGAATTCAGGTAACTCTATGATGTTTTATATTTCTGGAACAGGTGAACGAACGGCAGAATCATATGATGGAAGTAGTGCTGGTGCTCCAAAACTTGTGGTTACTTATAGTACAGGATCTCCTGATAATGGAGGAGGAGAAACTCCAGAATGTGAGGATATAAACGTAACAATTACCTTCGATAAATATTCTTATGAAACTTCTTGGGCTTTGAAGGATAACAATGGACAAACAGTGATAAGCGGAGGTGATTATACTCAAGGAAATGGAGAGTCTATTACTGTGTCAAAATGTGTACCTGTTGGATGTTATGATTTTACAATTAATGACGAATATGGTGATGGTATATGTTGCAGTTATGGAAGTGGTTCATATGAAATAACAAATAGCAAAGGCGACGTATTAGCTTCAGGAGGAAGTTTTGGCTCATCTGAAACCAAACAAGTTTGTTTGAATACTTCTACTGTTGCAAAGGAACAATTAAGAAGCCAAAAAATAGAAGAAACAAACAGTTCAGAAATGAGTATTTATCCAAACCCAGCTGTTGACAGGATTTATATTAAAGGAGGAAAAAATACAGTTTTGTGGATCGCAAAAATAGTAGATGTATCAGGAAGAAAAGTAATAGAAGTACCTGTAATTAATAATTCGATAGATGTTTCTGCAGTTTCAAGTAATTCAATTTACATTGTTGAAATATATGATGAATTAGGACAAAGAAAATTATCAGAGAAGATAATGAAGAGATAGAAGCGAAGCTATTTTTAATAGTTGGAAAGACGAAATACTAATAGTTTTTCGTCTTTTTGTTTTAAATTTGCCCTTATTAAAAATAAATGATGAAAAAGAACCTATTACTTATAATTGCTGTGTTTGTAACCAGTCTTTGTAGTTCTCAAGAAATAGTAGAGAATAAAGAAAAGGATACTATAAAGATAACAACTAAAGAAAAAAAGTATGCAGATGTTCCATTTTCTGTTATTGAAGAAGTCCCTGTTTTTCCTGGATGTGAAAAATTTCTTCTTGAAAAGGAAAAAGGAAAATGCTTTAACTCTATGATTTTTAACCATGTATATGGTAATTTTAATCTAGATATTCTAAATTGTTTAGAAACAAAGGAGGTTTATAATGAGGATAAAAAAGTGTACGAAAAGCATTGTATTGATAATGTTCTTAGCCTAGGAAAAAAAAGAATTTACCTTCAATTTAAAATAGGTAAAACAGGAAAAATAGAAGATGTTTTTGCTAGGGCTCCACACCCAAAACTTAAAGAAGAAGCGATTAGAATAGCAAAACTACTCCCTTAAATGAAACCAGGGTTACAAAAAGGGAAACCAGTTAGAGTTGGTTATACCTTGCCTATCACATTTAATATTGAATAGTTTACAACAATAAAAAGCGAACCAATTTGGTTCGCTTTTCTTTTATAATAAATTTTGAATTGTTTTTTTAATTGAAGTAACATCTATTCCACAGATTTCTTGCAACTGTTGAATGGTTCCATGATGGATAAATTCATCAGGAATTCCTAATAATTTTATTTTTCCTTGGTAGTTTACTTCAGAAGCATATGCTAATACTGCACTTCCAAAACCGCCTTTTATGGTACCATCTTCAATGGTAATAACGGTGTCAAATTTGTTGAAAATAGTGTCTAAAAGTTGGGTGTCTAAAGGTTTTATAAAACGTAGGTCGTAATGCGCAATGACTTCTTTATTTTCAAGCTGATTGATTGCTTCAGAGACATTATCGGCAATAGTTCCGATAGATAGCACTGCTAGTTGAGTTCCTTCTCTTAAACAGGTTCCTTTTCCAATTTCTATGGTTTCGAATGGAAGTTGCCATTGCTCTAATTTGCCTTTCCCTCTGGGATATCTAATAACTATTGGATGTTCAAGACCCTGTTGAGCGGTAAACATCATATTACGTAACTCAATTTCATTACGAGGAGCAAATACAAGTAGGTTTGGAATACAACGTAAATAAGCCAAATCAAAAACTCCGTGATGTGTTGCTCCATCTTCACCTACTAATCCAGCTCGGTCTAAACAGAAAATTACAGGCAAGTTTTGCAAAGCTACATCGTGAATTACTTGGTCGTAAGCACGTTGTAAAAAGGTAGAATAAATATTACAGAACGGAATCAACCCTTGTGTAGCCATACCTGCAGCCAAGGTCACTGCATGTTGTTCGGCAATACCGACATCAAAAGTACGATCAGGAAAGGCTTCCAACATAAATTTTAACGAACTACCTGTTAACATAGCAGGTGTAATTCCTACAATTTTTTCGTTTAGTTGTGCTAGTTCAACAATCGTTTTTCCAAAAACATCTTGAAACTTGGAGTATTTACTTGCTTCTTTTGGTAAAACGTCTCCAGAAATTTTATCAAATTTCCCTGGTGCATGATATCTTACTTGATCTTGTTCTGCTTGTCGCAACCCTTTCCCTTTGGTGGTAATTACATGTAAAAATTTAGGCCCTTGAATCTTTTTTAATCGATTTAGTTCACGTAGTAACTCTTCAAAATTATGTCCATCGATGGGACCCGAGTAATCAAAGTTAAGAGCTTCAAAAATATTATGCTGCTCAATTTCCAATCGTGGAGCTTTAATTTTTGTTAGATAATCTTTTAAAGCACCTACCGATGGGTCAATACCAATGGCATTATCGTTTAAAATAACTAAGAGGTTTGCATTGGTATCTCCTGCATGGTTTAACGCTTCAAAAGCCATTCCACTAGCGATAGAAGCATCACCAATAACAGCAATATGATGTTTTTCAATATCTTGTAATTTCGAGGCAATTGCCATCCCTAAAGCGGCTGAAATAGCGGTAGAAGAGTGACCAACACCAAAAGTGTCGTACTCACTTTCTGAGCGTTTAGGAAATCCTGAAATCCCGCCAAATTGACGATTGGTATGAAAAACATCTTTTCTACCTGTTAAAATTTTATGCCCATATGCTTGATGCCCCACATCCCAAACTAATAAATCGTTAGGAGTATCGAACAAATAATGAAGCGCAATAGTTAACTCTACTACTCCTAAACTTGCTCCTAAATGCCCTTCTTTTGTGGAAACCACATCAATAATAAACTCACGCAATTCTTTGGCAAGTTGAGGTAATTCTTCTGATGTTAGCTTACGTAAATCAGCAGGAATTTGAATGTTTTTCAATAGGTCGTTCGACATATAGCAAAAGTACAAAAAGGTAGAGATTCCTAACTTTTTAGGCTAAAAACTTTGTAGTTTTGTTGTATGAGCAAATTGTACTTGGTACCCACACCGATTGGAAATTTAGAAGACATTACGCTAAGAGCGTTAAAAATCTTACAAGAAGTAGATTATATTTTAGCTGAAGATACGCGTACGAGCGGGAAATTGTTAAAACATTATGATATAGCTACTCCAATGCAATCCCATCACATGCATAATGAGCATAAAACAGTAGAAGCAATTGTAAAACGTTTGCAAAGTGGCGAAACATTTGCGTTAATTTCGGATGCAGGAACTCCCGCCATTTCCGACCCTGGATTTTTATTGACAAGAGCGTGTGTACAAAACAATATTGAAGTAGAGTGTTTACCAGGAGCAACTGCTTTTGTACCTGCATTAGTAAATTCAGGTTTACCGAATGACAAATTTGTTTTTGAAGGTTTTTTACCCGTAAAAAAGGGGCGTCAAACTCGTTTACAGTTCTTAGCAGAAGAAACCCGTACCATGATTTTTTATGAGAGCCCGCATAAACTATTAAAAACCTTAGCAAATTTTTCGGAGTATTTTGGTGAGGATAGACAAATATCGGTTTCTAGAGAATTGACAAAATTATTTGAAGAAACCAAGCGAGGAAGTATAAAAGAAGTATTAGTATACTATACTGAAAAACCACCGAAAGGTGAAATTGTTATTGTGGTTGAAGGGAAAAAGTAAGTAAGTTAAAGTTTTATAATAACCCTAACTTTTGTTCTTCTTTAGTTTCTTATTTTTGTAGTTCTTTAAAAAGATCACATGTCTACATTTCATAAACTACGTATTGAAAAAATAATAAAGGAAACGGCAGATGCTGTATCTATTTTATTTGATATCCCCGCAGAATTAAAAGACAACTACACTTTTGTTGCAGGACAATATATTACCATAAAGGCAATTTTAGACGATAAGGAAATAAGGAGAGCTTATTCTATTTGCGCTTCGCCTAATAGCAAACAAATAAAAGTTGCTGTAAAAGCAGTTGATCATGGAACATTTTCAACCTATGCAACAACAAAACTGAAAGAAGGTACTTTTTTAGAAGTTTCTGAACCAGAAGGGAAGTTTATTTTAGAGCCTCAAGCACAAAAAAATTACCTAGCTTTTGCTGCAGGAAGTGGAATTACTCCTGTGCTATCAATGGTAAAAACGGTGCTAGAAAACAAATCAACTTCTACAATTACACTGGTTTTTGGAAACAAAAGAGCTGAAAGTACAATTTTTTATGATGAGTTAAATGAGTTAGCTGAAAAGTATTCTTCTCAATTAAACTTACACTATGTGTTTAGTCAAGAGGTGAGAACCAATACTAAGTTTGGTAGAATTGATAAAGGACATGTAAACTACTTCGTAAAAAATATACACAAAGATGTTTCTTTCGATTCGGTATATTTATGTGGGCCAGAAGAAATGATTCAAACAGTTTCTAATACACTTCAAGAAAATGGGTTTGATGAAAGAGATATTTACTTTGAATTGTTTACAGCGAGTATCTCAGATGAAGAAGCGGCATTAGATATTCCTGATGGAAAATCGGAAATAAGGGTGGTGTTAGATGATGAAGAACACACTTTTATGATGGAAAAAACCGATACGATTTTAGCAGCTTCTTTGCGTAATAAATTAGATGCTCCATATTCTTGCCAAGGAGGCGTATGTAGCAGTTGTATTGCAAAAGTTACTGAAGGAAAAGCTGTAATGGCAAAAAATGCTATCTTAACAGATGATGAATTAGAAGAAGGGTTAATCCTTACATGTCAAGCACATCCAACGACACAGAAAATAGTGGTAGATTTTGATGATGTATAGGTAAAATCGTAACTTTATAGAATGGATTTTTACGACTTTAAAAATGCTTTTTTTGTAGGTGTTTTCATGGCTTTTATGATAGGGCCAGTATTTTTTATGTTAATTAAAACGAGTATTCTAAAAGGAGCTCGAGCTGCTATTGCCTTCGATATAGGTGTAATTTTAGGAGATATTTCCTTTATGTTAATAGCCTATTTTGGAAGTAGAAGCTTGCTAGAAAAAATAAAAGACGATCCGCGTTTGTTTCTTATCGGTGGTTTGGTGCTTATTGTTTATGGATTGATTACTTATTTAGATAAAAACAATAAGAAAGAAGCACAAGCTCCTGATGTACCATTGCCAGAAAGTAATAATTATTTAAAACTATTGTTTAAAGGTTTTTTCTTAAACTTTATAAATATAGGAGTGTTGGCCTTTTGGTTGGGGCTAATTGTAGTTATAGGGCCTACGTATGATATGAATCCTAAGTATTTAGTTTGGTATTTTGGTACTGTAATAGCAGGGTATGCAATTACTGATTTAGGAAAGATACTACTTGCTAAGCAATTAAAAAGCAGGTTAACGCCCTTGGTAATTTATAGAATAAAACGAGGAATGGGGGTCTTGTTAATTGTCTTTGGAGCGGTATTAATGCTAAAAGGGTTTATTCCTGAAAGTAAGATTGATAACTTAATTGAAAAAGTAGAATCAATCGATTAAAAGCCAATAATTATTTTGGCTATTGAAAAGTAGATTAAAATTCCAAAAATATCATTACTCGTTGTAATAAAAGGTCCAGTTGCAATGGCAGGATCAACCCCTCTCTTATCTAAAAATAAAGGGATAAAAGTACCAACTAAACCAGCGACAATAATTACGGTGAATAAAGAAGATGAAATAGCCGAAGCAATGGTTATATCTCCTTTCCAAATCCAGATAAAGAAAAATAAGATAACAGCTAAAACAAGTCCGTTTACAGCTGCTAAAGACATTTCCTTTAATAATCTACTAGTAACGCTTCCTTTTACATCATCGTTAGCTAAGCCCTGTACAATAATAGCTGACGATTGTACTCCAACATTACCAGCCATAGCGGCAATAAGAGGGGTAAACATAAAAAGAACAGCGTTTTCTTCTAAGGCCCCTTCAAAAAAGCCCATAATCCTTGCTGCTCCAATACCTCCAATTAAACCTAAAAACAACCAAGGTAGTCGAGCTTTGGTTAATTGCAAAATACCATCTTCAGAGTCAACATCTTGTGTAATACCTGCTGCTAATTGATAATCTTTTTCGGCTTCTTCTTTAATTACATCAACAATATCATCAATGGTAATTCGTCCTACCAAAACCCCTAGTTCATCAACAACAGGAATAGCTTCTAGGTCATATTTACGCATTATATTAGCCACATCTTCTGCATCATCATGTACGTGCACAAAATCTACTTTTGGAATGTATACATCTGAAATTTTAGAACGAGTAGAGGCCATTAACAAGTCTTTTAACGACAAACGTCCTTTTAGTTTTCCCTCATCATCAACCACATAAATAGAGTGAACTCTAGTAACTTCTTCCGCTTGCTGACGCATTTTTTTTACACAGGTAAGTACATTCCAGTTCTCATTTACTTTTACAAGTTCTTTCGCCATTAATCCTCCAGCAGAATCTTCGTCATAACGGAGTAGTTCTACAATTTCTTTGGCGTGTTCTCGATCTTCAATTTTCTGAATAACGGCTTGTTTTCGTTCTTCAGGAAGCTCAGCAATAACATCAGCAGCATCATCTGTGTCAAGCTCGTTAACCTCTTCAGCAATTTCTTTGGCAGATAGTTGTTCAAAAACTTTTTCACGTACTTCTTCATCAACTTCCATCAATACGTCTGAAGTTGTTTCGCTATCTAACAAACGTATAATATAAACTGCTTCTTCAAAAGAAAGTTCGTCTAAAACTTCTGCAATATCAGCATAGTGAATATCTGAAAAAACCTCATAAAGAGCTGAGTCTTTTTGATGTTTAATCAAATCTTGTACGTTTTCTAATAAATCTTTAGTGATTTCTAATGCCATCGCTTACGATTTTGCTCGATTATCGAGGGTTTGAATATGTTAGCATCTAACCCAAAAAGAAGACTTATGCTTCTAAAATAGGCTATTAACTATTGTTTTGAGCTATTTTTTGTGTCAACTCAATGAATTTTTGCACCGATAATTGTTCGGGGCGCATCGCAAATATAGGGTCTTCTTTTAAGGTATCCGAAAGATTGAAAGATTTTAAACTAGAACGCAGCATTTTTCTTCGTTGGTTGAAAGCTGTTTTTACCACTCTAAAAAATAATTTTTCATCAACAGAAAGCGTATAATTTTCTTTTCTGATAAGTCTAATAACTCCAGAATCTACTTTTGGTGGTGGGTTGAATACTGTAGGAGGTACTGTAAATAAGTATTCAGCATCGTAAAAAGCCTGGGTTAATACTGAGAGTATTCCGTAGGTTTTGCTTCCTTCTTTTTCTGCAATTCGTTGCGCAACTTCTTTTTGAAACATTCCTGAAAACTCAGGAACAAATTCACGGTTTTCAATAGCTTTAAAAACAATTTGAGAAGAAATATTATAAGGAAAATTACCAATAATGGCTACTTGTTGCTGATTAAAAATTTCAGCAAAGTTCTTTTTTAAAAAATCTCCTTCAATAATGGTAAATTTCTCTTTTGAAGTATTGAGTTTGATATGTTCAACAGGAAACGTTTCTTGTAAATAAGTTACCGATTCGGAATCTAACTCCATTACTGTTACTTTTGGTTTTTTTTCCAACAAGTATTTGGTTAAAACTCCCATTCCAGGACCAATTTCTAACACATTATTATATCCTTTTTCGGTAAGCGTATCAGCTATTTTCTTTGCGATGTTTTCATCGGTTAAAAAATGTTGTCCTAAATGTTTTTTTGCTCTTACGGTCATCTTTTAGAGTATCTGCTTGTTTGGTGATTTTAATGTTAGTGTTATAAATGTTACGCCAAAACCTATTCCACTAACTATGCCACTGATGGTTTCCTCGGGCTCATTTCCGTAGGTATAAAACCCCATTATTCCACCAATAGTAATTATACTTATACCAATAAGTAAGACTACTTTTTTGTTTCGATAAATTTTTTCTCGCATTCTAGTTACTATTCACTGCTGGAAAAAATTCATTAACAACCTTTAATTCGGTGCGAAAAGCAAGCATTTTGTCAGCAAACTTTTTTAATCCGTCATTGCGTAGTTTGTCTGCACTATGTTTATAATAGTTATCCAAATCTTCACGTGTTTTTGCAGTATATTGAATAGAGTAGGTGACACCTCCCATTTCCTCTTCAACCAACACCTGTGTCATTTTAGCGCTTAAAAAATGTCCGGTGGCTAACACTTCTGGTATATGACTTTCAATCCAAGTTAACCATTCAGCATGTATAGTTTCGTCTATATTTATTGTTACGTTGTATATGTACATTTTTTTTAATTTGGAAAATGCATCGCAATTGATACATCTTTAAATTGATTTATTAAATATCGTCTCCTCTTAATTTTCTGAACTTCTTTCGAGCTTCTACGAGGTAAATACTCGATGGGTGGTCAAAAATAATCTTTTGATAGTATTCTTTAGCTTTTTCAAGATTATTTAATTCGTTGCTGTATAATTCAGCCATCTGATAATATGCATTATCAACATAAATTCCTTTTTTATCTAATGCTATTATTTTAGTATAGTTTAAAATAGCTTGATCGTATGATTTCTTTTTCACAAACAATTGTGCTTGCTTAAACAAGGCTTCATCTTCAATTGGTTGTCCTCTATAATTAGTAATGATGTCGTTAAAAATAGCAATTGCTTCGTCATTTTTATTTTGATAGGATAATAAGTCTGCTTTCGCATATTCTTTTAAGCCTGTAGTAATGCTGTCTTTGGGTTCGTTATCTGAAATAGTTAAGAACAAATCAGCAGCATCATTCGCAATGAGTTGTGTGGCAGAGCCTTTTAAAATTTTTAACTGAGCTTTTGCCCAAGTGAAATCATTTTTAAAGTAAGAAGCTTGCGCTACTTTAAAGCGGGCTTCTTGACCTATGTAATTGTTTTTGAATAATGTTTGAACTTGAGAAAAATAAATTAACCCTTTGTTAAACTTCCCCATATACACAAAAACATCACCAAGTTTAAGTTTTATAGAAGCATTTATAAATTTTGAATTGGTAAAGTTCAAAGCATTTTTTAAAACAGTCGCTGCTGCTGCTGGATTGTTTTTGGTAAAAGTTAAATAATTAGCATACTCTATTTGTGTGAAAAGCGTTTTTGAATTAATTCCATATTCTTTGAAAATGGCATTAAAACGTCCTTCTATATCAGGTTGTTTGGTTTCTATAGCAATTTTTAAGTTATTATTTATGGCTCCAAACTTATCTCTAGGATAATTTGTTTTTTCAATAATTAAATCGAAACACTCTTTTGCAACAGTGTAATCTTTATTTTCAAGAGCTATTTTACCTAAGTCATTAATTTTACCTAAATTATTAGGGTCTCTAGCCAATAATGCTTTGTTTTGAATAAGTGCTTTGTTATACTGTTTTTGTCTAATAAACAACCAAGAAAGTAAATCGTTCCAGCTATCTTTAGGGTTGCTTATAGACTTACGTAATAGTGCTTTTTTAAACAAAAGGTTATTTTCATCTTCACTATCATCGGTTAAATACTTACCAGCGTAGCGCTTAACATTGTTAAGGTAACCTTCATTTTTATCAACCAAATCAACATAAGATTTAAACATCTGTTCAAAATCTCCTTTTTCACCATAAATCTGCGCTAATTGAAACCCATAATTGGCCTTTGGGTTAACGGTCATCACTTTATTAAACGCTTCAATGGCTAAATCTAATTTGTTGTAGTTTTTAAACAACCCAGCGATTAAAGAACCATAATTGGCTTTTTTATTAATAGATTCAATTGCTTTTTGATATTGCTTGTTGGCATCTTCATTTTTTTCTTGACGTTCAAAATTATAACCAAGAACTACGTGTAAATAAGATAAGTTAGGTTTTTCTTTTAGTTTTTGTATAAGTAAATTTTCAGCAACTGTAAATTGTTCAGTTTCTTGATAACAAGTAATTAACTTTTTTAAGTAGGTTGTATTAAATGGGCTTTGGTCGTATAATTTTTTGTATAACTGAATTGCCTTTTCATATTCATTGTTTCTAAAATAATTTTCAGCAATAATAAATTCGTTTTGTTGTGCGTGACAAAACAGGCTTAAAATCAATAAATTAAATAGGATAATGATTTTCTTCATTTGGAAAAATTTTAAGCGTTTTTTGAGGGGCTTAATTCATTTTTGAGGATTCTATCTATCAAAAATACAGAACATAATTGTTAAAATACTATTAAAAGAGTTGCTTTTTTGAAAAGCAGTGTAACATTTTGGCACGAACTTTGTCTTATTAGTAAAACAACGAAACAATGTAAACTATGAGAAATTTTACGACACAATATGAAATAGCAAAGCAGAATGCAAATGAGTTTATGAGAAAAGGTCAAATACCTCAATACTTTGAAGCATTGTTAGAAATGAATAAATACAAGAGATTAATGGTGGCAGTGGTTGCCAATTAAACATATTTTTTTCAATGGGGATTGATTAATTAAAAATCCCAAGCATCGTAATTGAGGCTTGGGATTTTTTTATTTTTATCTTGAAGATTAATTAATCAATCATATCAAAACCACAGTAAGGAATTAATACTTCAGGAATTTTAATTCCTTTTTCAGTCTGGTAGTTTTCTAAAATACCAGCCAATACTCGAGGTAGTGCTAAAGAACTTCCATTTAAAGTGTGTACCAATTGGCTTTTACCGTCTTTGTTTTTAAAACGTAGTTTTAAGCGGTTTGCTTGAAACGTTTCAAAGTTTGAAGCAGAACTAATTTCCAACCAACGTTCTTGAGCTGTAGAATACAATTCAAAATCGAAGGTTAGGGCAGCGGTAAAACCAGTATCTCCACCACATAAGCGTAAAATACGATAGGGTAATTTTAATTCACGTAAAATTTCTTTGATGTGTTCCACCATTCCATTCAAAGCGTTGTAAGAATTATCAGGGTGCTCAACACGAACAATTTCAACCTTATCAAACTGGTGCAAACGGTTTAGTCCACGAACGTGTGCTCCGTAGCTACCTGCTTCACGACGGAAACAAGGGGTGTAGCCCGTAACAGCAATTGGTAAATCACTTTCTTGTACTAAATCACCTCTAAACATATTAGTAACAGGTACTTCTGCTGTTGGTATTAAGTATAAGTTATCACCTGTTACATGGTACATTTGCCCTTCTTTGTCAGGCAATTGTCCTGTTCCAAAACCAGAAGCTTCATTCACCAAATGAGGAACCTGCACCTCGTTGTATCCAGCAGCTGTATTCTTATCTAGAAAATAATTGATTAAAGCACGTTGTAAACGAGCTCCTTTTCCTTTGTAAACAGGAAAGCCAGCCCCTGTAATTTTAGCACCTAAATCAAAATCAATGATATCGTATTTTTTTGCTAATTCCCAATGAGGTAATGCGTTTTCTCCTAAATTAGGAACTGTTCCTTCCTTAAAAACTTCTTCATTATCTTCTTCACTCTTTCCTGCTTTTACAGACGGGTGAGGAACATTAGGAATTTGATATAACAATTCGTTTAGCTTCTCTACAACTGCGTTTAATTCTTCTGTGAATTGTTTAGATTGCTCTTTTAATTCACCTGTTTTTGCTTTCAGTTGATTTGCTTCTTCAATTTTACCAGATTTAAAAAGCCCCCCAATTTCTTTGGATATTTTGTTCGATTCAGCTAAAATAGTATCTAAAGAAACTTGTGTAGTTCTACGTGTTTCATCAGCAGTTAATACCTCTTCAATAATTGTTTCGGCATTAGCAAAATTACGTTTTGCCAATCCGTCTAAAACAGTTTGTTTGTTTTCTCTAATAAACTGAACCTGTAACATCTTTTTAATTTTTTAAGAATAGCAAAGATAAAAGAAGCTGTAGACTTAAGCAATGTGTTTTATGTACTAAATTTCTTCAAGCATCATAAAGAAATCTGATAGAGTAATATTGAAATAATCACAAATTTTCTGAAGAGTAGTAATCGTGATATTTGTTTTTCCTTGTTCTATTCTCGCTAAATGTATTCCTGTATCAATATAAAACTCACTTGAAGTAATATGATACTCTTCCCTTAATGTTTTTACACAAAGGGCTACCTTTTTTAAGGTAATCTCCTTTTTTGACAGCATTATTCTTTTTCGATACAAAATCTTAAAAACATATGAAATACATAATGACATACTTGTCATTATGTAGGTTTTAAAAAAATTAACTTTGTATGTAGTTACGTCAATAATACTAATTCTAAAGCTATTTGAAACCGGGGGGCTTTGAGTATGATTTTAAGGTTAGAGCTTGGCGTAACTTTTTAAAAAAAGCATTGAGTTTTGCTCGTCTTTTTTTAATTGAGAAATTAAGCCAGAAACAGAATCGAACTTTTGTTCGTCTCTTAAATAGTAAAGTAGCTCAATAGTTAACTCTTTACCATATAAGTTTTGGTTAAAATTGAAATAATGCACTTCAATAGTTTGATGTTCTCCATCAACTGTTGGTCGGTTACCAATATTCATCATTCCATAAACAGTGCTAGTATTAATAATAGATTTTACGATATAAACCCCTGTTTTAGGGATTAATTTGTAATCTTCTGCAATATCAATATTGGCAGTTGGGAAGCCTATTTTGCCACCTAGTTGTTTTCCATTTACAACTTTCCCAGCAAGTGAAAAGTTATACCCTAAGTAATTATTAGCAGTTTTTAAATGCCCATTGGCAAGGGCTTTTCTAATTTTGGTAGAGCTAACCGATACTTCATCTATATCTTGAGCAGGAATTTCTTCAACAGTAAAATCGTATAAGTGAGAGTACTCGGTTAATTGTTCAATATTACCTTCTCTATTTTTTCCAAAATGATGATCGTAACCAATAATTAATTTAGAAATACGTAGTTGGTTTACTAAAATATCACGAACAAAATCTAAGGCAGTAAGTCTAGAAAACTCTCTGCTAAAAGGATGAATGATTAAATAATCCAAACCTAATTTTTCGAGATGCTGTGCTCTTTCATCAATTGTGTTGATTAATTTAATAGAAACATCTTTTTGTAGCACCATTCTTGGGTGAGGAAAAAATGTTAGCAACACCGATTTTTTATCACTAGCTTTTGCTTCACTAACTAGTTTCTCAATAATTTTTTGATGACCAATATGAACTCCATCAAAAGTACCGATGGTAACCATCGTTTTTTGAGAGGGGCTAATATCAAAAATAGAATGTATAATTTCCAAGACTACCAATAAGTTTAGGCAAAAATACAATTTGTATAAGATGATAAATAATAAATTAATAAATAAAAACTAAAATTAGCTTTTGGTAAGTTTTTATCTTAATAATTAGTATAATTACAAAAAAACAGGGTAAATATTTCGCAAATGAAAAAAAATTGTATTTTGCACTACAGTTAACAAATTATTTTACATTATGATGAAAAAACTATTACTTGTTGCATTTGTGCTATTTGGTACAGCAATGATGGTTGCTCAAACTACCATTACAGGTACGGTTAATGATGCTTCGCTTGGTGGACCACTACCAGGAGCAAACATTAAAGTTTCGAGAAAAGCAGTGGGAACATCCACTGATTTTGATGGTAAGTTTACAATGACGGTAACAGATATCCCTCCGTTTACCATTGAAATTTCTTCTTTAGGGTATCAAACAAAAACAGTTGAGATAACAAAAAACAACCAAGTTGTTGAGGTTAGCTTAACAGAAAATGCCACTTCTTTAGATGAGGTAGTTGTATCGGCTTCGAGAACTCCAGAACGTGTGATGGAATCTCCTGTGACAATTGAACGTTTTGATTCAAGAGCAATTAAAAATACAGCTTCAGCTTCATATTACGATGGATTAGAAAATTTAAAAGGAGTTGATATTAACTCAGGAGGTTTAACGTTTAAAACAGTAAACACACGTGGTTTCGCTACCTTTGGTAATGAGCGTTTTGTACAGTTGGTTGATGGAATGGATAATGCCTCTCCAGCATTAAACTTTGCTATTGGAAACTTATTAGGGATTTCTGAAGTAGATGTAAAAAGTGTTGAGATATTACCAGGAGCAGCTTCTGCTTTATATGGAGCCAATGCATTTAATGGTATTATGTTAATGCGTAGTGAGAGCCCGTTTAATGAGCAGGGAATCAGCGTTGGTTTAAAAACAGGTTTGACAAGTCAAGAAGCAGCAGGAGATAATGGCTATTATGATGCTACTATTAAAATGGCACATGCTTTTGATGATTACTTAGCAGTGAAAGCGAGTTTTTCTTACTTAAAAGGAGAAGAATGGCATGCAACTGATTATAGAAACACAACAGGTATTGGAGGTACTTATATTCCAGGGATGAGTCATAATGACGATCCTAACTACGATGGAGCTAATGTATATGGAGACGAAGTTTCTGTTGATTTAGGAGGAGCTATCGGAAAGGTTAGTAGAACAGGGTATAGAGAAGTAGACCTAATGTCTAACGAAGCTAAAAGTGTAAAATTCAATGGAGCAATCCATTATCGTCCTTTAGGTAATGACCGTGTTGAAATTATTTGGAATTCTAAATATGGTAGAGGAAATACAATTTACCAAGGTCAAAACCGCTATAATTTAGCTAACTTCTTTATGGAACAACATAAATTAGAAGTAAGAGGTAAAAACTTTTTTATACGAGGATATTATGCAGGAGAAGATGCAGGAGATTCTTATGATACTCGTTTTGCAGCCATTAATATCAACAGCAAATGGAAATCTAATACAGATTGGTTCGGACAGTATGCAGCAGCCTATTTAGGGGTTATTCCGGGAGTGCCAGCATCAAATCATGCAGCGGCAAGAGCAGTTGCTGATACAGGAAGACCAGAGCCTGGTTCTGCTGAGTTTACAAGACTTTTTAATGAAGTAACGGCAGATCCAGATTTATTAACTGGATCAAAGTTTAGAGATAATACAAGTTATTATCATGCAGATGGTAACTTAAATTTACGCGATTATATTGATTGGGCAGAGGTTCAAGTAGGAGGGTCATATAGACAATACAGATTGAACTCTTATGGAACTATTTATACCGATAGTGATGGTCCAATTAAATATGGAGAATATGGGTTGTATACTCAAATTCAAAAGAAAATGATGGATGATCGTTTAAAATTTACAGGATCTATTCGTTATGATAAGTCAGATAATTTTGATGGAAACTTTACTCCAAGAGTTTCGTTAGCATATGCAGCAGGAGAAAATAAGAATCACAACTTTAGAGCGTCTTTCCAAACAGGTTTCCGTAACCCAACAACGCAGGACCAATATATCGGTTTAGCAACAGGAGCAGGATTTATTTTAGGAACAGCTCCGGATAATATTGGGCGTTTTTCTGCACCAGCAATTACAACAACAGGAAGTTTTGTTTTAACAGGACAAGATGTGTTTGATAGAGGGTATTCTGCTAACTCTATTGCAAATGGAAATCCTACTTTGGCAACTACAGATTTAGTAGAGCCAGAAAAAGTAAAATCTTTTGAAGTTGGTTATCGTGCAGCGGTTCCTTTAGGGGAGAATAAGTTGTCTATTGATTTTAGTACATACTATAATATGTATTCTGACTTTATTTCTAATAAAGATGTAGTTGTATTGGTAGATCCAAATACACCAGTAACCGTGGGTAATTTAACGAATAGAGACTTAGTTAGAACATTTAGTGTAAAAACGAACTCAACAGTTGATGTAGATTCTTACGGAGTTGGTTTAGGATTGAATACTAAAATATTTAATGGATTTGATGTCGGATTAAACTATACATGGTCTAAGTTTGATTTTGATCAAGCTGCTGACCCTGATTTTGAAGCTGGATTTAATACACCAGAGCACAAAGTAAAAATGCAATTTGGACATTCAAATTTATTTGAAAACTTCGGATTCAATGTTAGTGCTCGTTGGCAAAATGAGTTCTACTGGCAGTCTACTTTCTTAGAAGGTACTGTAGAGGAAAGAACAGTTCTTGATGCCCAAATTAACTATTCTGTTCCTTCAATTAAATCAGTGTTTAAAGTAGGAGGGTCTAATTTAACAGGAGAAGAGTATTTAAGTGCACCTGGAGTAGGAGCAGTAGGTTCTCAGTACTACATTTCTTGGACAATCAACAACTAAAAAAAGAAACAATGAAAAATACAATTAAATATACTTTTTTGTCTGCATTATTTCTAGGGTTAGCCGCCTGTGATGTAGATAACACATTACCCGAAATAAAAGGGGAAGCAGAGAGTACCGTAGCATTACAAGCAGGAAGCGCAGATTTTTCAAAATACGTTGCTATCGGAGCCTCTTTTACAGCTGGTTTTACTGACAATGCTTTATTTAAAGCAGGGCAACAAAATTCGTTTCCAAATACCTTAGCTAAAAAATTTGCGATGGTAGGCGGCGGAGATTTTACACAGCCTTTAATGAATGATAATTATGGAGGTTTAATTTTAGCAGGAAACCCTGTATTACATCCAGTAACAGGAGAAAGGTTATTTGATGTAAGACTAACTTTTAATGGTGAAGGGCCAACCTCTTTAAGTAATGTTAATCCTATGGCAGTGTCTACTACAGATTTTGCATTGAACAATCCAACAGGACCGTTCAATAATGTAGGAGTGCCAGGAGCAAAGAGTACGCATTTTATCGCACCAGGATATGGTAGTTTAGCTAATTTTCCAGCAGCTGCAAATCCTTATGCTGTGAGAGTAGCTGGCAATACAAATGCTTCTATTATTGAATTGGCAGTTGGTCAAAGTCCAACATTTTTTACGTTGTCTGAGTTTGGAGGAAACGATGTGTTAGGGTATGCTATCTCTGGAGGAGACGGTTCTAGTCCAATTACACCTACCGCAACCTTTGATTTTGCTTTAAGTACGGTTGAAACAGCCTTAAAATCAACAGGAGCAAAAGGTGTAGTAGCAAACTTACCATATATTACTAGTTTACCTCATTTTACGACGGTACCATATGCTCCTTTAGATCCAAGCAATCCAAGTTTTGGTGCACAAATACCAACATTAAATAATGTTTTTGGAGCTATCAATGGAGTTTTTGAGGCTATTGGTGTTCCAGAAAGATCAATTGTATTTGCTACAGATGCTGCAAGTGCCGTTGTGATTAAGGATGAATCGTTGGAAGATAAAACGGCTCAAATTGTGGGAGCTTTGTTAGCAAGTCCTACGTTCCCTCCTTTCGTGGCGAGCTTTGGATTGCCTACCGATGTAACCACTTTACAAAAAGTAGCTGGGTTATTAGGTACTTATTATGGTCAAGCAAGACAAGCAACTGAAGATGATTTATTAGTACTGCCTAGCATGAATGTAATAGGGGAAGTAAACACGGATTCTGTTCAGTTTTTAATGATGCAAGGCTTACCAGGACAGTTAGCAGGAATGTTTTCTGTAGAAGGAGTGTCTTTACCATTAGAAGACAAATGGGTATTAGTTCCTAGTGAACAAGCAGAAATAAAAGTAGCAACAGATGCGTATAATACAAGTCTTAAAACAATGGCAGATACCAATGGATATGCTTTTGTAGATTTTAAAGCTATTTTAGAAGAAGCTTCTACAGTTGGGTTAGAGTTCGGAAATTACAATATGAATACTAGTTTAGTAACTGGTGGTTTAGTTGGTTTGGATGGAATTCACTTAACCGGTAGAGGGTATGCTTTAATGGCTAATAAAATGTTAGCTGCTATTGATGTTACCTACGGATCTAACTTTACTGTTGGTAAAGATGGTTTAGCCAAACCAGATGATTACCCAACAAATTACTCGCCTACGTTACAATAGTGCACTGTATATAAAATAAAAAAGCTGAAGATTACTCTTCAGCTTTTTTTTTGTCTTTATCAGAATTCATTACATATTTTTTATACTTGCCATCTTTGTATCTGTAATAGATAAATAAAGGCATTAATATAAAAGACATGTATAAAACGCCTAAGCCCATTACGACTTGAGCTTTAGGGTGCTCTGTGTTTAAAAGATAAGCCCCTACAATCATCCAAATTAAAAAGATGATGAATAATATTTTAAGTATAGTTTTCATCTATTTTTCTTAGTTTTAGTTTACTATTAAAGCTTCTAAGTAATGTTAAGGTTTGTAACGTTATTTACTATCGCAAAAATAAAAATCCCAAACCGTTACGTTTAGGATTCTTGTTTTATTTTGTCGTTTTCAGAGTTATGCTTCCATTTTTTGTAGCCAAGAGCGTACATCTACCTCTTGTTTAATAATGTTGCTTAATTCTTCTATTTTAACACGTTTTTGTTCCATAGTATCTCTATGACGAATGGTAACAGTATGGTCTTCTAAAGTGTCATGGTCTACAGTAATACAAAAAGGTGTACCAACAGCATCTTGACGACGATATCTTCTTCCAACAGCATCTTTTTCATCATAAACAACATTGAAATCCCATTTTAAATCGTCCACAATTTTACGAGCTACCTCAGGTAACCCATCTTTTTTAACCAACGGTAAAATAGCGGCTTTAGTTGGAGCTAATACTGCTGGTAATTTTAAAACAGTTCGTGTAGAACCATTTTCCAACTCCTCTTCTTGTAAAGAATTAGAGAAAACAGCTAAAAACATCCTGTCTAAACCAATTGAGGTTTCAACTACATAGGGAACATAACTTGTATTATCTTCATGGTCGAAGTACTGAAGTTTTTTACCAGAAAATTTTTCATGCTGACTCAAATCGAAGTCAGTACGCGAGTGGATTCCTTCTAGCTCTTTAAACCCAAAAGGAAAATTAAATTCAATATCAGCTGCAGCATCAGCATAATGCGCTAGCTTATCATGGTCATGAAAGCGATAATTTTCTTCTCCCATACCTAAAGACATATGCCATTTTAAGCGGTTCTCTTTCCATTTTTCATACCACTCTTTTTGAGTCCCTGGTTTTACAAAAAACTGCATTTCCATTTGCTCAAATTCACGCATTCTAAAAATAAACTGACGTGCTACAATTTCATTACGAAAGGCTTTACCTGTTTGAGCAATTCCGAAAGGAATTTTCATACGCCCAGTTTTTTGTACGTTTAAGAAGTTTACAAAAATACCTTGTGCGGTTTCTGGACGTAAATATACCTTAGTAGAACTGTCTGCAGAAGCGCCAAGTTGCGTACCAAACATTAAGTTAAACTGCTTAACTTCTGTCCAGTTTTTAGAACCTGAAACAGGACAAGTAATACCTAAGTTTATAATTAAGTTTCTAAACCCTTCTAAATCGTTTTCTTCTTGCACTCTTGTAAGTTCAAGAGTTATCTCGTCCATTTGTTTTTGACGTCTTAAAACATTTGGATTGGTACTTCTAAATTCATGTTCATCAAAAGCATCTCCAAAACGTTTTTTTGCCTTAGTGATGTCTTTTTGAATTTTTTCATTAATTTTTTCTCTGAAATCTTCAACTAAAACATCTGCTCTATAACGCTTTTTAGAGTCTTTATTGTCAATTAAAGGATCGTTGAAAGCATCAACGTGGCCTGAGGCTTTCCAAGTAGTTGGGTGCATTAGTATTGATGCGTCAATACCTACAATGTTTTCGTGCATTTGCACCATTGCTTTCCACCAATAATCACGAATATTTTTCTTTAATTCTACTCCGTTTTGAGCATAATCATATACCGCACTTAAACCATCGTAAATTTCAGATGACTGGAATACATATCCGTATTCTTTTGCGTGTGATAATACTTTTTTAAATTGATCTTCTTGTTTTGCCATGTTGCAAAAATAAAACAAGGATTTAAACTAAAGGTATGTAAAAAGAAAAAAGTGAAGAATTAATTAAACTCTTCACTCTTTAGTTACATTTTTTATTTTTAACAACTCTTATCGTAAATTTATGGTAGTGTTTCCTGAATATACACCATCAACAAAAGCACTAATAGTATACTTTCCTTTTTTAATATCGTCTCTATTAACTAAAACTAAAGAAACAAGACTTAAACGGTTGTTGTTATAGTTAACTTCAAGAGAGTCTGTATACTGAACTTTTTGCCCGTTTTTTAAGTCAGTTTTTCCTTTAGGAGCGACTACTTTTTTATTTTCATCAATAATTTGAATATAAACATTTTTTTCACCAGCAGTAGTAATTGGGTTTTCTAACAAATCGAAATTAATTCTGAAAGCATCTGTTCTACTCGACCTACTTGTAGAGGTTAATTTACCACTACTACGCTCTTTCATAGCAATAGCCCTTACAGGACTAGTTTTAATAACTCCGCCAATTGCTACTTTGGCTTCCAACTCTTTGTTTTTTTCTGTTAAAGTTTCATTTACACTATCTTTTTGCTGTAAAATTTCGTTGGCGATAACATTTTCTTGTGTTAAGGCTTCATTGGCACTATTTAGAGAGTCTATTTGAATGAAGAGTTTTTTGTTTTCGCGTTCTAAACTAGCAATCCTTCTTCGGTATTTTCCAATAAGACCAAAATTATCAGATTTTAATTCTTTTATAGAGTCTCTTAAATTTTTCATTTTTGTTAACTCTATTTCTAGTCTATCAGCTAAACGTTTTTTACCAATTACAACATCGGTGTAGTCTTTAATCATTTCGTCGAGATCTTGTTGTAACTCGGCTTTTTCTTCTAAGAATATGTTTTGAAGATTTTTGTTTTCATTTGACTTTTGAAATGAGTAATAAAAAAGGAAAAGAGATAAGATAATTAATACTAAAATTGAAACATTCTTGGTTTTTTGTTGATTCATGATTTAGGGGGGGATTGATTATATTAAGTTATTTATTAATTTGAGTGTTTTTTATTTAAGTGCTAAAGATTTATTGCCTGTAAGAATACCATTTACAAATGTGTTTATATGATAAGTGCCTGCACTAATTTTACTATCCACATTTACAAAAGAAATCATAGATAGTTGTTTGTTGTTATATTCTGCAATTAAAATATCACTACACCATATTTTTTTATTGTTTTGTAAACTTACTTCTTTAATGGGGGTAATAACGTTCTTGTTGGTGTCTATTACTTGAATATAAACTTCTTTAGGGCCAGGAGATGCTATTTTGTTTTCTAACAAATCAAATTCTATTTTAAAGGCATTCACTTTGTTAGATCTGGAGGTTGAGGTAAACCTTCCATTTTTTTTCTTCTTCATAGCTTCTGCTTTTATAGTAGAAATTTCAATAACTTCTGCAGTAGCTATTTTCTTTTTTAAGGCTTGTTTTTCTTTGCTTAAAAAATGATTTATATTGGTGAGTTTTGCATTTTGTTTTTCTTTAACTAATAGGGCTTCTTGAACACTATCGTTTTTTGTAATTAATTCATTGTTAATTGAATTAAGGCGGTTTATTTGAGTAAAAAGTTTTTTGTTTTCCTCAATAAGTATCCCAGTTCTTTTTCTGTAGTACCTAATAAATTTATAGTCTACTTCCTTTAAGTTTGTTACAGAGTCTCTGAGTTGAATTACTTTATGAAGTTCACCTTTTAGCTTTAATGAGTACTCACTTTTCTTATAACTAGCCTCTTCATAGTCTTCAATAATAGTTGTTAATTCACTTTCAAGTTCCTTTTTTTCAAGCTCAAAAACAGCTTTGAGTTCAGAGTAATCTCTGGCGTTTTCATAAGATAAAAACCCAATAACAAGTATTAGTAAAATTAAAAAGGCAATGAAGCCGTTGTTTTTTATTTTTGAGACAGGCATCATTTTAGGGGTTGTAATGAGGGTTATGCTCTGTGCTAATATACTATTTATTTTTTAACACATTTGTAAATAAAAGCAGGGGGAAAATTTAGAGGCTCAAAGCTTAAATTAATTGCATTGCCGAAGACTTCTTTCAGTTTTTTATAATAGGTTAAACTGTACTGATATTGAATAAAAAGCCCAGTAGTAGTTAAAAAGTTATAGCTTTTTGTTAAGATGGAGTGCGATATTTCTTTAGGAATTATAGTTAAAGGTAAACTAGAAACAATATAGTCTGCTTTTGTATAGCCTAACTTTTCTATTTCTAACTTTATGTTTTCGGCAGAAGCTTTTAAAACAATTAATTGGGAGTGATTTATTTTTTTTAACTCCTGGTAAAAAGCATCGTTTATTTCAAAGCAAATAAGTATGGTCTTTGGGTGGAGTTTTTTTAAAATATATTGAGTTATAGCGCCATTTCCAGGGCCTAGTTCTACAATAACTTCAGCCGTTTTAAAGTCAATTTCTTTTAGCATTTTATGTGCCAAGTATTTAGAACTTGGAACAATTGTACCTGATGTTTTGTAATTTTTTACGGCTTCTTTGAAAAAATTAAACTTTTTACTCAAAATATAACTTCTGTTGTTTTTTGTATCTTTCTGTTAAAAAAGGCTTGTAAAGATGCAATTTTTAAAAGAGATATTCTATTTATTCTATCCCAATTTATGTGTTAATTGTGAAATAACGTTGTTACAAAATGAAACATTCTTATGTACTATCTGTAAAAACGACTTACCAATTATAGACGATAATAAGCATATAAATGTTACATTAATGTCAAATTTTTATGGAAAAGTGCCTATTCAAAATGTCCGTTCTTTTCTTTTCTACAAAAAGAATGGAGTTACTCAAAAACTGATCCATGAGTTAAAATATAAAAAGCAGCAGGCAATAGGGGTATTCATAGCAGACTGGTTTGGTGAGAAGTTAAAAATAATGAATACGTTTGCAGAGGTAGATTACATTGTTCCCGTACCTTTACATTTAAAAAAGCTTCGAAGTAGGGGCTATAATCAAGTAACTATGTTTGGTGAACGATTGAGTGATATTTTAAGCATAGAGTATATACCAAATGTTCTTATTAGAACCTCTAAAACAACAACACAAACCTTAAAACAACGATTTGAACGATTTTCTAATAGCAACACAAAATTTAAGCTTGTTAATACCACTCTTTTTGAGAATAAACATGTTTTACTGATTGATGATGTTATTACTACAGGAGCAACATTAGAAGCTTGTGCAAACGAGCTTTTAAAAACAAAAAACATTACAATTAGTGTTGCAACGATGGCGTATACACAAAAAGACTGATACCATTCCATCTTAATTTACTACTTTTGAAAATGGATTTTAAACCATTAATTTGTGAAAAATAAACACTTTATCTTAGTAACTCTTTTCGCTTTTTTAATAAGTAGTTGTGCACGTAAAGGACGACCTGAAGGAGGTCCTAAAGATGAAACTCCACCTATAATGGTTACTGCAAATCCTCCGTATGAAACGATTCATTTTAAAGAGGATAATATTCGTATTTATTTTGATGAGTATATTATTTTAAAAGATTTGCAAAAACAGTTGGTCGTTTCTCCTCCAATGAAAAACCCGTTGTTAATTACGCCTCAAGGAACACCGAGTAAGTATATTAATATTAAAATATTAGACACATTACAACCAAATACTACCTATACTTTTAACTTTGGGAATGCTGTTCAGGATAACAATGAAAACAATAAGTTAGAGAGTTTTAAATATGTGTTTTCAACAGGAAATTATATTGATTCTTTAAAAATTAAAGGTGCAGTAGCTGATGCTTTTGATAAAAAAGAAGTAAAAGAAGTAAGTGTGTTGTTATACAAGCTCGATAGTACCTACAATGATTCTATTGTTTTTAAGAAAAAACCAAACTATGTAACAAGTACGTTAGATTCTACAAATTTTGAGTTTAGTAACCTGCGTGAAGGAAAGTATTTAATGTTAGCGTTAAAAGAACCATCAAACGATTATATATTTAATAGTAGAACAGATAAAATAGGTTTTGTAATAGATACAATTACGTTAGCTAAAGATACTTTACTAAACAAACCCATTCGTTTTTTTAAAGAAATTCAGCCGTATAAATTTAAAAGAGGAAAAGAGGTTACAAAAGGAAAAATTCAGTTCGGTTTTGAAGGTAAGCAAAAAGACATGACTATTGAATTGCTATCGGAAGTTCCACAAGATTACAAATCATTTACTCAGTTTGAGGAAGATAAAGATACACTTAATTATTGGCATACACCTATAGAGAAAGATTCCTTAAATTTTATAGTGAATAACCAAAATTTTAAAGACACTGTAACCGTGTTTTTAAGAAAAAAGAAGATCGACTCTTTATCTGTGTCATCTAGTGTAAATGGCATTTTAAACTTAAAAGACACCATGTTTATCCAAACAAACAACCCAATTGTTTCTTATGATAAGTCAAAGTTTTCATTGATTGATCAAGATACTGTTGCTGTCCCTTTTGAGTTGAAAAAGCAGTCGATTAATAAATTAGCTGTATTGTTTGAAAAGAAACCTAAATATGGATACATTTTTAAAGGGGTACCCAAAGGAATAATTGATCTTTATGAAACGACAAACGATACGTTAGATTATAAATTCACAACGCGTACTGTAGAAGATTATGGAAGTATTGTATTGGATGTTAAAAAAGAAACAGAATTTCCTGTTATTATTGAACTATTAAGTCAAGATAAGGTCGTAGAAAAAAGATACCTTACTTCGTCTAAAAAAATAGAATTTACCCTATTAGATCCGAAAGAATATAGTGTTAGGGCTATAGTTGATAAAAACAACAATCGTATGTGGGATACTGGAGATTTCTTGTTAAGAAAACAGCCAGAGCAAATTATCTATTTAGAAACTGTGTTTAAACTAAGGGCTAACTGGATACAAAATGAAACATTTGTAATAAAATAGATAATACCATCTTGAAAGAATAAAGAAACCGAATAAAGAAACTAATTGCTTCTCTATTCGGTTTCTTATTACATTATACTTTGTTGTTTCTAGAAAATATAGCTGTTTTTACAACAATTCTTCACAATAAAAACCATGATGTTGTATTGCTTTTAAAACGGCATCAGCTTTAACCATTTGAGCCTCTACCCGAAGAATATTGTCACAATCTTCTAAGTCAAAATTCCAGCGGTCATTTTCGGTAATCAAACGATTTAAAGTAGGTTGAACAATTTTAATTTCTTTGTTTTTTGTAACGGATGTTTTAAATACCAAAACTGTTTTCATTTTAGCTTGATTAACGTTCATAAAAAAATGGAGGTTCAATACCTAAAGCGCGTAAATACACATACGCTTGTCCGCGATGATGGATTTCATTATCAATAAAATAAAAGATGGATGACCAAACCGTACCTTCATATTGACCAAAGATTTTAATGTTTTGTTGAAACTGCTCTGGTTTTATCTTAGCCCAATAAGTGTTAATTTCATCTGTAGCCTTATCCCAAAATTCAAGAATTTTTGCTTTTTTGTTGCCGTGATCAACCTCTTCAATTAATTCTTGAATTTCTCCAGTAGCAATTTCTTTAATACCTGGACCTGCTATACCCAAAAGTTCCATAACCATCTCAGCAAAAGTACGCATACCTCCTATAGAGTAATTAAAAAAGGCTTCCTCAGGAAAAGCTTCAATAGTTCTTCTGGTTAGACCTCGATGTCCTTGCCAATGTGCTAATAACTCAGAAGGTGTAATTACTTGTTCTAATAATGTGTTCGTTGTTGATTCCATAATTATAATTTTTATTATTTGAAACCAAAAATACTATGGGGTGGTGACAGCTTTATGTCAGCAGGAAAAAATAAACTTTAAAAAAGACTATTGACAAGCGGTTGTCACCTACTGTATGTTACTTTGTATAAAGTATCGTTATTATGTTGAAGCTAAAATTTAAAAAATACTTCAGCCTGAAATCCTATCTTTGGGAAATATGTTATCACATTATGAGTTTAGACACGGTAAAACGTTTTGATAGAATTGTAGCCATTCTTATTCAGTTACAATCTAAACGTATAGTAAAAGCACAAGAATTAGCTGATAGATTTGAGGTGAGCCTACGTACCATTTATCGTGATATACGAACCCTTGAAGCATCAGGAGTACCCATTATAAGTGAAGCAGGAGTTGGTTATTCTATTATGGAAGGATACCGTTTGCCACCTGTTATGTTTACTAGAGAAGAAGTAGGAAGTTTTGTGGCAGCCGAAAAATTAATGCAGAAGTTTGTAGATAAATCTTTAGGGAACTACTATGAATCTGCTATGATGAAGCTAAAATCAGTGTTGCGCGGTCGTGAAAAAGATTGGATTTCTGCCTTAGAATCACAAATATTGGTGGATCCTACAAATAAATTGTTTAATGATAGTCTGCCAAATGCACTTGAAACCTTGTTTGAAAGCATTGCAGAAAAAAGACAGGTATTTTTAAAATATCAAGCATTAAATAGAGAAGCACCTTCTGAGCGTTTTGTGGAACCTGTGGGGATTTATCACGAATCAGGATTTTGGTATGTATTGGCTTTTTGTCATTTAAGAAGCGATTACAGACAGTTTAGAACCGATAGAATGTTAGCGATAAAATCAACCCAACATAATTTTACTAGAGAACACATTACGTTAGATGAATATCGCAACCAGCATGAAAATATACCCAAAACAAAAGTTGTTATTTCTGTTGATAAAAGTGTGGTGCGATATATTAACAATAGCAAAATGCAACATGGTTTTGTCTCTGAAAAAGTAAAAGGAAACCAAGTAGAAATGACATTCATGACATCTTATATAGAGCACGGTTTTTCAAGATGGTACATGGTGTTTTCAGATTATGCCAAAATCATTGAACCAGAAAGTTTAAAACTTCAGGTAAAAGAGATTTTAGCAAAGGCAATTGCTAAACTTTAATGCGCTTCTAACCAGTTTGCTCCTGTATCAATTTCAACATCTAACGGAACGCTCATTTTAAAGGCGTTTTCCATTTCGTGTTTAATAATCGGTTTAATAGTATCCAATTCATCTTTATGAGCATCAAAAACCAATTCATCATGTACCTGTAATAACATTTTCGACTTAAAGTTTTCTTGTTCAAATCGCTTGTAAATATTAATCATGGCAAGTTTAATGATGTCGGCAGCAGACCCCTGAATAGGAGCGTTTACCGCATTCCTTTCTGCAGCACCACGAACAATAGCATTTCGAGAATTGATGTCTTTTAAATAACGACGACGATGTAATATCGTTTCTACATATCCGTGTTCACGCGCAAAATCTACCTGCTTAGAAATATAATTTCGTAGTTTCGGATAGGTTGCATAATAGGTATCAATCAACTCTTTCGCCTCTTTACGAGACAAATCGGTTTGATTGCTCAATCCGAAGGCAGAAACGCCGTAAATAATTCCAAAGTTTACCGTTTTAGCATTGCTACGTTGTTCACGGGTTACCTCTTCAATGGGAACGTTGAATACTTTTGCAGCAGTAGAAGCGTGAATGTCTTCACCATGTTGAAAGGCTTTAATCATCGTTTCTTCTTCACTTAAAGCAGCGATAATTCGTAGTTCAATCTGACTGTAATCAGCCGCTAACAATACAAAGTCTTCATTTCTCGGAATAAAGGCCTTACGCACTTCTTGTCCGCGTTTTGTACGAATAGGAATGTTTTGTAAGTTCGGATTGTTAGAACTTAAGCGTCCTGTAGCTGCAACAGCCTGAGCGTATACGGTGTGCACTCTTCTAGTTTTAGGGTTAATTTCATTAGGAAGTGCATCAACATAAGTACTTTGTAATTTTTTATACTGACGATATTCTAAAATATCAGCAACTATTTGATGGTCTTTAGCTAAATAAGAAAGGACATCTTCTGCTGTTGAATATTGACCTGTTTTAGTCTTCTTAGGTTTGTCAACTAGTTTTAGTTTATCAAACAAGATGGGACCTAATTGTTTAGGTGATGCAATGTTAAATTCTTCACCGGCCTGTTCGTATATATTTTGCTCAAGTTGTAAGATGTCTTTAGATAAGGCTATCGAAAGTGTTTTTAAGAAATCAGTATCTAAATTAATACCTTCAATCTCCATAGCTGTTAGTACAGAAACTAATGGTGTTTCTACTTCGTTGAATAACTTCGTAACATTACCACTTTCTAGCTCTTTAGAAAAATGCTCTTTTAACTGATAGGTAATGTCTGCATCTTCAACAGCATATTCGGTTTGCTTAGGGAGTTCAACTTGTCGCATTGAAAGTTGATTTTTACCTTTTTTACCAATCAATTCTGTAATAGACACAGGTTGATAGTTTAAGTAGGTTTCAGCAAGCACATCCATGTTGTGACGCATATCAGGATTGATAAGGTAATGCGCAATCATGGTGTCAAACAAACTCCCTTTTACAGGCATGTTGTAATTTGATAATACTTTGATATCGTATTTTAAATTATGACCAATTTTTTCAATGGTTTCAGCTTCAAAAAATGATCGGAACTCTTCTAGAATAGTCTTTGTTTCTTCTTGATCTTCTGGAAATGAAACATAGTACCCTTTACCTACTTCCCATGAAAAAGCAATTCCAATTAGCTCAACTTCTAAGGCTTTTAATCCGGTTGTTTCCGTATCAAAACACACAGAACTTTGTTGCATTAATTTCTCTAACAATAATTTTCTTGAAAGAGGGGTCTCTACTAATTGATAGAAATGATTTGTGTTTTCAATGATTTTAAAACCGTTAATATTTGTGTCTTTAGTAGTGCTTCCACTACCAGGAGTTGCAAATAAATCAAACTGACCTGCGGTACTAGCCTTTGTTGTTTTAGGTTTTTCAGTCGTGGTAGTAGTTTCTTCAGAAGGAGCAAATGTTTTTAAGAAATTTTCGGTTAAACGACGAAATTCTAATTCAGTAAAAATTTCTTTGGTCGCTTCAATATTGGGTTGCTCAAAAACCAATTTATCCAATTCTAACTCAACAGGAACATCTAGCATAATGGTCGCTAGTTTTTTAGAAAGCAAGCCTAATTCTTGATTGGCTTCTACTTTTTCTTTCATTTTTCCTTTTAGCTCATGTATATTTTCAAACAAGCCTTCCATACTTCCATAAGCGGCAATGAATTTTTTGGCTGTTTTTTCACCAACACCAGGCAAACCAGGAATGTTATCAACAGCATCACCCATCATTCCTAAAAAGTCAATTACTTGTAATGGGCTTTCAACACCAAACTTAGTTTTTACTTCTTCAATACCCCATTTTTCATATCCATTTCCCATACGAGGTGGACGATACATAAAAATATGTTCAGAAACCAGTTGGGCAAAATCCTTATCTGGCGTTACCATATAGGTGTGAAGCCCTTCTTTCTCGGCTTTTTTAGCAAGTGTTCCTATAATATCATCAGCTTCATACCCTTCTTTTACAATGGCAGGAATATTCATGGCTTCTAATATTTTTTCAATATAAGGCACTGCTAAACGAATAGCTTCAGGAGTTTCTTGTCGGTTTGCTTTGTAATCTTCAAAAGCTTCAACGCGGTCAGTACTTCCTCCTTTGTCAAAGCAAACGGCTAAATAATCTGGTTTTTCACGCTTTATTACATCTAGTAAAGAGTTGGTAAACCCCATAATAGCTGAGGTGTCTAACCCTTTTGAATTGATACGTGGGTTTTTTATAAAGGCATAATATCCTCTAAAAATTAACGCGTATGCGTCGAGTAAAAAAAGTCGTTTATAATTTGCCATGTTGTGTTTTGAGCCTGTTGAAATAAAATATTGATACCGATGTGTTTACAAAAAAAGTAGAAAAACTATTGTTTCTATGAACTTTGGAGGTAAAGCTACAAAACTTTAACAAGATGTTAAAAATCAATTTTAAGAATCGCAGTATCTTTGTTTCTCCTTAAAAATGAAATAGATGTCTCGTTGGTTAGTTACAGTTATTATAATATCCGCAATAATTATTGTGTTTGAAGCGTATGCTTTTCAAGCAATCAAAACACTTACAAGAAGTAAACTTATTCGTTATGGATGGTTGTTGATTGGGTTGTTAGCTTACATACACTTTTTTTATGTAATTTTTGGTTACGATAGGAGTTCAGGGCAAACAAGAGAATTTCAATGGGCAATGGGTATGCTTTTACTTGTTTTGGTTCCTAAAGTGGTAATTTTCTTATTGATGTTTGGAGAAGATGTAGTTAGGTGGTCTCAAAAAGGAATCTCGTTTTTGTTCAAAGAAGAAACCAAAGACTTGGTTGGTAGAAGAGCTTTTATATCAAAACTAGCCTTAGGGTTGGCAGCACTACCATTTGCAAGTATGCTATACGGTATTTTTAAAGGAAAATACAATTACAAAGTACTAAAATATCAGTTAAGCTTTAAAGATTTGCCTGAGGCTTTTGACGGACTTACCATATCTCACATTACCGATATTCACTCAGGGAGTTTTGATAATAAAGAAAAAATAAAATATGGAGTAGACTTAATCAATCAGCAACAATCTGATATGATTTTATTTACAGGAGATATTGTGAATAATTTTGCTTATGAAATGGACGATTGGATGTCTGTGTTTTCTGAATTGAAAGCTCCTATGGGAAAATATTCTATTTTAGGGAATCATGATTATGGTGATTATTCTGATTGGAAAACACCAGAAGATAAAAAAGCAAATTTTCAGGCGGTAAAAGAGATTCATCCTAAAATAGGATTTGATTTATTGTTAAATGAGCATAGATATATTGAAAAAGATGGGCAAAGAATAGCATTGATAGGAGTAGAGAATTGGGGAAAGGGTTTTAACAAAGCAGGCGATTTGCAAGTAGCTTCTAAAGAAGTGCAACAAGACGATTTTAAAATTTTGCTATCGCACGATCCAAGCCATTGGGAATATAAAGTAAAACAAGATGACTTTAATTATCATTTAACCTTAAGTGGACATACGCATGGTTTACAGTTTGGTATTGAAATTCCTGGTTGGATTAAATGGAGTCCGTCAAAATATGTCTATAAGCAATGGGCAGGATTGTATAAAGAGTACGATAGGTATATTAATGTAAATAGAGGTTTTGGATATCATGCCTTTCCTGGTAGGGTAGGAATTTGGCCAGAAATTACGGTAATTGAGTTAAAAAAAGCCTGATTTTCAGTATTTTTAAGAATTTGATACTAATTACCTAACAAAAAATTAGTAATTTTAGACTCTTTAGTGATTAAACGTATGCAAAAGATGACAAAGTTTGGTGAAATTATAAGCATTAACAAACCTGTGTTAATCGATTTTTATGCAGATTGGAGTGAGTTAGAACCTAGTTTAGACACACTTCGTGATGTAGCTGCTGCATTAGGTGATAAAGCCAAAGTAATTAAAATAGATATTAAAAAGAATGAAATTCTTGCCGATGCCTTACGAGTTAAGGGGAATCCTACTTTTATGATTTATAAAAACGGTGAGATGAAATGGCGTCAAACAGGAGAGCAAGACGCAAATACCCTAATAGGATTGGTTCAGCAGTTTGTTTAAGTGATTGCTTTAAAGTCATACCCTCTTTGCGAAAATTCTTTTAAAACTTTTGGAAGCGCATAATACAAGTTGTCGCTAGCTTTTATACTGTCGTGAAAAACGATGATACTCCCATTCTCAACGTTTTTAAGTACGTTTTGTAAACATGTTTCCTTCGTGATAGTCGGATCAAAATCTGCTGATAATACATCCCACATAATAATTTTATAACCATTAGTAAGAAGTTGCTTGGCTTGTCTTCTCTTTATTTTTCCGTACGGAGGACGAAATAATTTTGTTCTTTGATTAGGTAATAAGCTTTCACATTTACTCGTGTTTTCAATATAAGCCGTATTACTGTTTTCCCAGCCGTTTAAGTGATTAAAAGTATGGTTTCCTACCGAATGTCCTTCGTTAACTATTCTTGAAAAAACAGCAGGGTGTTTTCGAACATTATCACCAATACAAAAAAAGGTGGCTTTTGCATTGAATTTATTCAATTGATTAAGTACAAATTCAGTAACCTCAGGAATAGGGCCATCATCAAAAGTGAGGTATATTTCTTTCTTATTGGTAAAAAAAGACCACGTATACTTAGCAAAAAGTTGTTTAAGTATACGTGGTGTCTTTATAAAATATAACCTCATTAAATTAAGGTTTAATAGTGTCGAGTTCTTGAGGTAGTTCAGGTTCGTCTTCTGGCATTAAATGACTAAATAGACGAGCATGTGTTATATAACCTTCGAAAAACTTTTTACCGTAGTCTTCATCTTTGTCATATCTAGTGATTTGCTGAACTAAGTTTTGATACATATACAGAGTTGTTTCTAAATTATCGACGATTAAATCAATGTCCTGAGTATTAAATGTGCTATAATACTTTAACTTCTGTTGGAAAATATCAGCCAAAGTTTCAGCCGTTTCACGAGCTTTTTCAATATCACCTATACGATAATATAACTCTGGATAACCTAAAGAGAAGTTGTAGTGATCAAAATCTTTGATAGGCATTTTGTGTAGTGATAAATCTAACACGTCTTTTGCATTTACTGAATCTCCTTTTTGTAAGAATTCTTCTGATAAACGAATTAAGTTATTACGTAATGAAATTGCGTTACGCTTACTTTGCTCATCTAGGTAAATTTCTCCGTTATTGATTGTTTTCCAATCCCATTTTTTAACATTGTCATACATTTTTTCAGGATCTATACGTCCCATGTCAAAAATTGTTCGCCCTTTATTAGAGGTTTTAATAGGCACCAATTTGTACGCCATTCCATCTAATTGTAAGTAATCTTTTAACCAAATGTATTCTTCATCTGCATTGGCACCACCAGTAAAGTAAATAGGTCGCTTCCAATCGAAATTATTTAAGATATCTAGCATTAGAAGTCTTGCTTTTGACAAAGCTCTATTATCTACTGTAATATCAATGTAATCTACTATTTTATCAGCATCTTTTTGTGCTACTAACCCAGTTTTTAACGCATTTTCTTTGTTAACAGGAATGCGAATTTTGTTAGTTGGATAGAATTTTTCTTTAGCACCATCTCCTGCATCTAAATACGTAGCATCATTATCACTAGCTATCCAACGCATAAAATCTTTTATGGTAAGCAAAGAATCTTTTAACTGTGGAAGTGGGTAGTAGTATGCCATGTCCAAGGTTCCATACTTGTACTGATCGTGTGTTAACTGTGACGGAATTGGCTCAGCATCGTAGGTTTTCTTTTTCATTTGGTCGATGTACCAATCTGTTTGAAAAAGACTTGTGTTTACTATTTTAATATCTCTTCGAATACCCTCTACTTGCTGCATGTACCAAAGAGGGAACGTATCGTTATCTCCAATAGTAAAGATGATTGCATTTGGGTCACAACTCTCTAAATAGGTTTGTGCATTTAATTGTGCTAAATAACGATCAGCTCTGTCGTGATCATCCCAATTTTGGAAGCCCATTAAAGCAGGGACAGCTAGTAATGAAACCACTGAAACAGCGATAGCTACCACTTTTTTACTAGCATACTTTTTAAAGTAATCATAAAGGGCAAGCACTCCGAAACCAATCCAAATAGCAAACACATAAAACGAACCAACTACTGCGTAATCACGTTCACGAGGTTCAAAAGGCTTAGGGTTGGTGTAAAATATAATAGCTAACCCAGTAAACAAAAAGAACAGTGTTAACACATAAAAATTCTTTTTATCTCTATTGAGCTGATATAACAAACCAATAAGCCCTAAAATAAAAGGTAAAAAGAAGTAGGTGTTGCGTCCCTTGTTGTTTTTAACATCATCTGGTAGTTTTTGCTGTGAGCCTAAGCGGGCTTCATCAATAAAATCAATACCACTTAACCAGTTTCCGTTTTCAATGTCTAAATGTCCTTGAATATCGTTTTGGCGACCTACAAAGTTCCACATAAAATAGCGCCCGTACATGTAGCCGAATTGGAAGTCAACCATGAATTTGATGTTTTCTAAAAACGTTGGACGTCTTTTACTTCGAGCAGGAATTCCAGCAATGCTTTTGTATTGTTGCTCAGAAGCAGGATTTACCATACGAGGAATAAATCCTTTGTGTTTGCTTGAGTAATTAGGAAGTACGTTTTTGTATTTGTTAACAATAACATACTTGCCATCTATTTTTTCGTACTTAGGTTTGTCGTCTTTATAAGGATTGTCGGCATCTTGTTCTCTATCATAAGCTACAGAATAGTAATTATCATAAAAGACATTAGAATCACCATATTGTTCACGGTTATAATATGCTAATAATTCGCGGGCACTTGATGGGTTATTTTCATTAATAATGGTATCAGCATTCGCACGAATTGGTAACATTAACCAAGAGGAGAATCCAACCATGATAAATAATACAGATAGTATCAAGGTATTTGCAGTCACCAAGCTTTTCTTACGTGTATATTTTAATCCGTAAAAGAATAAAACGATTAAAATAATTCCAGCAATAATGGTTCCTGAGTTATAAGGTAATCCCACTTGGTTGATAAAAAATAGTTCAGCAACACTAAAGAATTTTAAAGTAAAAGGGAATAAAAACTTAAACACAAATGCTAAGACGAGTATTGCAACTAGGGTAGCAATTGCCGTTGTTTTGATGTTGATGTCTTTATACGTTTTAAAGAAATATACCAAAACGATAGAAGGAATTACTAATAAAGATAGTATGTGAACCCCAAAAGATAACCCAACTACAAAACTGATTAATACCAACCATTTATTTCCTCTAGGAGTATTTAATTCACTTTCCCAACGTAATCCTAACCAAAATAGTAGCGCCATTAAGAAAGAAGACATGGCATATACCTCTCCTTCTACAGCACTAAACCAAAAACTATCAGAAAAAGTATAGGCCAAAGCACCTACTAATCCGCTTCCTAATACAGCAATAGCTTCATTATTTCCCAGTTTTCCGTTTTTTATAGCCATTCTTCTAGCCAAATTCGTAATTGTCCAAAACATGAAGAGGATGGTAAAAGCACTTGCCAATCCAGACATAAAATTGACCATTTTTGCCAACTGACTAGGATCACTAGTAAACATAGCGAAAAAAGCACCTAACATTTGAAACAAAGGAGCACCAGGAGGGTGTCCAACTTCTAAATTTACAGCAGTTGCGATGTATTCTCCACAATCCCATGAACTCACAGTAGGTTCTAGGGTTAAGGTATAAGTGATCAACGCTACCGCAAACGAAACCCATCCTAAAATGATGTTCCACTTTTTATAGTTAAACTCAGTCATAGTTTTTTATCTAGATATAAAGTACGAATGTATTAATTACTAATGATTTTTTCGTTGAAAACAAAAATATAATTTTAACAGTTTCTCTAAAATAAGCTCTCATATAAAGTTCTGTTAAATGAAATTTTTGAGGTAGAAAAAGAAGTAAACGAAAAAAAGCACAAAAAATTTGCTGAAATAAAACTTTGTTTTATATTTGCACCCGCAATAAGCAATTGGCCTATGGTGTAATGGTAACACACCGGTTTTTGGTACCGATATTCAAGGTTCGAGTCCTTGTAGGCCAACAAAATCCTTACGAACTTCGTGAGGATTTTTTTATAAAAAGTGTTTAATGATTTCTAAATATAAAACTTTGTTTTTATATTTGCACTGTAAACATTGGCCCATGGTGTAATGGTAACACACCGGTTTTTGGTACCGATATTCAAGGTTCGAGTCCTTGTGGGCCAACTAAAAAGTCTTAACTGAATAAGTTAAGGCTTTTTTTTTGTGAACAGTTAATCAAATTTATAATGAGTATAATTGGGGTTGTTATTAATAAATTGAGGATTGCTATATGGTAAGTATTGAAAAGGTAAAAAAATACTCAATTGAAGAACTTATAGAGTATATATATAATAATAAAATAAGTAAAGATACATTTATCAATGCTTATGATAAAAGTTCTTTAACTATAAAAGAAGCAGAAAGTCTGCTTTATAATATTGATGTTTCTTACAAAAGAATTAATAAATCTTTAGAACTTGAGTTGAAGCTTTTTTATGTACTAGTTCCTTTTGGTATTATTAATGTATTTCTTCATTCTCATAATTCAGATATTAAAAGATTTGAAACATTTAAGTTTAAAAGAAAAATTAGGCAATATTACCTTTATTCTTCAGTAGGTAGTATTGCTTACATAATAGGTGGAATACTTATAGGAATATTCTCTTAACCAAAAAAGCAAATAAAATACCTCAATAAAAATTATTAAACACTAATATAATTTTTATGTAACAAAACTTTAGTCATTTCGTCTTCAATTAAAACACTCTTATTATGAAACGAATTGCAACCATCTTTTGCTGCCTTTTTGTGTTAAGTTCTTTTGCGCAAAAAGAAAACTTTAAAACATTTTACCAATCTAATAAAGATAGAGCAGAGGTATCTTTAAATATTCCTAGTTTTTTTGCTAACATGTTCATCTCTGATGAAGATACTGATGAGTTTGGGGTCTTCTTAAAGAAATCTAAAAACTATAAAATCATGGTGTTTAATAACAACATGGCTTCTGTACAAAAAGATTTTCAAAAGTTTGCACGAAGAAATAAATTGAAAACTTTAGTAAGAGTAAAAGACGGTAACGAAAGAGTTACGGTGTATTTTAGAGAAACAAAAGACCGTATTAAAGAAATTATTGTCAATGTTCATGATAAAAGTGACGAAATGGTATTGTTAGGAATTAAAACCAACCTTACGATGGATGAATTATCTGCTATGGTCGAAGCATCTACAAAAAATAAAAGCATAGCTTCAAATTAATAAAGCTTTCTATATTCCTTGAGCGTAGTCGAAGGGAAGTATATAAATTTATAACAAACTCCGATATTTTACAGTCGGAGTTTGTTAGTTTTTTAACCCACAAGTTCTTTTAAGTTTTCTACTACCTTTTTACTGTTTCCAATAAAAATTTGGTTGTCAACAATAAAAACGGGGCGTTTTAAAAAGGTATATTCATCTGAGATATATTGTTTGTAATCAACTTCCTTTAAATTCTGGTTCTTTAAATCCATTTCTCGATACAGTTTAGCACGCTTGTTGAATAAACTTTCGTAGCTATCTGTTAACTCACGCATTTCTTCTAATTGGGCAACGGTGATTGGGTTGGTTTTTATTTCTTGCTTTTCAAAACCGTCAATATTTACGTCTTTTAAAATTCTTCGACAAGTATCACAGGTTTGTAAAAAATACACTTTCTTCATCTGTTTACGTTTTATTGTATTAGCTATAATTTAGTTTTAACCATTAAATAACAAACACTCATTGCAGGTTTTCATGGCTAAATAGGTATCTTTGAAATAGCTAAAATAAGTAGAAAAATGAACAAACAGTTTGAAGTTTTAAAAAGATCAAGAGACTTAGTTTTAAAAAGAATCGAAGGTTTATCATTAGAACAATTGCATATAACTCCTGAAGGGTTTAACAATAACATTGCTTGGAATGTAGCACATTTAGTAGTTACACAGCAATTATTACATTACAAATTATCTGGATTGGATTGTTTAGCGCCTGATGAGTTAATTGAAGGATACAGAAAAGGAACCTTTCCTACCAAAGATTTTACTGAAGAAGAATTTGAAGAGGTAAAAGAACTATTAATTGGTTTGCCAGAAACCTTAGAAGAAGACTTTGAAGCAGGTATTTTTAAAGAGTATCAAGAATACGAAACAAGCACAGGTTTTGTAATAGATTCTTTTGAAAGTGCTGTAGCCTTTAATAATCTACATGAAGGAATGCACTTAGGAATTATCATGAACTTGAGTAAATTGGTTTAGAATTCTAATAATTTGATGTTGTTTTTGGAGTAAGCATCAACCAATGTTAACAGATGAAATTCAATACGAAAACCATACATGGAGGTCAACAACCTGAGGAAGCTACAGGTGCAGTAATGCCTCCTATTTTTCAAACGTCCACTTATGCACAATCGAGTCCGGGTGTGAACAAAGGATATGCGTATTCGCGTTCAGCGAATCCAACACGTACTGCTCTAGAAAACGCATTTGCCGCTTTAGAAAATGGAACACACGGATTTGCTTTTGCTTCTGGTTTATCGGCGATAGATTGTGTATTGAGAACGTTGAATCCAGGTGATGAGGTCATTGCAGGAGATGATATTTACGGAGGAACGTATCGAATGTTTACCAACATGTTTGAAAAATACGGATTGCAATTTCGGTATGTTGATATGAACGAAGTGGCGAACGTAACCAATGCTATTTCTGAAAACACCAAACTCATTTGGATTGAAACACCAACCAACCCGCTAATGAAAATTGCGGATGTAGAGGAAATTACCAAAGCGGTAAAAACAATAAAGAAAAATGTTGTAGTAGCGGTTGATAATACTTTTGCAACACCGTATTTACAGCGTCCGTTAGATTTAGGAGTTGATATCGTAATGCATTCAGCAACTAAGTATTTAGGAGGGCATTCCGATTTGGTAATGGGAGCTTTGATAACTAAAAATGCGGAGTTGGCTAAGCAATTACATTTTATTCAGTTTGCAGCAGGAGCTATTGCAGGACCTATGGATTCGTTTTTAGCACTGCGTGGAGTAAAAACCTTGCACTTACGTATGCAGTGTCACTGTGAAAATGGAAAAGCAGTAGCACAATATTTATCAGCACATCCAAAAGTAAGTGAAGTCTTTTATCCAGGATTAGAAAGTCACCCAAATCACGAAATCGCCAAAAAACAAATGGATGATTTTGGAGGCATGGTTTCTTTCCGTTTAAAAGATGAAAGTAAACAAGCAGCTTTGACTTTTTTAGAAAATACTAAAATTTTCACCTTGGCTGAATCGTTAGGTGGTGTAGAAAGCTTGGTAAGTCACCCAGTAACCATGACACACGCATCCATTCCTGAAGAAGAACGTTTGAAAATAGGAATTACCGACTCTTTAATTCGTTTGAGTGTTGGAGTAGAAGATATAGACGATTTATTGGCTGATTTAGAACAAGCGCTTTCAAAGTAGAAAGACTATTAAAAATAAAAACGAAAAATCCGAAGTATATAAGCTTCGGTTTTTTTATTCTATAAAACAAAATATACCGTTCAGTATATTTTTATATATTTGTATCTCAAACTTTTTTGAAAAATGTCTAAATCAGAAAGAACAAAGGCTTTTATCATAGAAACCGTAGCTCCTATTTTTAATAAGAATGGTTATGCAGCCATGAGTTTATCAAAAATAACAGAAGCGACTGGTTTAACCAAAGGAGCCATTTACGGACATTTTGAAAACAAAGAAGACTTAGCCATAGCATCATTTAAGTTTTCAGTAAGAAAAGTGCTAAAAGACCTTAATGAAACTGTTAATAGAGGGAAGACGCCTTTAAAGATGTTATTCAATGTGGCACTTTTTTATGAAGGTTATTATGAATATAATCAACAATTTGGCGGTTGCCCTATTTTAAATATTGGTGTAGATGCTAACAATCAAAACAAAGTAATAGCTCAATTGGTTCAATCGTACAATCACAGAATTTTAGAGCAGTTTTCTCAGCTAATTGAAAAAGCAAAAGAAACTGATGAAATTAAAAAATCAATAGATAGTATGTTGTACGCTAAACGCTTTTTTTACATGATTGAAGGAGGGGTGTATATGACACATATTATGAAAGATGACAGTTACTTAAAAGATGTATCTGCAGTATTACAGCAAATCATAAAACAAGAATTACAACAATAACTATTTTTTTAATCAGAAATATACCGATTGGTATATTTTAAATTTAATACCATGGAAATACCAAAAATTTTAGAAAGCAAAACAAAAATCAGATTCCAAGATTGCGACCCTTTCAATCATTTAAATAACGCATCCTATTTCAATTATCTTATCAATGCAAGAGAAGATCAATTAATAGCTAATTATAACTTAGATATTTACCAACACGGAAAAGAAAGAGGAAAAGGCTGGGTGGTAGGTTCACATCAAATAGCGTATTTAAAACCGGCAACCTTAATGGAAACCGTAACGATAGATTCTCAGCTAATCAATTATGGCGATAGAAATTTGTTAGTTGAAATACGTATGTGGAACGAGGATAAGACTGACTTAAAGGCGATACTTTGGAGCTCTTTTGTGTATTTTGATTTGATAAAATTAACTTCAGCAAAACACTCAGAAGATTTATTAGAATTATTTGAAAAAGCCGTGTTGCCAATCACACAAACAAGTTTTGAAGAAAGAACAAAAAGTTTTCGATTACAAAAAACGGTATAAAAAAAGACCTGCATTTTTGCAGGTCTTTTGTATTTATTGCTAAAGCTATTAATTATTTAGCAGCAGCATATCTTCTTTCTACTTCGTTCCAGTTGATTACTTTAAAGAAAGCTTCAATATAATCAGGACGACGGTTTTGGTAGTTTAAGTAATAAGCGTGTTCCCAAACGTCTAATCCTAAAATAGGAGTTCCACCACAAGTAACACCTGGCATTAATGGGTTGTCTTGGTTAGGAGTAGAGCAAACTTCTACTTTTCCTCCTTTGTGTACACATAACCAAGCCCATCCTGAACCAAACTGTGTAGCAGCTGCCTTAGAAAAAGCATCGATAAACGCTTCTTTTGAACCAAACTCAGCTTCGATAGCATCTTTTAATTCTCCAGATAAATATCCTCTATCTTCTGGGTTCATTACTGTCCAGAATAAAGAGTGGTTGTAAAAACCACCACCATTGTTACGAACACCAGCGTTGTTCATATCTAAGTTAGTTAAAATATCTTCGATAGATTTTCCTTCTAAATCAGTACCTTCAATAGCAGCATTTAATTTAGTGGTATATCCGTTGTGGTGCTTGCTATGGTGAATTTCCATAGTTCTAGCATCTATATGTGGTTCTAAAGCGTCGTAAGCGTATCCTAATTCTGGTAAGTTAAAAGCCATAATTATTTGTTTTTTAATAGATTAATTTTTTCGTTTTTCCGAATGTAAATTTAACCCAAAAAAATAAGGCAAACAACTGTTTGCCTTAGGGATAATTTATTTGAGTATAAATAATAACTATTATTTAATTTTTGACTTGATGAATAGTAGTAAGGTAATAACTCCTATTATTTTTGAAATAATAATAGCTAAATGCCAATAACTCATAACAAAATACGTGTCATGTATGTTAATAGCTAGGTTTTTATCTTTAAAAAAAGAACCTATTGCTAATATTAAACAGATTAATATTACAAGCCATTTTACCACGATTAATAGTTTGGTTTATCATCTGCAGAAAATTCAGTCATAAACTCTTCCGCTTTCTCAACCATTTGTATACTTCCACAATAAAAAGGAACACGTTGGTGTAGTTCGGTTGGTTTAATGTCTAAAATACGAGTAAACCCATCAGAAGCTTTGCCTCCTGCTTGCTCACAAATAAAAGCCATCGGATTACATTCGTATAACAAACGTAATTTTCCTTTTGGAGTTATAGCAGTAGCAGGATAAATATATACACCACCCTTAATCATATTTCTATGAAAATCTGAAACTAACGATCCAATATAACGTGCTGTGTATGGACGGTTATCTGCTTCGTTTAATTCTTTACAGTGAATTAAGAATCGTTTCATTCCTTCTTGAAAATGCGTAAAATATCCTTCACTTACCGAGTAAATTCTACCAATTTCAGGATAACTCATGTTAGGGTGCGATAAGTAAAAAGTACCAATAGCAGGATTTAAGGTAAATCCGTTTACGCCATTACCAGTAGTAAACACTAACATGGTTGAGGTACCATAAGCTACATAACCCGCGGCTACTTGTTCGCTACCTTTTTGTAAAAAGTCTTCCTTGGTAACAGGAGTTCCCACTGGAGAAATTCTTCTGTAAATAGAAAAAATAGTTCCTACAGAAACATTTACATCAATGTTAGATGACCCATCTAAAGGATCCATTAACAACACATATTTATTTTCGTTGGCTTTGTTTTGACCTTCAACAATTACAAAATCGTCTTCTTCTTCACTAGCAATACCACAAACAATCTCACGATTAATTAATGTTTGTTTAAATAAATCGTTTGCTAAAACATCTAGCTTTTGTTGTGCTTCCCCTTGTACATTAATATCACCAGCAGCTCCAGTAATATCAACCAATCCTGCTTTTCTAATTTCGTGGTTTACTACTTTAGCAGCTAAGCGGATAGAATTTATTAAGCGAGATAATTCACCAGAAGAATACTTAAAGTCTTTTTGTTTGCTGATGATGAACTCACCCAGCGTCATATGCTTGTTACTCATGTCAAATTTTTGTGTTGTGCGTACAAAGATGCCAACTTTTATTTAGTAATTTAAAATTTTCAACAAAAAAATATGATGTGTTTTAATTTTTCATTTGTTTTATCAGAAAGTTTTAAGAGAAGTATCTTTACCCAAAAAAGTAAGAAATGAGTTTTATTATCAGGTCAGGAGAGCAAAAAGATGCTCAAGCTATATTAGATTTAATTATTGAATTAGCTGTTTTTGAAAAGGAACCTAACGCGGTTAAAATTACGGTAGAAGACATTATTAAAGATGGGTTTTCTGAAGAACCGAAGTTTAAAACCTTTGTGGCTGAAGAAGGTAATAAGATTATAGGAATGGCGTTGTTTTATGAACGTTATTCTACATGGAAAGGAAAAGCAATTCATTTAGAAGATCTCATGGTAACACAATCTAAAAGAGGTATTGGAGCTGGAAAAGCACTGTATAGTGCTGTAATGAATTATGCGCATAAAAACAATTGCAAAAGAGTGGCATGGGAAGTATTAGATTGGAATACAGGAGCTGTTGATTTTTACAAAAATACAGGAGCAACCGTATATGATGAGTGGAGAGTATGCCATATGAATGAACAAAGTTTAGAACAGTTTTGTAATGAGAATATTTAAGTTTGGAGGAGCGTCGGTAAAAGATGCGAATGGAGTAAAAAATGTTGCAAAAGTATTGCAACATGAAGGAACAGAAAATACGTTGGTTGTAATTTCTGCCATGGGAAAAATGACCAATGCTTTTGAGCAAGTGGTTAATGATTATTTCTATAAAAAAGAAAGTCTTAAAGACTCTTTGAAATTTGTAGAAGACTTTCATCAAAATATGTTGAACGATTTGTTCAGTCCAAATCATGAAGTATATAATAAAGTAAATCATTTATTTGGTGAATTGAGTGGTTTCATGGCTCGAAACACTTCTAAAGATTATAACTATGTGTACGATCAAATGGTTGGTTTTGGAGAGTTACTATCTACCACTATAGTAAGCGCTTATTTGTCTGAAATAGGAGTAGAGAATCAATGGTTAGACGTAAGAGAGTACATAAAAACCGACGGAACTTATCGCGATGCTAAAATAGATTGGGAGCAAACACAACAGCAAATCCAAGAAAAGGTTGATATATTAAAACTAAATATTACCCAAGGGTTTTTAGGTGGGTTTGGTACAGAAACAACCACCTTAGGAAGAGAAGGCTCTGATTATACCGCAGGTATTTTTGCCTATTGTTTGGATGCTGATAGTGTTACTATTTGGAAAGATGTACAAGGTGTATTAAATGCAGATCCTAGAGTGTTTTCGGAAACTGCTTTGTTACAAGAAATTTCGTATACCGAAGCCATTGAAATGGCGTTTTACGGAGCCTCGGTAATTCACCCAAAAACAATTCAGCCTTTAGAACAAAAAAACATTCCGCTATACGTGCGTTCGTTTGAAGATGTTACTAAGACCGGAACATGTGTTGGAAGAGGAAAAAAAATAACACCTGAGGTTCCGTGTTTTATCGTAAAGAAAAATCAAATTCTAGTAGCGATTTCAGCAAAGGATTTTTCTTTCATGGTAGAAGACAATATTAGTGATGTTTTTAAGAAGCTTCATGATTATAATTTAAAAGTAAATCTAATTCAAAATTCGGCGATTAGTTTTTCTGTTTGTATAGAGGATAAGTACAATAAGTTTGAAGATTTTTACAACGATTTAAAAGGGGCTTATAACATAAGAGCATATAAAGAAACGACCTTGTATACAATTCGTCACTTCAATGACGAAGCAATAAAAACGATAAGAAAACGGGGAAAATCAATCATTCGTCAAATAAATACAGAAACTGCACAATTAGTGATTCAAGAAAACATGTAAAGCTTGCAAAAAATCGATTATATTTGCAGTTATGTCAATTGATAACTATGTATGGGATTAGTAACACCTAAAGAAGTTGCAAAAGCAATAGGAACCGATAAGTTCGGCGTTTTCGGAACGTTTTCAGGTTGGTTGCTGATGAAAGTTTTGCGAATTTCTACCGCCAATGAAATTTATAACAAGCATAAGCATAAGAAAGATTTACCTTTTTTAAATGGCTTGTTGGAGGAATTTCAGATTGAGTTTGAAATTCCAGAAGAAGATTTAAAGCGTATTCCTAAAGAAGGCCCTTTTATAACGATTTCTAACCATCCGCTTGGAGGGATAGATGGTATTTTATTATTAAAGCTTTTATTAGAGCACAGAACTGATTACAAAATTATAGCAAATTTTTTACTGCATAGAATAGCGCCATTAAAGCCCTATGTAATGCCGGTAAATCCTTTTGAGAACCATAAGGATGCTAAATCGAGTGTAGCAGGAATTAAAAATGCCTTATTACATTTAAAAGAAGGAAAACCGTTAGGGCTTTTTCCAGCAGGAGAAGTGTCTACGTATCGAGATGGAAAATTAATGGTAGATAAAGAATGGGAACAAGGAGCTGTACGCTTGATAAAAAAAGCAAAAGTACCTGTAATTCCTATCTATTTTCATGCTAAAAATAGTCCGCTATTTTACACGTTGTCTAAAATTAGTGATACATTAAGAACAGCAAAACTTCCGTCAGAGTTACTATCTCAGAAAAACAGAGTTATCAAAGTAAGAATAGGTAAGCCTATATCAGTTAAAGATCAAGATTCATTTACTGAGATTCCTGATTTTTATCAGTTTTTACGTAGAAAAACCTATATGTTGGCCAACCCTTACGAGAAAGCATCTCAAAAAATATTGTCAACACAAAAACTTAAGATTCCTAAAAAGGCAAAAAATATTACCTCTCAAAAGTCACCTGATTTATTTGTAAAAGAAGTAGATGTTCTGAGAGAGAAAGGAAGTAGGTTGTTAGAGAGCAAAAACTATGAGGTGTTTTTTGCAAGCGCAAGAGAAATACCAAATATTTTACATGAAGTAGGACGCTTACGTGAAATAACGTTTAGGGAAGTTGGTGAAGGAACAAATAAGCCTATTGATTTAGATAAGTTTGATAAGTATTACCACCATTTGTTTTTATGGGATAACGAACAAAAAAAGTTGGTTGGAGCGTACAGAATGGGCTTAGGAAAAGATATTTATAAAAAACACGGTGTTAATGGTTTTTACATTCATACTTTGTTTAGAATAGAGCCTGAATTGTACCCAATGATGGAAAAAACCATTGAAATGGGACGTGCTTTTATTATTAAAGAATACCAACAAAAACCAATGCCACTATTTTTATTGTGGAAAGGAATTGTACATGTTACATTACGTTATCCTGAACATAAATATTTAATGGGAGGGGTAAGTATAAGTAATCAGTTTTCTGAATTCTCAAAATCCTTGATGATTGAGTTTATGAAATCTCACTATTACGATCCGTATGTAGCACAATATATTCACCCTAAGAAAGAATTCAAGGTGAAATTAAAAGATGCTGATAAAGATTTTGTATTTGATGCTACTGAGGCTGATATGCAAAAGTTCGATAAAATTATAGACGAATTGGAACCAGGAGAGTTACGTATTCCGGTATTGATTAAAAAATACGTAAAACAAAATGCACGTTTAGTTGCATTTAATGTAGATCCGAAGTTTAATAACGCAATTGATGGGTTAATGTATATTAAGGTAGCTGATATACCAGAAAGTACCGTAAAGCCTGTTATGGAAGAATTTCAAGCAGAGTTAGAACGTCGAGCGGCAGAGAACTTAAATAAGTAAAGGAACTAAGTTAAAACATGGCATAAAAAAAGCATCGTACTTTATAGTACGATGCTTTTTTATTTATAGTTTAGAAGGCTATTTGAATAGCCTAAATATATCGTTTCCGTTGGCAAATAGTAGTAATGCTATTAATAAGATAAACCCTGTAATTTGAGCATACTCTAAAAACTTATCACCAGGTTTTTTACCCGTAATCATTTCCCATAAGGTAAATACTACGTGACCACCGTCTAAGGCAGGAATTGGTAGTAAATTCATAAACCCTAACATGATTGATAAGAAAGCAGTAATGTTCCAGAAAGTTTCCCAGCTAAATTCAGAAGGAAATATACTTCCAATAGAAATAAACCCGCCTAAACCTTTGTAAGCACCTGTACTAGGATTTAAAATCTTTTTCATTTGCTTAATATAATTAGTTAAGGTTGTCCACGCTTTTTGAGTACCAGCAGGTATAGCTTCTCCAAAAGAATAGGTTCTTTCAGCTAAGTTATAGTAACCTAGCTTTTCTAAATCTACCAAAGAAACAGCACCAAGAGCAACTCCTAAATTTCCATAATTAGAAACCTTTGCAGGAACACTTAAGTTCTCTTTACCTCTTCTTATAGATAATGTAACTTCTTGTCCTTTTAAGCTATGTAAAATAGGTTTAGCTTGATCAAAATAAGTTATATTTTGTCCATTAACAGCAGTTATGATATCCTTTGGTAAAATATTGCTATCAGCATTTAATGAATCTTTTTGTACACCAGCAATAACAAATGGATATCTTGGAGTTATAAAAGCACCAGCATCCTTACCTCTATCTACTAACTTCGAGATAAAATCTGTTGGAATTTCTTTTTCAAGAACAGTTCCGTTTCTTTCAACAGTGTAAGTAGTACCATTGATAAACTCAAGAGGAAGCTCTCTAAACTTTTCTATTTTTTGTCCGTCAATTGTTAAGATTTTATCTCCCGTTTCTAAACCTAAATCTTTTCCTAATTCGTCTTGCACCCAAACTCCATCTTTTAAACTTTCATTTGGTAAGTATTTTTCACCATAAGCCCACATTAAAGAGATATAAATTAAAATACCTAGTACAAAGTTTACAATAACTCCACCTAACATAATAATTAAACGTTGCCATGCAGGTTTAGAACGAAATTCCCATGGCTGTGCAGGTTTTTGCATTTGCTCAGTATCCATACTTTCGTCAATCATTCCAGCAATCTTAACATAGCCTCCTAATGGAATCCAGCCAATACCATAAACTGTTTCTCCAACTTTCTTTTTAAATAAAGAGAATTTATAATCGAAAAAGAGGTAGAATTTTTCGACTCGGGTTTTGAATAATTTTGCAGGAATAAAATGTCCTAATTCGTGTAAAACAATTAAGAGCGATAAGCTTAAAATAAATTGTGATGCTTTTATTAAAATTTCCATAAATGGTGTTCGTCTAAATTTAAAATCTGACAAATGTACGTTTTTCAGCACAGTTCTAAAAGTTTGTGTTACAGATGGGCATTTGTTTTAACAAAGTTTTTAGGGGAGTGGTTTATAAACCCTGTTTTAAGTCGTATTTTTGTAGAAAATTTTAGTACTGTGGACATTAAATTCTTTAAAAAATCAAAAAGCACCTTAATTTTTATTTTAGTTTTTTGTGCTATTGGCATACCTGTTTTTTACCATTTAGTAAAAGTTGACAATAAATTACCGATTTACAATCCTGCTGATATCAACCCTAAATTGGTGGACGTTTCTGTAAGGAATAGAACAAAAAACCATAAAGTAGGCGATTTTAAGCTAATTAATCAAAATGGTGATACCATCACAAATGCGAATTATAAAGGGAAAATTTACATAGCAGATTTCTTTTTTACCCGCTGCCAAACTATTTGTATTGCCATGGCGTATAATATGGGTGAGTTGCAAGAGCATTATAAAAATGATGATGATATTATGTTTTTATCACATTCCGTAACTCCAATAATGGATAGCGTACCACAATTACGAAAGTATGCTACTGAAAAAGGAGTGATTGATGGAAAATGGAATGTAACTACTGGTGAAAAGAAGCATATATACAACTTAGCGCGTAAGCATTATTTTGCGGTGTTGGATGAAGGTGATGGAGGAGAGAATGATTGGGTGCATACTGAAAACTTTGTATTGATAGACAAAGAAGGGCGTATTAGAGGTTCGTATGATGGAACCAAAAAAGAAAATATGCAGAAAATTATAGATGATATTGCACTACTTAAAGAAGAGTATAAAAAGTAATTTTTCAAAGAAGCCTGTGCAAAAGGGATTTCTGATTACAAAAAGAAAGACCCAGATGTTTTTATAAAAACATCTGGGTCTTTGTGGGTAACACAATTTGATGGAGTTTTATTTCTTATTTCCGTCCTCATCAAAATTCTTATTTATTTCTTGTTCAGTTTTAACAACAGATACGGCTAGTGACAATAACATAATTGCCATAGGTTGCCATGTTAACTCTTTCGATATATAAGCCAATACCAAAGCAGCAACTAACGAAATAGCTGAATACTTCATAAACTCTTTGGTGAAAAAAGCGTTGGCAAATTGCCAAATAGTATCATTCTTCATAGTTTTATTCGTGCGATACCCATAAATAGCATTGATTTTTTTAGGCGGGAAAAAATGAAAAATAATACTGAATAAAAAAAGCAATCCGTTTATAGAAAGCACGTAATAAAAAGGGTTCATGGTTTAGTGTTTAATAGAATTTACAATTCCTTTTAGTAAGGTGTTTACATCTGCATTTTTGGTAAGTCCCGTACGAACAACTACCAAATCTTGACTAGGCAAAATAAATACATTTTGACCTTTATATCCATTAAAAGAAAACATATTTTTTGGAGCGTCAGGATATCTACCACCAGCATTTAACCAAATTTGAGCACCATACCAACCATCTGAAGTAGGAGTAGGAGTTGTAGCATAACGTACCCAATCTTTATCAAATAAATGCTCTCCGTTCCATTCACCATTGTGTAGGTATAGTAATCCAAGTTTAGCCCAGTCTCTTGCTGTTGCCCAAGCATAGGAAGAGCCTACAAAATGATTGCTCATATCTGTTTCAACAAGCATTGAATTCATGCCTATTTTATCAATCAAAGCACTGTACCAAAAATCAAGGTACTCTTGGTGTGTATCGAATGTTGTTCGTAAAATACCCGATAATAAGTTAGAAGTTCCAGAAGAATAATTCCAAGTTTCGTTTGGTTTGCCTACTAATGGCTTGTTTACTTGAACTTTGGTCATGTCTTTTTCTAAAAACAACATTTTAGTAGCGTCAGAAATAGTATTGTAATCTTCATTCCATTCCAAACCAGAATTCATTTGTAATAAATTATGAATTGTAATGTTTTTACGGTCGTCATTTTCCCATTCAGAAAATAAATTGTCTTCTTGAAGATTAATTTTTCCTCGACATTTTAAAATTCCAAACAACGTACCTGTAATACTTTTGGTCATAGACCAACCTAACTGTTTCGATTCTTTGGTAAAACCAGCATCGTATTTTTCAAAAATAATCTTGCCTTTATATACAACTACTACCGAGCGTGTTTGATTTCTATCATTAAAAATGGTATCAATGGTTTCGTTCAGTTTTGTATAATCAATGTTAGCAAAAATAGTGTCTTTATGATCTGCATTTCCGTAAGGAAAAGGAGTAACGTTGTCAGGTTCTGAACGTTTTGGAGTAAGTTGAGGTTTGGTAATGTCGAAATCATCAGTAACCAAAACAGCACCAAGACCATCTCTGTAAATAGCTTTTCTTTTGAGTAATCCGTATACTGAACCAGTGGCCGATTTTTCTGCTGTATTAATTTTATCAAAAGTAATATTTATAGGAGAAAAATTATTGTCATTAGCATCTGTAAAGGCTAAACTTCTTCCTGCGAGAAATACAGACGAAGCAGTGTTTTTTGCAGAATATCCTGCTAGTATATTTAACTTAGGATAATTGTAAAAAACAGCAATTGCCAAGGCAATCAGAATGAGTAAAAGAATTCTTTTTAAGTTTTTCATGTGACGGATTTCTAGCAAATGTAAGAATTTAATTGTTTGATGTTTGTATTTGAAATGCAAGCCCTACCTTTGTGCTAAATTTGATATTTTATATGTTTAGTATAGATAAAATTCGCGCTGATTTTCCTATTTTAAAAAGGGAAGTACATGGGAAAAAATTAGTGTATTTAGATAACGGAGCAACCTCACAAACGCCTCAGGTAGTAATTGACGCTATTGTAGATTATTACTCTAATTATAATGCAAATATTCATAGAGGTGTACATACATTAAGTCAGGAAGCTACCGATAAGTATGAGGAAGCCAGAATTAAGATTCAAAAACATTTCAATGCGAAGCATTCGTATGAAATTATTTTAACCTCAGGAACAACGCATGGAGTTAATATTGTAGCATCTGGTTTTGCCTCAATTTTACAAGAAGGAGATGAAGTAATTGTTTCGGCTTTAGAGCATCATTCTAATATTGTGCCTTGGCAAATGTTATGTGAAAAAACAGGAGCTATTCTAAAAGTAATTCCGATGGATGAAGAGGGTTCTTTACGCATGGATTTATACCATGAATTACTAACTCCAAAAACTAAACTAGTTTTCTGTAATCATGTATCAAATGCACTAGGAACAATTAACCCCATAAAAGAAATTATTCATGCTGCACACAAATTTGCTGCTTATGTGTTGATTGATGGTGCACAAGCAGTACCGCACATAAAACCAGATGTACAAGCATTAGATGCCGATTTTTATGTGGCTTCAGCTCATAAAATGTGTGGGCCAACAGGTGTTGGGGTGTTATATGGGAAAGAAGAACTATTGCAATTATTACCACCATACCAAGGAGGTGGAGAAATGATTGAAACAGTTACTTTTGAAAAGACAACGTATGCAGGGTTACCTCACAAATTTGAAGCAGGTACACCTAATATTTGTGGAGGAATAGCTTTTGGAGTTGCTGTAGATTATATGAATTCAGTTGGTTTTTCTAACATAGAGAAGCAAGAAAACGAACTGTTATCGTACGCAACGCAAGAGCTAGAAAAAATAGATGGATTAAAAATCTATGGAACATCAAATAAAACATCAGTTATATCCTTTAATCTCGAAGGAATTCACCCGTATGATGTTGGAGCTATTTTAGATAAACTAGGAGTAGCAGTTCGTACAGGTCACCATTGTGCACAGCCTATTATGGATTTTTTCGGTATTCCAGGAACAGTACGCGCTTCTTTTTCTTTTTACAATACCAAAGAAGAAGTTAATGTATTGGTAAATGCTGTTAAGAAAGCACAGATGATGTTAAGTTAAAAGAAACTTAATTTAGATAAGAATAAAAAAAAGCCTCCAATTTTGGAGGCTTTTTTTATGTTATTATAATTTTTATAAGAGCCTTTCTTAATCTCTTGACATAAATATCTGTAGTACATACCAGAACAACAACATTAAAGAAGCAAATAAGCCTAATGCTGCTGGAATGTAATCATCTGTAGAGAATTTGTGAACTAAGTTAGATGTTTGATATAAAATAGAACCAGCAGCTAATACACACATTCCAACTGAAAACCATAACCCTAAATTGAATCCGAATAAAGCTCCTGCGATAATTAATCCAATAGCGATAAAAAATCCAACAGATAATCCGGCTCTTATAAAAGAAAAATCTTTTTTGGTAATAAAAACGATTGATGAAATTCCAACAAACAACGACAGCGTAACAATTCCCGCTTGTTTTATAACTTCAAAGTTGTTAGTGTATGCTATAGCTATATAAATTAGCGGAATAAAAATAAAGGCTTCAGCAAAAATATATCCTGAATATGCTAAGTATTGTAAGTTTTTATCAGAGGTTTTTAAAGCAGTACTTTCAGCGTAGTTAGTAATTAACATAAAACCACCTAATAACAATAACCATTTATACCCCTGTGTCATTGATAAAGCAAATTCAACAATAGTAGCGCTTTGTAAAAATAAATATTCAAACAGTACAAATAATAATACCCCACCCGCCACATGTGCATAGGTTTTTTTGTAAAAAGCAATTTTGTCAGCTTCTGAGACTTGTGCAACAAGCACTTTTGAGTTAAATGAGTTTTCCATAATTAATTTTTTATTAAAACGTAAAGATATGCTTTTTAGATTATTTAAAAACAAGAGGTTTGTGTTGTTAAAAATGAAGTTTTGTGACTTTAAAATTATCGTATTGATGATTTAATTTGTTTAAAATTGACGTTTTTTTATTGTTTTTGTTAAATTTTAACATTTAGATATTGTTAAAAAATAGGGGTTCGCAAGTGATAAAACCTAAGAAATTAACTTTTTTTTAACTTTTTTTTAGCATTAAAAAAAAATTATATATTGCACATCGTTAAAAAACCCTTCAAATAATTATCAAAGTAATAGGTATTTAACAATTTAATTAATGAAGCCTTTTTTATTTTGAGTTTTTTAACAAATTTATTGCCTTCGGCAGTTTTTCAATAACTAATTTTTTAATTATTCACAACATGAAAAGAATTTTTTTAACACTAGCTGTAGCAGCCTCAGTTCTAGTAGGGTGTCAGGAGAACGCAAAAGAGGAAGCGTTACCAACCCAAGAAGCGATTGACATGAGCGATTTCTATGTAGAAACTGAAGAAGTTTCTCACAAAGGAGGATCTGAGCAATGTCACTCAATGAGAGTTTTAAACAGACAAGTAAAGGAGAACCCAGGATTATACAAGAAAATGTATAATATTGAGTATGCTACAAGAAAATTAACAACTGCAAAAGGTAAACCAGGAGGTGGAGACACAGGTGGTGGAGATGTAGATGTATTACCAATCGAAGACGGTTTAGGAACAATAAATATTCCTGTATACGTACACGTTGTTTTACCAAATGCAAATAGTGTTTCTGATAATCAAATTCAAGCACAAATGAATGTGTTAAATGACGATTTCAGTAATCCAAATACAAATCAACTTCCTTCAGGAGCTTCAGATTTTATCAATGATGCAACTGATACAGGAATCCAATTTACATTAGCAGGTACTTTCAGACACAATGACTCTAAGTCTTCTTGGGGAACTAACGATGCTGTTAAAGCTGCTTACCCTCCAATTACTCCTTCAACTCACTTAAATATTTGGGTGTGTGAAATAGGAGGAGGTATCTTAGGATATGCTCAATTCCCAGGAGGTTCTTCATCTACAGATGGTGTAGTATTATTAGCTGGAAGTTTACCAGGTGGTTCTTCTGCTCCATATAACATGGGTAGAACTGCAACTCACGAGGTTGGTCACTACTTAAACTTACGTCACATTTGGGGAGACGGAAGATGTCGTCAAGACGATTTCGTAGCGGATACTCCATCTTCTGATGCGTCAAACTACGGATGTCCAACTTATCCAGATGTTAGCTGTAAGTCTGCTGATATGACTATGAACTACATGGATTATACAAACGATGCTTGTATGTATATGTTTACAGATGGTCAACGTAACAGAATGAGAGCTTTATTTGCTTCAGGAGGAGCTAGAGCTTCTATGTTAAACTAGAAACCAATAGTCTTTTTTAAGACGTTCTCAATAATTATTACAATTATTACAAAGCCAAGAGATCCAAATCTCTTGGCTTTTTTAGTTGTAAAAAATAAAATCTTCTCAAAAGGATGTTGAGTTGTTTATTTGGTGTTTTTCCTGTTTCTATTGGTTGTTGTTATTTGTAAATTGGCTAACTATGAGATGAAAATGTTAACGCTGACTTTAAGAATGCCCCATTTTTATAGGATTTGTAATTATGACAGGGTCATTAACTAATGCTTAGAGTGAAACGAATACTAAGCAAGAAATGGCTCAAGAATTAGCTGTTGAGATTATTGTCTTATATAAATTATACAAATGATGTTTGTAGAAGGATAACACAACAGCATAAGAGCAATCATTCAATCAGAAAAAGTAAGAGTTGTGATGTTAAATTAGAAAACCAAAGTCTTTTTTCGAGATATTCTCAATAATTATTTTAATTATTATTAAGCCAAGAGATGCACATCTCTTGGTTTTTTTTACTTTTATGGAGATAAATAATAACTCATTGTCTTGAAGAAAATTAAATTTCCAACTCCACATACCATTTTATTATTAATAGCAGGGTTCGTAGCTATTTTAACATGGTTAGTGCCAGCAGGTAAATTTGATACATTACAGTATCAGAAAAACAGTAATTCATTTACCTATTTGCATTTAGAAGATGAAAAAACGTTGCCTGGAAATCAAGAAACACTTGAAGGTTTAGGAATCAACATTCCGTTAGAGAAATTTACAAATGGCGACATAGCAAAACCAATTAGTGTACCAGGAACATATACCCAGTTAGCCCCAAAACCACAAGGTTTTTTAGACTTTTTTAAATCCCCCATAAAAGGAATTATTCAATCATCTGATATAATTTTATTTGTTCTAATTTTAGGAGGAGTTATAGGAATAATGAATTTTACGGGTGCCTTTGATGCAGGAATAGCTTGGTTAGCAAAAACACTAAAAGGAAAAGAGTATTGGCTCATATTTGTAGTAACAACCTTAATAGCCATAGGAGGAACAACTTTTGGATTGGCAGAAGAAACTATTGCCTTTTATCCAATATTAATTCCCATATTTTTAGCAGCGAAGTATGATGCCATTGTAGCATTAGCCTGTGTGTATATTGGATCATCTATAGGTACAATGTGTTCAACAGTAAATCCGTTTAGTGTTATAATAGCTTCAGATGCAGCTGGAATTAATTGGACAACTGGTTTTACTGGGAGATTGTTAATGCTCATTGGAGGTGTTGCTATTTGTGTTATTTACATTTTACGTTATGCAAACAAAGTTCAAAAAGATCCAACAAAATCTATTATTTACGATCAAAAAGAGATGATTGAAAATCTTTTTGGCAGCTCAACATCAAATACACATACCTTAACAGGTAGGTTACGAATTATACTAACCATTTTTACGATGTGCTTTATAATTATGATTTATGGAGTTTCTCGCTTAGGTTGGTGGTTTGAAGAAATGACGGTAGTGTTTTTAATAGGGGCTATTTTAATTGGTTTTTTAGCTAGAATGAAAGAAGAAAGCTTTGTTAATATGTTTATTAAAGGAGCCGGTGATTTGCTAGGAGTCGCTTTTATTATTGGTATTGCTCGTGGAGTTTCCGTATTAATGGAACAAGGGCTAATAAGCGATACTATTTTACAACACGCAAGTGAGATGACTTCAGGAATGTCTAAAGGTATTTTTGCAAACGTAATGTTATTTATTTATTCAGGATTGTCGTTTTTTATTCCAAGTTCATCAGGTATGGCTGTTTTAACTATGCCTATTATGTCGCCATTGGCAGATACCGTTGGAGTAGGTAGAGAGGTAATTGTAAACACATATCAATACGGTATGGGCTTATTTGCTTTTATCAACCCAACAGGCTTAATTTTAGCATCCTTAGCCATTGTAAAGGTTGGTTATGATAAATGGTTGAAGTTTGTAATTCCGTTAGTAATTATCTTAACAGTTTTTACAATGCTGGTTGTAACCGCTCAAGTATATTTGTAAATAATGAAACAAATTCATGTACTGTTTTTTTTACCTCTTTTCTTTGGATGTAATCCAGAAATAAAACCGACGAATATGCAAAAGAAGATTGTAATTGCTCATCGTGGAGCCTCAGGATATTTACCAGAACATACTATGGAAGCCAAAGCGATGGCGCATGCTATGAGTCCTGATTATATAGAACAAGATTTGGTATTGAGTAACGACAATGTTCCTGTAGTTATTCATGATATTTATTTGGATGATGTTACAGATGTAGCTGAAAAATTTCCAGAAAGAAAGCGAGAAGATGAACGGTTTTACGTGATAGATTTTACTTTTAAAGAACTACAAGAGTTAAATGTTACAGAACGTTTTAATCCGAAAACAGGGAAGCAGGTGTATCCAAATCGATTCCCGAAGGGAAAAGGCAATTTTAAACTACATTCCTTGCAAGAAGAAATAGAGTTAATTCAAGGATTGAATGCTTCCTCAGGAAAAAATATCGGGATTTATCCTGAAATTAAAAATCCAGCATTCCATCACCAAAACGGAAAAGACATTGCCAAAATCACGTTAAACATTCTTTCAGAATACGGGTATAAAACCAAGAAAGATAAATGCATGTTTCAATGCTTTGATGCAAAAGAATTGGAGAGAGTTCGAAAAGAATTACAGTCAGATTTGTTTTTAGTGCAATTAATTGAATTCCCAGAGGAAACTAAACAACTGAAACATTTTGCAACTTATGCTGACGGGTTAGGGCCTTGGTATAAACAACTTTTAGATGAGAAAGAAGGAGCTCAATGGCAGTTTACAACATTGGTTGAAGCAGCTCATAAACTAGGGTTACAAGTGCATCCGTACACTTTTAGAGCTGATCAATTAGATGAATTTTCATCTTTTGAAGAAATGCTGCAAGTATTACTTTTTGAAGCTAATGCAGATGGTGGTTTTACCGACTTCCCTGATAAAATGGTTACTTTTTTAACCAGATAAATAGGCCTATATACTTCAGGCAGTTTACCAAAATGAGAGAACTATATTTTTTAAAATTTTTAAAGATGTAGCTTATGTTGTCATGGTAACAACCACATTACTTGAATTCTGTTAACAAGAGTTTTTTGGAGATGATTGTAGGTGTAATACTTTATTATACCCCCCCCAAAAAAAAAGTTTGTGACACACTCATTTGTCTAAGAATAAGCAAAATGTTTAATGCTGTTTTAAAAGTTTTGTGGAGACGCTCATAAAAAAGATTTTAGAATTAGAAATTAGTTTTATTAAGCTGTTATAATTTTTAAATAGTACCTCCTAATTTTATAAATAGTTCCTTAACACTTCAATTTTACCTTGCTAAAAATTCAATATTTGTATTCAACCTTTTTTAAAAGGGACGTAAAAATACGTAAGAATTGATATAGTTAGTAAAGGGAGTAAGCCGAAAATCCCATAGTAAACAGAGTAGGTAACCAAATAAATATTTTATTATGAATTCAAAAATGAAATCATTAAAAGAGTTTGAAATGTCTCAAAGTGAGATGGACACAACTAAAGGAGGTCTTTACTACGGATCTGGTGTTTATTGGAGAGACGAGAGAGAAGAAGACTATGTAGGAAGTTTTAATATTGGAACCTATGTAGACGGGTTTAATATGGGAACTGATGGTTATAAAGATTAATTAGTTCTTAATAACCCATTCTGTTAATTCTATTTTGGCAGAATGGGTTAAATAGTTGAAGTATGATATTAATTTTATCGATAGAACAAGATGAAAGTACCATTGACATAATAAGATGGCTTAGTTATTTAAAAGAAGATTTTATACTGCTCAACAATAATGAGCTTATAAGCAACTTAACCGTAAATATAAACACCTCTGAGGTATTTATTAGCACTAAAGACGCAACTGTTAATTTTAATGAAATTACTTCGGTTTGGTATCGAAGAGGAAACTTTACCCTGTATGACTGTATTGAGATAAAGGATTTTATAGGAGATAAAATAACTGAGTTTTATAATGAGGAAAAAAAAGATTTATTTGAGTACTTACATTTTTTACTACATCAAAAACCTTCTATAAATAATTATAACTTTAAAAAAGTTAATAAACTTATTGTATTAACCTTAGCGAAACAATTGGGGTTGTGTATTCCTAAAACCACCATAACAAATCAAAAAAAAGTTTTAAGAGAAGAATTAAAAAACAAATTGTTAATTACAAAGCCAATCAATGACCCCATGAGTTTGTATGGAGATACTTATTGGCTGCCTACCTATACAACATCAATAAATACAGAGAAAGCTGATTTACTCGACGATACTTTCGGAGTTAGTTTATTTCAAGAAAACATTAAAAAAATACTCGAAATACGTAGTTATTTTTTGGATGGAGAGTTTTATTCAATGGCTATTTTCTCTCAGTTAGACGAACAAACTAAAACAGATTTTAGATGTTATAATAATCAAAAACCCAATAGAACAATTCCGTTCAACCTACCTTCAGACATTGAAATAAAATTAAAAACGTTGGCAGAAAAACTGAATTTAACGAGTTGTTCTTTCGATTTAATTTACACCCCCTCTAAACAATATGTTTTCTTAGAAGTAAATCCTATAGGGCAATTTGGTATGGTTTCTTATCCATGTAATTATTATTTAGAAGAAAAAATAGCGTACAAACTCAAAAACTATGATATCTCAAAAAGAAGCACAACAGTTATTAAACAAAACGAAAGAAGAGTATAAAAACAAATTACCGGCAGTAATTTATTTATCAGAAATAAAACCTATTAGTAACAATTCTATGTCATTAATTCACAATAGAATATCAATAGACAAATATCACGATAGGTATGCTTTAAAAAGAAGTTTTTACAAGCCAATAACAATACAACACCCAATTAATGAAGAATAGTAATAAATATGTAAGAATGTTTTCTAATTGCATTCCAGTTTTGGGGAGAGACAAATCTGTTATATACGACTTGCAAAGAAAGCAAATGTTTAATATTCCTAACGATTTATACAACTTCATTCAGTTATTCGAAAAACATACTATTTCAGAAATATTTGAATTATGTGGAAAAGATAATGAGCAAGTCGTAGAAGAATACTTTCAATTTTTAACAAAAAAAGAACTTACATTTTTAATAGATAAAGATGAGCTAGAGTTGTTTCCTAAATTGAGTATGAAATGGACCTCTCCTGCTAAAATATCAAATGCAATTATTGAGATAAGTGAAACAACATACCCTTTGTTCGAAAAAATAGTAGCATACCTTACAGCATTAGGCTGTGAACATTTGTATCTTAAAATTGATGCTCCTACATCATTTCTTCTTATGAAAGATATTATGGAGAAATTAACCACCTCTGCTATTTTTTCTGTTGTGTTTGAAACACCATTTAACAAAGGAGAAAAAATAACCGATTATGAACAACTTATAGTTGAGAATAAAAGGATAGAGACAATTTTTCTCTTAAGTGACGAACAGTTAAAAACAGCATCTTCTAAAATTCTTATAACATCACCTAAGCGATTTGTAAATAAAAAAGAATATTTTTTCAAGATAAACATATCCTTATTTACAGAATCTCAAAAATATAATACCTACTTTAATCAAAAGATTTTTATAAATAAAGAGGGGGGGGTATTGAATGCTCCAGAAACTGAAGAATTATTTGGTAACATCACAAGATTAAGGTTTAAGGAGCTGGAAGCGGTTGTAGACTCAGAACAGTTTCAAAGGTATTGGAGCATTAATAAAGATGTAATAGATGAATGTAGAGATTGTGAATTGCGTTATATGTGTGTGGATAATAGAGTACCCAAGCAATCTAGAGAAGGAAGCTATTTTTTTACTTCAAAATGTGAACTAAGAGTAATGAACTAAGCGGTAACCTCAATTAGCTTATTTCTATATACAGAGAGCAGTTTTGATTTGGATATAAAACCAACATATACCCCATTTTTAACTACAGGTAAGTTCCAAGCACCGCTTTCTTTAAATTTTTGCATCACCTTTTCAGTGCCATCATCATAAAAAATTATGGCGGGAGCTATTTTCATAATATCTTTAACAGAAGTTGTGTCGTATAGCTCTTGATTAAACATCATAGGTCGGATATCATCTAGCAAAACAATTCCTCTAAACTTATTGTCACTATCCACTACAGGAAAGATGTTTCGTTTCGATTTAGAAACAGCTTGTTTAAGCATCTCTCCCAAGGTCATATCAGGGTAAATTTTAATAAAGTTCTTTTCAATAATCTTACTAATCTTCATCATCATCATTACATTTTTATCTTTATTATGTGTAATAAGTTCACCGCGTTTAGCTAGCTCAATAGTGTAAATTGAATTAGAAACAAAGTATTTGGTAATGGCATAAGAAACTGCTGAAACGAGCATCAATGGAACAAATAAATCATAACCTCCAGTTATTTCAGCAATTAAGAAAATAGCCGTTAAAGGTGCGTGTAAAACACCAGCCATTAAGCCTGTCATGCCAATCAACGTGAAGTTAGTTTCCGAGACATCAAATCCGAATTGATTGATAATTTTAGCAGTAACATTTCCCAAAGCACTTCCCATAACAAGTGTTGGGATAAAAATTCCACCAACTCCACCTGCAGCAAAAGTAGTAGTCATGGCAATTACTTTAAAAACACCTATAATTAATAGAAAAATTATGACCATCCACACATTGTCAAAATCAATTGAATAATGAATACTTTTGAGAGCAGCACCAGCATTTTCAGATAATAAATTATTGATAATTCCGTATCCTTCACCAAATAAAGGAGGAATTAAAAAGAGCATTATACCAATAGCAATTCCACCAAACACTAATCGTTTAAAGGGAGTGTATTTTTTGAAAAAATTAATGATTCTAAAATAGATTTTCGAAAAATATACAGAAGAAAATCCTGTAAAAATAGCCAAAGCTATGTAAAAGATAAGATCGTTAATTTCAAAAGCATCTTGCAGTTGCACACTAAACAACACATCTTTTCCCAAAAAGAAATAAGAAGTAATTACCGCAGAAACAGAGGCTAATAATAAAGGAACTAACGAAGCAAAAGCAAGATCCAAGCTAAAAATTTCCACTGCAAAAATGATAGCGGCAATAGGAGCTTTGAACATTGAAGACATTGCCCCAGCAGTAGCACAACCAATTAGCAACATACGGGTTCTCATATTCATATGAAAAAACTGAGCAACACCAGAGCCTAAGGCAGCACCAGTACTTACAGCAGGGCCTTGCAACCCTACAGAACCTCCAAAACCTACAGTTATAGGAGCGGTAATTAACGAAGCATAAATTTTATAACGCTCAATAATTCCATTTTTTTTAGAAATAGACTGTAAAGTGGTAGAAATACCGTGACCAATATCTTTTTTGATGAAATATTTCTTGATGTAAAACACTAAAAATAATCCGATAATAGGAAAAATAAAGTACAAAGAATGATGATAGTCTTTAATAAGCCCATCTTCTAAAATACGGTGAAAGTAAAAAGTAAGGTTCTTAAGAATTAAGGTACCAATCCCTGCTAAAAAACCAACTAAAACACTTAAAACATATACAAACTGTCGTTCAGAGATATGTTTGTATCTCCAAATTAATATTTTTTTATAAGCTTCCTTAGATGTAGGCATTGTTTTTTAGATGCTTAGTTAATTTTTGAAAAGCTAGTTAAGAATACTTAAAGATACTATCCTCTTTTTGATTTACTAAATAAGAAGAAAAAAAATTATCAAACGATTAATCGGACACCACCAAGTTCTTCAACTTTATAAGGAAATTTATTACTTGGAGCTCCTATAAACATAAAATTAATAGGGATATTCCATTTCTCAGACAGTTCTCTAATTAACTCAGGGCTAAATTTTCCCTGAACAACTTGAAAGTTTACTTTAATCTTTGGGTACTCTCTATCTAAAAAAGTAATCTCATTAGGTAAGTTTTCAGGAATTGTATCCCCTTCGTCAAGCGCTAATACAATTTTTATTTTTTTAGTGTGTTCATTTTTAATAATATAGAGCATAACCTTGTTCAGAGTAGCAATATTATCTCCTTTGGTAAAAAAGACAAACTCTTGATCGTTTATTTTATTAATGGTTTTAGTAATTTTTCTATCCATGCTTGAAACTAAACGTCTCAAAGGGTTAAAAAGAGCATAAATTATTTGTAGTACTAGTTTTAATAAAACAGTACGATTTAGCATAATTATGATAAAAATTATAGTAGGGATAAAATAATTTAAAAAGACAGACGTGTTGCTAGGTAAACCATCTTTTGGTTCCATTAAAATATTACCTATTAAAGCGCATAATACAGCAACTATAGCTAATAAAACAGAAGCCCAAGTTGCCTTTTCTGGTCTAGGTAATTGATTTCTCCTTATTTTTAATAAAATATTTCCTATAGCAAACAATGCCATTACCGATAAAAAAGAAATAGTATATACACCAGCTAATAAAGCAACATTTCCATTCGTTATAAGTAACACAGAAACTGCCAGAATAAAGAATAAAATAATAATTCGGTAAGAACTACCTCTTTTGTTCTTTTTTAAGAAGAACTGAGGCATAATTCGGTCTAATGTCATACGTTCCAACAAACCTGTAACACCTACAAAGCTGGTTAAAACAGCTCCGCTTAATACTAAAAAAGCATCTATAGCTATAACAGCAGCAACCCAATCACCACCCACAAATTCTCCCATTTGAACTAATAAAGTATTTTGGTAATCAGTACTCTGTAAAACAGGAATTGCGAAAAGAGATAAAGCAAAAACAGCCATTAAAGGGTTAATAATACTTACAATTACCCACATGTTTTTTAGTGTTTTTGGAAAAACCCCTTTCTGTTGTTCTTCAACAAAGTTTGCAGAACTTTCAAAACCAGAAACTCCTAACATAGATGCTGCAAAACCAAAAAAGATAGCATACCAAATACTGTTTTCAGATTGATGATTCCAATTGTTAAAGAGAATGTCAATTCCGTTTTGAGATAAATAAAAAACAATAAAAAAGGCAAGAACGACTAATGATAGTAGGTGAAATAAAAAAATTCCGACAGCTACTTTAGCCGATTCTGTTATACCACCTATAGTTAATAAAGCAAAAAACAATAAAAGTCCAACAGTTGCTATAATAATAGGCATTGAGGGAATTAGATGGTGTAGGTAATGAATAGCTTCATTGGCAGAAATGACAGCAGTAGCCATATAAGAAAGTATGGTAAGTGTTGCGGCAAAAGAAGCCATTAACTTACTTGTGGTATTCAATAAAGCATTGTAAGCACCACCATTTAACGGCATTGCACCAACTACTTCCCCATAAATTTTCCGAAATAAAAATAATACTACTGATACGATTAATAGCGTTATCCATGCATATTGACCAGCAAACGCAATAGCTAATGCTGATACATACAAAACAGAGGAGCTGATGTCGTTACCACAAATAGCGGTTGACTCTAATTCATTAAGCTTTTTAGAGATAGCTTGTTTCATAATATGTTATTGGTTTGTTTTCGTGAAGTTTAACCTTTTCAAGACGTACATTAAAGGTAATAAAAAACCCTGCAAATTTTGCAGGGTTTTTATTTTTTTAAGATTTTACAGCTAGTTTGATGCTTAGTTCTTGTAGTTGTTCATCGTCTATAGTAGCAGGTGCGTCTATCATTACATCGCGCCCTGAATTGTTTTTAGGAAAGGCAATAAAGTCTCTAATGGTTTCTTGACCTCCTAAAATAGCTACCAATCTATCCAATCCAAAAGCCAAACCTCCGTGGGGTGGTGCCCCGTATTCAAAAGCATCCATTAAGAATCCGAATTGCGCTTTTGCCTCTTCTTCGGTAAATCCTAAATGCTTAAACATGATAGCTTGTGTTTCTTTATCGTGAATTCTAATAGAACCTCCACCAATTTCGTTTCCGTTTAACACTAAATCGTAAGCGTTAGCTTTTACAGCTCCTGGATCAGTATCTAATAATGCTAACTGACCTGGTTTTGGAGAAGTAAATGGATGGTGCATTGCGTGGTAATGCCCTGTTTCTTCATCTAATTCTAGTAATGGGAAATCGATAACCCATAACGGAGCAAACTCATCAGGTTTACGCAAACCTAAACGTTCTGCTAGTTCCATACGTAACGCACTTAATTGCGCGCGAACTTTGTTAGTATTTCCTGAAAGGATGCAGATTAAATCTCCTGCTTTAGCTCCTGTAGCTTCAGCCCATTTAGCTAAATCTTCTTGGTCGTAGAACTTGTCTACCGATGATTTAAAGCTTCCATCTTCGTTACACTTTACATATACCATTCCTAAAGCTCCTACTTGCGGACGCTTTACCCAGTCGATTAATTTGTCAATCTCTTTACGAGTGTATGAAGCTCCCTCTGGAACAGCAATACCTACTACTAACTCAGCATCGTTAAATACTTTAAAGTCTTTGTGCTGTGCTACTTCGTTTAACTCGCCAAATTCCATTCCAAAACGGATGTCTGGTTTGTCGTTACCATATTTACGCATGGCTTCATCAAACGTAATTCGTGGGAATTTGTCTACTTCAACTCCGTTGATTTCTTTTAGTAAATGACGTGTCATTCCTTCAAAAATCTCTAACACATCTTCTTGCTCAACAAACGCCATTTCACAGTCTATCTGTGTAAACTCTGGTTGACGGTCGGCACGTAAATCTTCATCTCTAAAACACTTTACAATTTGGAAGTATTTATCCATACCACCTACCATTAACAACTGTTTAAAAGTTTGTGGCGATTGTGGTAAGGCATAAAACTGCCCTGCATTCATACGAGAAGGCACTAAGAAATCACGTGCTCCTTCTGGAGTAGACTTGATTAAATAGGGAGTTTCCACATCAATAAATCCTTTGTCAGATAAATATTTGCGAACTTCCATTGATACTTTATGACGGAAAACCAAGCTGTTTTTAACTGGGTTACGACGAATATCCAAATAACGATATTTCATACGTAAATCTTCACCCCCATCCGTTTCATCTTCAATAGTAAAAGGAGGTAATTTCGCTTCGTTTAAAATTTCTAGGGTTGATACTAAAACTTCTATAGCACCTGTTGGAATATTGGGGTTTTTAGATTGACGCTCAATTACGGTACCTGTTACTTGTACAACAAACTCACGCCCTAAGGTTTTTGCTTTATCTAGTAACTCTTTAGAAGTACGCTCTTCGTCGAAAATTAACTGTGTAATTCCGTAACGATCACGTAAATCTACCCAAATCATAAAACCTTTATCACGTGATTTTTGTACCCATCCAGAAAGGGTTACTTCAGTATTAATGTGCGATGCTCTTAACTCGCCACAAGTATGCGTTCTGTACATTTTTAAAAGTTTTTTTCTCGCGTAGCGAGATTTCCTACAAATTGTCATTCCGAAGGTATTTCGGAAACTTGAAATTTTTGCTGTGCAAATTTAACTATAAATGTTAGTTTGTAAAAAATTACTACGGGTTAGTTTTTACGAGTTTTAATCTTTTGTTTTGCAGCATAAAACCTTTTTAAAATGAGACTAGATAGATTTAAACAAATCATAGAAAGTACACCAGAAAAAGTTGAATTTTCTGATACTATGTTAGTGATTGAAAATGTATATAATTTTACACCCACTGCCTTTAAAAATGGAGATTTATACAATGAAGCTGAAAAAAATCAAGGTTCATGTAAAGTGTTTTCGTTTGCTATACAACAAGGGTTCAGTAAAGAAGAAACCTTGGCTTGTTTTGGACAGTATTATTTTGAAGATGTTTTAAAAAATCCTGAAGGAACAGATCATCAAAACATTAGAAATTTTATAAAAACTGGTTTTGAAGGCTTATTTTTTGAAGGAGTGGCGCTAACAAAACGTTAAGGATTTTTTTGAGAGTTAGTCTGTTTCTTCTATTCCAAAGTCAGCTTCAATATCAAAGGAACTCTTTATAAAGTAATTAGAGCTTTATTGTTTATTGATTTTTTCGTAAATTATAGGGTAATTTGATGGTTATGAGGATTTCGGCGATGTTTTTGGTGTTGTTTGTCACTGTTTTTTTATTGGTGCTAACTGCTTTGGTCTATACTAATATAGGCTTTAGCTGGGTGTTTATACTTACAGTTATCGGTCAGTTACTAGTAGTGTTAATGGTTTACAAAGTATTAAAAGACCATTACACGACCAATAAAACTTTTGAAGACTTTTATGAAGATCATCCGATAGGGAAAGAGTAAAACTACATAAAGAAGTAGCAACAGCCTCTTAAAATTCATTCACTTTTAATTTCAATACAGTTTACAGTTTTTTGTAACAACTTAAAAAAGTTGTCGTTAGTAAGAAAGCAAAATAGACAAGCACAAGAAGACTTAAAAAGTGTACATTTAAAGCCACAAAACTCCGTTATGCAAAAAAAACGTTACCTATTACCTGTTGTCCTTTTATTATTTATAAGCTGCAAAAAAGAAAAAACAGTTCCCGTTTTAAATACCTCTAATTATTTCGATATTTTAAATGAAAAGTTTACTGGAGATTTAGCCTATGAAACAACTTCTTTTGTAGAAAAATATTGGCGTGTTGTTGGTAACACAGGCTTTAATAAAAGTGTGTACAAAATTGCTGAAGAATTAGAAAAATCAGGTTTTGTTAAGGAAGATAGCGCTGCGAATAATGACGTTTTAACTTACAGAATAGAAAAAAGATCCTTAAAAAAACCTACTTGGGAATCTGTAAATGCTTCTGTAAAGATAGTTGGAGAAGAGATGCCTCTTTTACAACATAGCACCAATAGAAATATGATTGCTTTAAACTCTTACAGTACCCCTAAAGAGGGAGTTAATGCAGAGGTTGTTTACGTTAAAGACTTAAAAAAAATAAAAGACTTAGATGTGAAAGGAAAAATTGTTTTTGCAGAAACAAGTCCTCATAGCATTTTTAATCAAGCTATTGTAAAAGGAGGTGCTTTAGGACTTATTACCTATAGCAACCCAAAATACTTACAACCTCAAAAAAATACTACGTCTATTCAATTTAGAACGATCCCATTAAATGAAGAAGTAAAATCGTGGGCAATTGCCATGTCTTATAAGGCTAAAGAAAAATTGAAAGAGGAATTATTAAAAGGAAAAGTATCTTTAAATGTAGCTATAGAAACTAATATTTATCCATCAGAAGAACTAACAATTATTGCCGATATAAAAGGGAATAAGTTCCCTAAAGAACGGTTGGTTTTTAGTGCTCACATACAAGAACCTGGAGCAAACGATAATGCTACAGGAGTTGGAGTTGCTTTAGAAATGGCTACACTTACAGCTGAACTTATTAAAAACAACATATTTGTACCTAACAGAACCTTAACTTTTTTATGGGGTGATGAAATTATTTCAACAAACAGGTATGTGAAAGAAGATAGTATAAGAGCAAAAGATATTAAATGGGGAATTTCTTTAGACATGGTTGGGGAAGATACCCAAAAAACAGGGGGTACATTTTTAATTGAAAAAATGCCTGATCCTAGTGCAATTTGGACAAGAGGTAACGATAAGCATACTGAATGGGGAGGACGAAAAATGAAGTTGGAAGAAATGACTCCGCACTATTTGAATGATTTTTTAATTGATAAATTCAAAGAACAAGGAAAGAGAACAAATTGGGTAGTGAATACCAATCCGTTTGAAGGAGGAAGCGATCACGTGCCTTTTTTGAAAAGAAACATTCCAAGTGTTTTGTTCTGGCATTTTACCGATCAATTTTATCATACCGATAACGATCGAATCGATAAAGTATCTCAAAAAACGTTAAAAAACGTAGGGGTTGCCTCATTAGCTTCAGCGTATACCTTATTAAATGCGGATGGTGTTACAGCAAAAACAATACTTCAAGATATTGAAAAAGCAGCGATATCAAGACTTCAAGAAGAAAAGAAGCAAAGCGAAATTGCATTAAAAAAGGGAGATTCGTTATCAACCCAATTATCCATTATTTCAGCTTGGAAAGACTGGTATATCAATTCAACCAAGACAACCTTAGATGTGGTTAAGGGTTCAACAAAACATCAAGAATATATAAAAGAGGTATCAGAGAAAATAGATTCTCTATCGTCTAAAATTAGTGAAGAGCTTACACGTATTAAAACGAATTAGTTTTTAGTTTTTGAAAATATTTTCTAGCTTCTCTCTTTACTTTTGGAGCTAAAATTAGCGTGGATAATACTGTAGGGATTGCCATTAAAGCATACGCACTGTCAATTAGATTGATAACAAAGTCTAATTTGATGATAGAAGCCACTACAATGGTAAAAATATAAATGTAGTTGTAATTCTTTCCTATTTTGGTATTGGTTAAAAAACTCAAGCAACTTAGTCCGTAAAAGGAGTAAGTAAACAGGGTTGAAAACGCAAAAATCAATACACAAATGGTTAAAATAACACTTCCTATGTTATAAGGAAGTACCGCATCAAATGCAGCTAAGGTCATCGAAATTCCGTTGCCTTCAAAACCTTTCCAAACACCCGAAGCTAAAATAGCCAAGGCAGTTAAAGAACAAACCAATAGTGTGTCAATAGCAGGGCCTAACATAGCAACCAATCCTTCACGGATAGGTTCTTTGGTTTTTGCGGTTCCGTGCATCATAGGGGCGGTACCTAAACCGGCTTCGTTAGAAAATGCAGCACGTTTAACACCAGTAATTATCAAAACCCCTAAAGCACCTCCTAAAACAGATTTTCCTGAAAAGGCATCTTCAAAAATTAAAGAAAAAATAGCAGGAACTTGTTCCATTCTTAAAAACAGAATAGTTAACACTGTAATAAGGTATATGACCACCATTACAGGAACTAATTTACCTGCAACACTACCAATTCGTTTAATTCCCCCAAAAATTACCATAGCTACAATAATGGCAATGGCAATACCTAGTAATAATTTTGCAGTAAAATGATTGGTTTCTTGTACATGAAAAACATCAATCAATGTCTGAGTTAATTGGTTTGCTTGAAAAGCAGGCAATGTACCTACCAATCCAGCAGCAGCAAAAAATACAGCTAAAGGTTTCCAGCGCTTTCCTAAACCTTCTGTAATTACATACATTGGACCACCTTTTACATTTCCTTCTTCATCTTTTCCACGATACATAACCGACAAGCTACAGGTAAAAAACTTGGTTGCCATGCCTACAAAAGCACTTACCCACATCCAAAAAATAGCACCTGGTCCACCTGTTGCAATGGCAATGGCAACACCACTGATATTTCCCATTCCTACTGTAGCAGCGATAGCAGAAGATAAAGCTTCGTAGTGTGATAAATCTCCAGGAGAATCAGCTTTGTCATACTTTCCTCTTAAAATGGCAACAGCATGACCGATGTATCTAAAAGGAATTAACCCTGAGTACACAAAGAGGTATAAACCACCACCAATTAATAAAATTAGTAAGGGAATTCCCCATACCCAAGAAGAAAATTGAGCAACTAAGTCTTGAATGTTTGCAAACATAAAGTGATATTTTAAGCGAAAGTACTAAAAGTGAGTATAAACAAAAGAACGATAGCTGCGAATTAACAACTATCGTTCTTTTGTGAATTTTTACTTACAAACAATTCCTCTTTTTCCTAAGAACTCAATATCTCTTAAAAAACCTTCTTGAATAGTTTCTGCTTGAAAAATAAAGGTCTTATCATGTAATCTATTGTTTTCAAAAAAGGTCACCTGAAAACGGTTGTCTAAATCGAACAATTCAGGTTGCATCAATTCAAATTTTTGATAGCTGTTTGCAGGTAATTTATCTATTTTTCTTCGGAAAACAGAAGTAGTTTTAGTGTCTGAGAATCCTTGAGAAACAATAACGACCATTTCTAAATCGACATCTTTCTTGTTAAGAATGTATACATTCCAATCCTCTTTACCGTCGATTTCATTGGTTTCTAAAACAACGGCTATTTCTACATCGGTTACTTTAGGAATTTCAATATCTTTTTTCATTGAATGTTTCTTTAAAAGGAAAGACGAAAGTTGAGTGCTTTCGTCTTTTATATTGTTTGAATTTATTTAAAAATCAATTAAATAGGGGGAAGCTTACGAGATGTTTAAAGGATATACGTCTTAGCATTTAAATCAAATCTCAATACCCTTGGCTATCGCTCTGCGATTAAATTACAGATTTAAACTGCTCTAAGAAACGTTTGTCATTTTCGTAGAACATACGAATATCTGGAATTTGGTATAACAACATGGCAATACGCTCAATACCCATTCCAAAGGCATATCCGCTATATTTAGTTGGATCGATATTACAGTTTTTTAATACATTAGGATCTACCATACCACATCCCATAATTTCTAACCAACCTGTACCTTTGGTAATTCTGTAGTCGGTTTCAGTTTCTAATCCCCAATAAATATCTACTTCAGCACTTGGCTCAGTAAATGGGAAGTATGACGGACGTAAACGTATTTTAGATTTACCAAACATTTCTTTGGTAAAGTATAATAAGGTTTGTTTTAAGTCAGCAAAAGAAACATCAGTATCAATATACAATCCCTCTACTTGATGGAATATACAGTGTGCACGAGCAGAAATATCTTCATTTCTAAAGACACGCCCTGGAGAAATGGTACGAATTGGAGGTTCGTTGTTCTCCATATAACGTACCTGAACTGATGAGGTATGTGTTCTTAGTAAGGTATCAGGATTCTTTTCAATAAAGAAAGTATCCTGCATATCACGTGCTGGGTGATATTCTGGTAAGTTTAAAGCAGTAAAGTTATGCCAATCATCTTCAATTTCTGGTCCTTCAGAAACGGTAAAACCAATACGGTTAAACACTTCGATAATTTGATTTTTCACTAAAGAAATCGGGTGGCGTGAACCTAAGTTAATTGGTTCTGACGGACGCGTTAAATCACCATAAACACCCTTTTCTTCAACAGCATTTTCTATAGCCTCTTTTAAAGTGTTTACCTTTTCTTCAGCAGAATTTTTAAGTAAATTAATGGTTTGCCCAAATTCTTTCTTTTGGTCGTTAGGTACATTTTTAAACTCAGCAAACAACTCTTTTAAAATTCCTTTGCTTCCTAAATATTTAATTCTAAAGGTTTCAATTTCTTCTTTCGAAGTGGTGTTAAAAGCATTTACCTCTCCAATCAATTCTTTTACTTTGTCTAACATAATCTTTCCAAAAGTTAAGGTGCAAATTTACGTTTTTTTGTGTAAAAAAAAGGACTTTTAAGAGTGTTTGCAAAAACACCAATAAAATAAGGGAAATAAACAGTAAAATAGAAATTAACGAATCGTAAAATAATTATATTTGCATAGTAAAATTGTTAATATTATAAAATAACAGAACAACAACTAAGTTTATGGAATCTAAGATACAAGCATTTATGGATTACGTAAAAGAGCGTAATACATATGAACCAGAGTTTTTGCAAGCTGTACATGAAGTAGCAGAAACAGTAATTCCGTTTATAGAAAATAATCCAAAATATCAAGATAAGAAATTACTTGAGCGTATGGTGGAACCTGAACGTACTATTATGTTTAGAGTACCTTGGGTTGACGATAACGGAGAAACTCAAGTAAATAGAGGGTATAGAGTTGAGTTCAACTCAGCGATTGGTCCTTATAAAGGAGGATTACGTTTTCATCCTTCAGTAAACTTATCAATCTTAAAGTTTTTAGGATTTGAGCAAGTATTCAAAAACTCATTAACTACCTTACCAATGGGTGGAGGTAAAGGAGGATCTGATTTCAACCCTAAAGGAAAGTCTGATCGTGAAGTAATGGCTTTTTGTCAATCATTCATGACTGAATTAGCACGTCATATTGGTCCTGATACTGATGTTCCTGCTGGAGATATTGGTGTTGGAGGTCGTGAAATTGGTTACATGTTTGGTCAATACAAGCGTTTACGTAACGAATTTACCGGAGTATTAACAGGTAAAGGAGCTTCTTGGGGAGGTTCATTAATCCGTCCTGAAGCTACAGGTTATGGTGATGTGTACTTTGCTGAAAACATGTTAAAAACTAAAGGAGATTCTTTCGAGGGTAAAACTGTAGTTGTTTCTGGTTCTGGTAATGTAGCGCAGTATGCTACTGAAAAAGCAACTCAATTAGGAGCTAAAGTGGTTACTTTATCTGATTCTTCAGGGTATATTTACGATGAAGAGGGTATTGATGCTGAAAAATTAGCTTTTGTACAAGAATTAAAAAATGTAAAACGTGGAAGAATTCACGAATATGTAGAGAAATATCCATCAGCAAAATTCTTTAAAGGAGAAAGACCTTGGGGAACCAAGTGTGATGTAGCTTTACCATGTGCAACTCAAAATGAGTTAAATGGAGAAGAAGCGAAGGCATTAGTTGAAAACGGATGTATCTGTGTGGCAGAAGGAGCCAATATGCCATCAACTCCTGAGGCTATTGAAGTATTCCAAAATGCAAAAATCTTATTTGCACCTGGAAAAGCTTCAAACGCAGGAGGTGTAGCAACATCTGGTTTAGAGATGTCTCAAAACTCTTTACGTTTGTCTTGGACTCGTGAAGAAGTGGATTCTAAATTACATTCTATTATGAATAACATTCACGAAGCTTGTGTAAAGTATGGTACACAAGAAGGTGGGTATGTTGATTATGTAAAAGGAGCAAATATTGCTGGTTTTGTTAAGGTTGCAGATGCAATGCTTGACCAAGGAGTCGTATAATTTACCGAATAGTCATATCAAAGCCTCATAGAATTCTATGAGGCTTTTTTTATTAGGGGATGATCGTAGGTAATGACTAATTACTGCTTTTCTGTATAGTTAAAGGCATTTTATAAATATGGTTCTTTACCGTTAACTCTTTATTAATTAATTTATAATTCAGTCTGTTTTTTACATAGTTGCAAACTTGCTCAGTATCACAGTTCACATTTAAAATAACTATTTCACCGTTTTTGTTTATTAAAAACTCTACAGTAGTTTTTACTTCCTTATCAAGGATGAAATTTGGGTTTCCTAATAGTTCGATAATTTTTGTTCTAATTTGTTTCTTAGCAGGATTTTCGTTTATTGAAAATACTGAGGTACTCATCAGAGTAACAAACACGAATACGAATAACTTTTTCATTTTTTAGAAGTTTAGGGTTTTGTTTAAGTTTTTGTGTTAAAAAATAACAGTGTAAAAGTATTGTAAATGAGTTGTTTATGTAGTTTTTATTCGTTAATAAAATATTGTTTTAAAGTAAAACATATAGAAGGGTGTAAGCGATTTTACATCTTATTAATATTGACTATTTTTTCATTATTACTTTTCTTCTTTAGGAAGTTATTAAATAATTCAATAATTTTTATGAAAATCAATAAGGTTGTTTTTAAAATTTAGTCCAAATCATTAATCATAAAGGTTAGCTTTATGTTAGATAACGTCCTTCATTTTCGTATTTTCGAAAAACAAATATTTTCTAAATGATAAGAAACAAGAGAAAAAATAGGTATACAATTGCTTTTTATAATGTGGAAAACTTATTTGACACAGTTGATAATCCCCATACTTATGATAATGATTTTACACCAAATGGTAAATTAAAATGGAACAGGGATAAATACAGTCATAAACTTAGAAAAATTACATCTGTAGTTAGTCAGTTAGGAAAAAATCAATCAGCATATCCACCAATTATAGTTGGTTTGGTAGAAGTGGAAAATGCCAATGTTGTTAAGGATTTAGTACAGCATCAAAATTTATCAAAGTTTAATTATGATTATGTTCATTATGATTCTCCTGATGAAAGAGGTATAGACGTTGCCTTGATGTATAATAAAGACTTCTTTGAAATACTATGCTCTAAAACACACTCACTTTTGTTAACAAATGATGATGGAGAGGTAGATTATACACGCGATTTATTGGTGGTTAAAGGAAGGTTTAATGATGAAATAATATACGTTTTAATCAATCATTGGCCTTCACGTAGAGAAGGAGTAATGGAAACGGAAAAGAATAGAATAAAAGCAGCGCAATTAACACGAAGTGTTATGGATGCAATCAAGGAGGAAGAGAGAGGGGCTAAATTTATTGTCATGGGAGATTTTAATGATAATCCGATTAGTAAAAGTATAGCAGAGTACTTAATGTCCGACGACTTGTATAACCCTATGAAATCCTTATATGATATGGGAATTGGAACAACTACCCACTATAAAGAATGGCATTTGTTTGATCAAATTATATTTTCTAGGGATTTTTTTGATTTAGGAAAAAGTAAGCATAGTTTTTTACATGCTAAAGTTTATAATAAAGATTGGTTAAAAATATACAAAGGGAAGTATGAAGGAAGTCCATTTAGAACATTTATAGGGCCTTTTTATAAAGGAGGTTTCTCTGATCATTTTCCTGTTTATATTACGCTTGAAAAAGAGGAATAAAAAAATCCTGAGAAATTTCTCAGGATTTGTATTTTAAATAAAAGCAATTATTACTCAACGGTAACTGATTTTGCTAAATTTCTTGGTTGATCAACATTTTTGCCCAACATTACCGCTATGTGATATGATAGCAATTGAAGAGGAATGGTGGTTAATAAAGGAGAAAAAGCTTCTTCTGTATCTGGAACTTCAATTACATGGTCGGCTATTTCTTTCACTGTTTCGTCACCTTCAGTAACGATTGCGACTATTTTTCCACTCCTAGACTTAATTTCTTGAATATTACTTACTACTTTTTCGTAATGTCCTCTACTTGTCGCAATCACAAAAACAGGCATGTTTTCATCAATTAAGGCAATCGGTCCGTGTTTCATTTCAGCAGCAGGATAGCCTTCAGCATGGATATAAGAAATTTCTTTTAATTTCAATGCACCTTCTAAAGCTACAGGGAAATTAAATCCTCTACCTAAATATAAACAGTTTTTAGCGTCTTTATAAACAGCAGCTATTTCTTTCACCTGAGCATCTATTTTCAATAAATTCTCTACTTGAGCAGGAATTTGCTGCATCGTTTGTAAATAAGTATTTACCACAGATGTAGCTAAAGTTCCTTTTGCCTGCGCTAATTTTAAAGCTATTAAAGAAAGTACTGTGATTTGCGTTGTAAATGCTTTGGTTGAAGCAACCCCAATTTCTGGACCAGCATGGGTGTAAGCACCAGCATGTGTTTCTCTTGCGATAGAAGAACCTACTACATTGCAAACTCCAAAAACAAAAGCTCCTTTAGATTTAGCTAACTTTATGGCAGCTAAAGTGTCAGCGGTTTCTCCAGATTGAGAAATAGCAATTACTACATCTTTTGCAGTTATGATAGGATTTCGATACCTAAACTCTGAAGCGTATTCAACTTCAACAGGAATACGAGCCATATCTTCGAAAAGATATTCTCCAACTAAACCTGCGTGCCATGAAGTACCACAAGCTACAATAATGATTCTGTCTGCATTTAAAAATTTAGACATGTTATCATCAACACCAGCCATTTTTATAATGCCTTCGTTAGCTAACATTCGACCTCTGTAGGTGTCTATAATAGCTTTAGGTTGTTCATATATCTCTTTCAACATAAAGTGATCGTAACCACCTTTTTCAATTTGTTCTAAGCTTAACTGTAGTTTTTGAATATTCGCATCAATCTCTTTGTCGTTTTCAATTTTACGAACCTTTATTCCTTTGTTTTTTTTGATAATTGCCAACTCACCATCTTCAAGGTAAATAGCATCTTTTGTATATTCAATAAAAGGAGAAGCATCTGAAGCGACAAAAAACTCTTCGTTGTTTTTTCCAACCCCAATGGCAATTGGACTCCCTAAACGAGCGACCACTAATTCATTTGGTTTGGTTTTGTCAAAGACAGCAATAGCATAAGCACCAATTACATTGGTTAATGCTAACTGAACAGCTTTACCCAATTTGCATCCTTCACTTTTTTTAACTTCTTCAATAAGATTTACCAATACTTCTGTATCGGTATCACTTTTAAAAACATAACCTCTTGAGGCCAATTCTTTTTTAATAGTGTCATAGTTCTCAATAATACCATTATGAACAATTACCAGGTTGCCAGATTGAGAAAAATGAGGATGAGAGTTTACGTCGTTAGGAACACCATGAGTTGCCCAACGAGTGTGACCAATACCTATTTGTCCTTTTTTTCTTTCCTCTTCTTTGTTTGTAATTACCTCTAAGTCAGAGACCTTTCCTTTGGTTTTTGATAAATGCATCGTTTCGCCATCATACATCATAATACCTGCACTATCATAACCTCTATACTCTAAGCGTTTTAATCCGTTAATTACAATCGGGTACGCCTCTCTATGTCCAATATATCCTGTGATTCCACACATAACAATTTCTTATTTTTCTTTTGAATATGATATTTTTAAAACCGCTCTTTTAGTTCCATTTGCAGCTTCGTTTCCGTTGAATAAAGTTACTGCCCTAGGATTCCAATTATAAGATTTAACTGATGTTGTTAAAATATTATTATTTACAGGTGAATCTGTAGGATTATAAACTTTTAAAACCAATGGATCAGTCGTTATGTTTTCTCCTCCAGATAACAGTTTTGATATATAATCGGTAATTCTAAAGGTATATTTTTCAGGAGCATCATCATCTGTTTTCTGTAAGCCACCACCATAAGAGCTAGGGTCAACATATGCATCTGTTAACTGTGTAGGTGAAATACCTCCTGTTTCGTTCTCCTTATTTTGGTATAAGAATAATTGTTGAGGAGTCGTATTAGCATCACTGTTAATTGTTTGGTTTATGTAGAAAGTAAGTGATGCATCATTAATTAACCAATTGTTACTTTTTAATTCTTGAACTTTTGATTCGTCTAAGATTTTAACTTCAGCCATGCTACCAGCAGTTCCTTGAATAACGAAGTTATTGGTAGGAGCTGGGTTAGTAGCAGGAGTCATTTTATAATAACTATTCCTTATTCCAGATAAAGGGAAGCGAAATACCCCTTTTGTAGTTTTTTTAATTGTAGCACCATCCATACTAGATTTAGTGTATAAGAAATCTATAGAAGGTGTTGGACTTACAGAAGCTAAATCGAGAGGAACCATAGATCCGTCACTTCCTGTAGCAAGTATCTTAATTCCTCTAAAATAATCATCAAAAGCTTCTTTAGATGCGAATTCTGGAGCTTCGAATTTATCCCAAAATAAATCCTTCATTTTGTCAAAATCTAACGGAATTGCCAAAAACGGAACTTTAAGGTTTTGTGAGTTTGAAGCTCTAATAGTATCTTTATATGTATCAGTACTTGTCAATGAAGTAGACCTATCAATTCTATCAAAAATAAATAGAGTATCAGTAGCCTTAGGTTTTAATTCGTATGTCCCTCCTCCGTCATTCAATACATTGTTGCCTAAGTAGTCATTATTAGAAAGAAAAGTGTTTCTTTTAGAAGGATCACTAGGGTTTAATATATTTAAGTAAGTTTCATTTTGTAAAACTTGAATAGAAGTTGCAATATTAGGATTGCCTAAAACAGAGTCTAATTTAAAACTAGTTACGCCGTCAGTTGTTCCTGTCGAGGTTGCTTGGTATGGGATTTTTAAGACCACCTTATCAAGGTTAAATGCAGTGGTATCAGTATCCTTATTGTTAAGGTTTATAACATATCCAATTTGAGAAATTATTGAAGCCTCAATTTTTTCTGCATTAAGGTTGTTATATACACCTAACCAATACTCATTAATGTTAGCATTGATATTGTCAGCTTGTACGCTTTCTATATCTATTGGAGTTATTTCAACATCCAATAAGATTTCCCCAGTTTCGAATTTATCGTTGTTAACAACATTTGTTCCAATCTCACTAAAATCTTTTTCACAAGACGTAATAGTTGCTAAACATAGCAAGCTAATACCAAGTACACCAATTTTTCTAATCATTATTCGCTTAATTCTAAAACGTTCTCTTTATAAAATTCTAAATATGCTTCAGTTAAAGTTTCCTCCGATTGAAAGTCTAAGATCTTCACATCACTTTCATCCATGAAAGCCTCAATTTCTTCAGGTAAAACCTCGCTACCTTTTATGATAGCATCTGAATTTTCAATAGCGCTTTTTAAAATATTAATATGACTTGGTGTTTCAATTGTTGCTACTTTAGAATCGTCAACTTTATCAAAGCGAACTTTGTTAGCTAACTCTTTATTCAAGTCTTCAATATCACTATTGTAAAGCGAAGTTACAATCTTGCTTTCAGCAAACAATGGCTCTTCTTTATAAAATTCTCTTAAATACAAAGGAAGTAATGAAGCCATCCACCCATGAACATGAATAATGTCAGGAGCCCAATTCAGCTTTTTAACAGTTTCAACAACACCTTTGGCGAAGAAAATCATACGTTCATCATTATCATCAAATAACGCATCATCTTCGTCAGAATATACAGCTTTACGCTTAAAATATTCATCGTTATCAATAAAATACACTTGCATTCTTTCTTTAGGAATCGAAGCAACTTTAATTATCAAAGGCATGTCCATGTCGTTAATAATTAAGTTCATACCCGATAAACGAATAACCTCATGTAACTGATGCCTTCGCTCATTAATCACCCCAAATCGAGGCATGAATATACGGGTTTGAATTCCTTTAGAATGTGCATTTTTAGCAACGTTAAATGCGGTAGACGATAATTCTGTTTCTGGTAAATATGGTGTTACCTCTGATGAAACATATAAAATTCTCTTATCCTTCATTAAATCGGTCTCTTTTATTGAAGGTGCAAAAATACGAAATTTAATGCAAAAATCGTGTTAAATTGCTAATTTTGCATGCATTTCAATTAAATAACAATGAAAATTTTCACAAGAAAATCCGAAATAAAAGAGTTTTTATCCACTCAAAAAAAGGATAAAAAGTCCATCGGGTTTGTCCCAACTATGGGAGCTCTGCATCAAGGGCATTTATCGCTTATTAAAAGAGCCAAAAAAAAGAATGATATTGCAGTGGTTAGTGTCTTTGTAAACCCTACACAGTTTGATAATAAAGAAGATTTAGAGAAATACCCTAAAACATACGAAAGTGATGTAGCGTTGTTGGAATCTGTAGATTGTGATGTGTTATTCTTTCCTTCAGTAGAAGAAATATACGCCGAAAATGTAACTTCTGAAAAGTTTGATTTCGATGGATTAGAACATCAAATGGAAGGAAAGTTTAGAGACGGTCATTTTGATGGAGTAGGAACGATTGTAAAAGCACTATTTGAAATAGTGGAACCAAATACCGCTTATTTTGGTAAAAAAGATTTTCAGCAACTGCAAATTATTAAAAAATTAGTAGAGAAATACAAACTTCCTGTAAAAATTAAAGGAAGACCCATTTTTAGAGAAGAAGATGGATTGGCAATGAGTTCTAGAAATACTCGTTTAAGTAAAGAACATAGAGAGACAGCGCCATTTATTTATAAGACATTGAAAAAGGCGAAAAAGAAATTTGGAGCAAATAGTCCAGAAGAGTTAACCAAATGGGTAGAACAACAATTTAAAAAACATCCGTTATTTGAGTTAGAATATTTTACCATAGCAGATGAAAAAACATTACAAACGGTAACAGAGATTAAAGAAAATACAAAGTATCGTGCCTTTATCGCTGTTTTTGCTGGAGATATTCGCTTAATTGATAATATTCGTTTAAAGAATAATTAAAAACTTAGTGTTTAAGGTTTAGAAGGAGGTTTGTAATAATGTTAAAATCATCAAAAAACAACCTAGTATTCATTAAAAAACAATTATTTTTGCAGCATGTTAGTACAAGTAGTAAAATCTAAAATACACCGTGTTAAAGTAACTAATGCGGATTTAAATTATATAGGAAGTATCACCATTGATGAAGATTTAATGGATGCTGCTGGAATTATTGAAGGTGAGCGTGTACAGATTGTGAATAACAATAATGGAGAGCGTTTAGAAACTTATGCAATTCCAGGGCCAAGAAAGAGTGGAGAAATTACATTGAACGGGGCAGCAGCTCGTAGGGTTCAAAAAGGAGATGTACTTATCTTAATTGTATATGCTTTTATGGAATTAGAAGAAGCTAAGAAATTTAAGCCACAATTAGTATTTCCTAACGAAGAAAACAACTTGTTAGAATAGTTTGAGTACATCAGTCAAGAAAATTATAAAAATAGGATTACCTCTCATTTTGGGAGGTTTTTTAGTTTGGTATTCACTGTCAAAAATTTCAATTGAAACCTTAGTTCAATACTTTAAAGATGCTAATTACGGATGGATAGCTTTAGGGTTGTTTTTCGGAATATTAAGTCATCTATCTCGTGCTTATCGTTGGAAGTTTTTACTTGAGCCAATGGGGTACAAACCAGATTTTGGCAATAGTACTATGGCAGTTTTAGTAGCATATTTAGTGAATTATGCAGTACCAAGAGCAGGGGAAGTTTCTCGAGCAGCTGTAATGACGAATTATGAAAATATTCCGTTTGAAAAAGGTTTTGGTACTATCGTTGCCGAACGAATGGCAGATTTAATCATGATGCTTAGTATCATAATAATTACACTTTTTGTGCAATTTGATTTTATTTTTGAATTACTGACTAAAAATTTTGATCCAATTAAAATAGGAATCCTTTTAGTAGGATTAGTCCTGGTTTTTTTAGTTTTTACACGTTTTGTAAAAAAAGCGCAATCAGGAATTGGATTAAAAATCAAGAACTTCGTTGTTGGGTTAATTGAAGGAGTTACCAGTATCTTTAAAATGAAGCATAAATGGGCATTCATTTTTCATACTGTTTTTATTTGGTTGATGTATGTGTTAATGTTTTGGGCAACGATTCCAGCAATTGAAGGGTTACATGTTCCTTTAGGAGGTGTTCTGATCGGATTTATCGCTGGTGGATTTGCAATTGCAGCTACTAATGGAGGAATAGGATTGTATCCTGTTGCTGTAGCTGGAGCCTTAGCGTTATTTGGAATTGCAGAAGAACCCGCGACAGCCTTTGGTTGGATTATGTGGACCGCTCAAACGGCTATGATCATTGTCTTTGGTGGATTGGCGTTTTTGTTCTTGCCCATCTACAATAAAAACAAATAGTTTTCTTTTCTTTGTAAGTAAATCTTACAAATCGAATGGCAAAAACCAAAACGACTTTTTTCTGTCAAAACTGTGGCGCACAACATGCACAATGGGTAGGGCAATGTGGCTCTTGTAAACAATGGAACACTATTGTTGAAGAAGTCATTCAAAAAGAAGAAAAAAGAAGTTGGAAATCGCCATCAAACGCACAAAAAAGAGTCGCAAAACCTTTACGGGTTGAAGATATTCAACTGAATCCTGAAGAGCGTTTTGGTACTAAAAACCAAGAATTAGATACGGTTTTAGGTGGTGGATTGGTGAAAGGTGCTGTGGTGTTACTGGGAGGAGAACCAGGAATTGGTAAATCAACCTTGTTGCTGCAAATTGCTTTACAGATTCCACAAAAAGTGTTGTATGTGTCTGGAGAAGAAAGCCAGTCGCAGATTAAAATGCGAGCAGAACGTATCGAAGGAAAAAATCCTAACTGTTTAATTCTTACCGAAACCAACACCCAACAAATTTTTAAAAATATTGAAGAAGTTCAGCCAGAGGTATTGGTAATAGATTCTATTCAAACCTTACATACTAATACGATTGAAGCTTCACCGGGAAGTATTTCGCAGATACGAGAGACTTCGGCAGAATTGATAAAGTTTGCAAAAGAAACAGCAACTCCAGTATTGTTAATCGGGCATATCAACAAAGAAGGACATATTGCAGGGCCTAAGATTTTAGAACACATGGTAGATGTGGTGTTGCAATTTGAAGGAGACCGAAACCATACCTATCGAATTTTACGCTCGCAAAAAAACCGTTTTGGCTCTACTGCAGAGTTAGGGATTTACGAAATGTTATCAGATGGATTGCGAGAAGTATCCAATCCTTCAGAAATCTTAATCTCGAAAAAAGATGCCGATTTAAGCGGAACAGCTATTGCTTCAACTTTAGAAGGCATTCGTCCGTTGATGATCGAAATTCAAGCCTTGGTTTCTACAGCGGTTTACGGAACGCCACAACGAACTACTACAGGATATAACCTAAAACGTCTGCACATGATTTTAGCAGTGTTAGAAAAACGTGCGGGTTTCAAGTTAGGAGCAAAAGATGTGTTTTTAAATGTTACGGGTGGAATTCATGTAGACGACCCAGCAATAGATTTAGCAGTAGTAGCAGCGATTTTATCGTCAAATCAAGATTTAGCCATCAATCCCGATGTGTGTTTTGCAGCCGAAGTAGGTTTAGCAGGTGAAATTCGTCCTGTTTCTAAAATAGATCAGCGCATTACCGAAGCTGAAAAACTAGGCTATAAAACCTTTGTAACCTCAAAATACAACAAGATTACCAGTAAAAACCATTCTATAAAACTGATTTTAGTAAGTAAGATTGAAGAAGCTTTTGCTACCTTGTTTGCTTGAGGGAGGTGTATCCTTACAATGTGTTAAAATTGTTAGTCTTTGTGGTGTATAGTAATGAAATAGATTGTTACCTTTAGCGCGTTTTTGTAATTAATTACCAACACAAATGAGTAAGTTTATCCATACTTTTTTTGCAGTTTTTATTAGCTTATCTGCAATTGGAAATTCAGGAAAAGTAAATATTTTAGGACAAGTAAAGAATCATTCATCTGATCCGATTACTATTACATACCTTAATAATCAAAAATTAACATTTACTGAACTTGATGTTGATGGTAAGTTCAGTATTTCTGCTGAAATAGAAGGAGGTTATTATTTCCTTAAATATGGACGTAATACCATTTACATTTATCTTAACCCTAAAGATGAGTTGAGTATTTTTTTTGATGCTAAAAACTTTAAAGAAACTCTTGTTTTTGAAGGTAAAGGAGCAACACGAAATAAATACCTTGCTAAGAAAGCAGAAGTAGAAGAAGAACTAACCAAAGATTTTGAAGCTTTTTATAAAGTAGATGAAATAGTATATCTCAAAAACTTAATGAAAATTAAAGATGCTCATTTAACTTTATTGTCTCAATATGATGTTGAGAGATTTTTTGTAAAAGAGGAAAAAAAATCATTAGAGTATGAAAGACTTCTTAATATTCAAAATTATAAATCAAATTATAAGTTTTATTTAGGAGATGATATTATACTTTCAGAGAATTTTTATGAGCCAATAAAAAAAGTGAATCTCAATAATGATAAGGATTATAAAAAACAGTTATACTTTCGTTATTTGGTGAATTCTGTTTGGAGTAAACGTATAGATGTAGCCCCTAATGTAGATGAAATGTTAAATGTTTTACGCAGGGCTCCATCAAAAGAATTAGCTATTAGTTTAGTAAATGGGTTTTATTCTAAAATAACAATCAAGGAGGATCGTGCAAAAGATTATCTTGATCTTATTAAAAGGGTTACCAATCACCAACCTTTTATTGAAGCTGTTGAAAAAAAATATGAGAAAATAATTAATTCAAAAGCATTAAACGTAGGAGATGCTTCACCAGAGTTTAGTTTTGAGGATGTAGGAGGTAAAGTGTTTAGTTTAGAGAGTTTTAAAGGGAAGTATGTTTACATTGATGTTTGGGCAACTTGGTGTACACCATGCATTAAGCAGATTCCTTATCTGAAGGAATTAGAGAAGCGTTATCATGATAAGAATATTGTATTCGTGAGTATTTCTGTAGATAAGAAAGAGGATAAGGATACATGGAAAAATATGATAAACGATAAAGCACTAGTAGGGGTGCAATTATTTGCTGATAAATCATTTGAGAGTGATTTTATGAATGCCTACGCAGTAACTTCTATTCCTCGTTTTATTTTGATTGACCCTCAAGGTAAGATTGTAACAACTGAAGCACCGAGGCCTTCTTTTGATAAGACAAAAACTCTTTTGGATGAGCTGTTGAATTAGGTTTCTAACTTTTTAAAGTGTTAAACTTATTCCTTTTTCTTTCCAAAAAGTCTGTTGAAAAACCCTTTAATTCCTTTTTCTCTATAAGGAGTACAGTCTATTGAGGAAGAAATTTCATCAGGAATATCAAAAGAGGTTAAGTATTTTTCCTTTAGTTCAGGGTTGTTTTCAATTTCTTTTAGAACGTTAGCAACGATTGGCAGCGCTAAAGAAGAACCAGAACCATTTCCGCTAGTAAAATGTACATCGTTTTTAGAAGTTCCAACCCAAGTTCCAAGAACAATATTTGGTGTATACGCCATAAACCAAGCGTTGGTATAGTTTTGAGCAGTACCTGTTTTACTGGCTAACGGACTTTTGATTTTATACCTGCTTCTTATACTGGCTCCTGTTCCTTGTTCTACAGCTTGTTGTAATATAGTAGTGAGTGTTTGCGTACTTTCTTCTGTAAATACTCTTTCTGCCTTTTGTTTTTCACTTTCATAAATGATATTTCCCTCTTTGTCGGTAATCTTGCTAATCATATATAGGTCATTCATTTCACCTTTATTAGCAAAGGCACCGTAGGCTCTTGTAGCTTCAAATAGTGATAAATCTAACGTTCCTAAAGCAATAGAAGGAGCATTGTTTGTGATTTCTGGAAATAGTAGCTTTTCACAAGCGTTGATTAACCATTCCTTTTCTAATTTAAAATATAGATTTACACTAGGGATGTTCATCGATTTAATTAAGGCATACCACATGGCAACTTTTTTATCAGGAGTAGTGCTATGATCGGCATTTTGTGGCTTCCAGTTATCGTATTCTGGATAGGTTTTTTCTTCGTTTTCAAAATAATCACAAGGAGAAATTCCGTTTTCCAACGCTGTAGCATACAAAAACGGTTTAAATGCCGAGGCTATTTGGCGGTGCGATAGCACCATATCAAAAGGTAGCGTGTTAAAATTATTACCACCCACCCAACTAATTACGGCTCCGTTTTTCGGGTTTGTAACCAAAACAGAAGCATTTAGCATTTTATCATAATACCAAAGGCTATCAATTTTATTACCAGTAATGGTCTTTGTACTATCCCAATCAAATAGTTGAATAGTTCTATTTTGCTTATCCTTTTCTGTGAATTGCTGCTTTTGTAGCCATCTACTTTTTAGTCTGTTTGAAGCTAACTCTTTGTCTAGTTGTTGTTGTTTGACGATGAGTTGCTCTTTAGCAGCTTTTTCCGCAACTTTTTGAATCTCATAATTCAGCGTCGTATGAATTTTTAAACCGTCGGTTTCTAAGTTATACTTGCTGTTAGAAGTTTCATTGCTCTTTTTTATGAGTTCGGCAGCTTTTTTCTTTACCTGATAGGTAAAATAACCGGCCGTTGTGTTGATATCAAGGTTATGATAGTTGAGTGTAATAGGTAGTTTTTGTAAACTATCAGTAACTTTATTGTTTAAATACGCTTCGCTATTCATTAACTGAAGAACCGTGTTTCGACGTTTTTTAGCATTTTCTGGATTCAATCTAGGATTGTAATAGGTGTTAGCCTTTAGCATCCCTACAAGTATTGCGGATTCTTCAATGTTTAATTCACTGACTGATTTGTTAAAAAATCGATTAGCAGCCGATTCTACTCCGAAACTATTTTCGCCAAACGGAACCGAATTCAAATACAATAACAATATTTCATCTTTACTGTATAACTTCTCCATACGACTAGCAATGATGAGTTCTTTAATTTTGTTAATAGGCATGCTCAAAAATCCATGATACTGCCTTCCGTAGAGGTTTTTAATTAGTTGTTGTGTAATTGTACTTCCACCACCTCCAGAGGCGTCTTGTAATAGAATACTTCTAAAGAAAACGCGCGCATAGCTTTGACCATCGTATCCGTTATGGGAATAGAATCGCTTATCCTCTGTAGCAATGAGTGCTTTTTTTAAGTGATTTGGAATTTGAGTTAGTTGAACATTGGTTCTATTCTCAGCAAATATTTTCCCGATAATTACCTCGTCTGATGAATAGATTAAAGAAGCTTCTTCGTTTATGACAGAGGTTAATTCTTTTTTGTTGGGTAATTTACCAAACACTTCAAAATACACTAAAGAGAATAACAATACTACTAAAAGAACTCCAAACAGTACAACTCCTGTTATATATTTTAATACAAGGGTTAGTTTCTTATTTTCTTTAAGTTGAAGTTGTATTTCTTTGAGTGTTTTCATTGTGTCATTAAACGATGATTAGTTGGTAAAATTGTAAAAATACGACCAATATTATAGGTGTAAAACTTATTTAATATCAAGTATAAACAAACTCCAAAAAAACGATATTTTTGTGATTTAAACGTAAAAACCAAAAATGTTATGAAAAAATTATCAGTTTTATTACTGTGTTTATCCTTTTGTTTTCAAATTAAGGCGCAGTCTGTATCAAATACCACCTTTACAACTTCTGATGCTGGATGGTTTCAGGTAGGAAAATGGACTTTAGGGCAAAGAGGAGCTGAAAGAGTTGTAGTTTCATTGAACGGAGGAGCGTATACACCTCAAGAAGTAGTTATTGATGTTTTTAAAGATTGGTCTACAAGCTTTTTGATGGACGTAAAAGGGGTTAGAAATGGATATGTTGAGCAAATTAGAATTACAAAAGACGATACTTACTATTATTTAGAAGCTTATTTTGATAGAGCTATAAGCCAAAGTAGTTCTCTTCATTTGCATAATATTGAAGGAAAAGCTAGTGGCTTTGTATTAAACTCTGGAGCATTACCAGTGAGTACTGGAAGCGTGTTTTACGAAACAGGAGATATTCAATTTAAAACGATGTTCTCTAATACATTAGACTTAAGAAATAAACTTTTTGTAAATGGTGATGTTGGAATAGGCACAACAAACCCAGAGGCCAAGCTACAAATTAAAGATGCAGGAACTTCAGGTGTGACTACTTTACAATTAAATAATAGAATGAAATTTAGGGGAGATGGCGTGTTTACTTGGGGAAATACAGCGGATCATGGATTATTAAGTTGGGAAGCAAGTAAAACGATTGTAGGTGCACAGTCAACTAAAGATCTTAGTTTGTTTGCCAATGGTACTGAAAAAATGATTATAAAAACTAATGGAAACGTTGGTGTAGGAACCACAACTACTGGATCTCATAAGTTAGCTGTAGAAGGTTCTATTGGAGCAAGAGAAATAAAAGTAGAAGGAAGTGGTTGGTCAGATTTTGTTTTTGAAAAAGAGTATGAGTTACCCACTTTAAAAGAGGTAGAGAGTCATATTAAAGAAAAAGGGCATTTAAAAGGCATACCTAGTGCGAAAGAAGTAGAGAAAAATGGCTTTTATTTAGGAGCAATGGATGCTAAATTGTTACTGAAAATTGAAGAACTAACTTTGTATACAATTCAACAAGAAAAGAAAATAAATAATCAGAAAAATAAGTTGGACAATCAGAAAGAAAATTTAAAGGATTATAAAGAGCTATTAAATCAACAGGCAAATGAAATTGAGAAGTTAAAAGAGTTAGTAAGAAAAATATTAAAGGAAAGTAAACTATAATCATTCTTAAATGAAAACGAAAATTAAAATTACTGTTATTGCTATAACAGGGTTTGTGCTTACGATAAAAGCACAGACAGGAGAGGGAGACAATTATTTTAACGGGAATAATTTTTATAAGGGAATTAGCTGGCAAGCTATTAAGTCTAGATTCTATAGTTACGGAGGAAATGGTTCTGAAGCCAAATGGTTATTACATAATATTCCAGAACAAGGAGGACGTTTTGTTGTTGTGGCTGGTCCAGTGGGGCAGACAGGGAATAGTAATGTTGCTTTTTCCATAGAGGGTAATAAAAGTGCATTATTTACTGGTAATGTTGGAATTGGAATTACAAGCCCTGATAAACAATTAACAGTGAACAGCCAGATTAAAATTCTAAAGTCAGGGGATGCAAGAACATCTGGAGATAAAGCAGAATTAATTTTTGGAGAAAAAGATTCTGACTCCTATTCAGGAAATATTCGAATTGAAAATACAAATTCTAATCCTGGATATGTAAATCCAAAGATGGTTTTTTCTCTCCAAGATTATAATAGTAGTACTTTAGATAAAGTAATTGATAGGATGACAATTCTTCCAAATGGTAATGTAGGAATAGGAACTTCTAGTCCAGCAGCTAAATTACACATTCAAAATGGAGGACAAGCTTTGAGTTTCCTTAGAGGAAGTAACACTAGTGGTTACACTTTAGATATTGGAGTAAATGATGACGGAGTTAACTTTACAAATAGTTCGAGTGTTAGAGGGTTTAATTTTCGTAATGTAAACGGAGATCTTTTAAAAATTTCACATAATGGAAACGCTGCATTAAATGGAAAGTTTGAATCAAAAGAAATTAAGGTAACTAATACCCCGACTGCTGATTTTGTTTTTGAAGAAAGTTATAACTTACCAACTTTAGAATCAGTAGAAAACCACATAAAAGAAAAAAGACACCTACCTGAAATAGCATCCGCTAAAGAAATGAAACAAAATGGTGTTAATGTTGGTAGTTTTCAAATTCAGTTACTTCAAAAAATAGAAGAGTTAACCTTGTATACGATTGCGCAAGAAAAGAAATTACAATCTCAAAACAAAGAGATTGAATTGTTAAAGGGGCAACAAGCAAGAATTGAAAAGCTTGATAAAGAGAATAAAGTTTTAAAGGCCTTATTAGAAAAGGTGAATCGATTGGAGAAGTTGATTGAAGAAAAATAAAAATTATCGTACTAATAAAAACCTGCTATTTTATCGTTGTTCTTAATGATAAGTACAGGTTATTTAAAATTAATGATCACATGAAAAATAAACTGTTAATTTATTTATTGTTATTCCCTGTAGTGGTATTATCCCAGAGGTTTCCGAGTCCACCCAGTACTGCTCAAATCAATAATATTGTGTCACAGCAACATCAGATGATGATGCAACAACAACAAATGATGCGAATGTTGCAAAGAAACTATGAAACAGATCAACAAAAGTTAGCGAAAGCTAAAGGGAAGAAAGTAAAAATTGAGTATAAGATTCGTACTCTTAAAAACGAATTGTCAACCACAAGAGAAGATCTCAGTTTATTGCAAGGCTCTGACATGAAGTTGAATAAGAAACAACAAAAGAGAAAGAAAAAACTGCTTAAAACTTTAGCAAAAATGAATGGTAAAATTGCTAAAAATACTGAGAGGCTGCGAAGTATTAATAGTGATATCGCCAAATTAGAAACACAAATAGAAGAAACTTCTCAGGAAATCGAAAAAGAAAATAAGAAAACAAAAAACTCAAAATAACACTGGAAAAAGTAAACGTATTTGAGAAACGTAAAGCTAAAAAGCCTTACAGATTTTGAAACCTGTAAGGCTTTTTTAGTTGTTTAACAACATCCACCACCGTCGTAATGATAGGTAGATTCTGAGAAAAATATATCGTCTCTTCCCAACGCTTTTAAAGCTGCAGCTGTTTTATCGCAAATCGCTAAAGGTTGGTTTTTTAATAAGGTATGTCCTTCGCCATCATCAAAATAGTTTTCATTACCAAAGTAAATGGCAGCTTTTCCTGTAAAAATACAAGGTCCGTCAGCAGGCATCGGATCTTTAATAGCAGCTACTTCAATCGATTCGATATAAATCAGTTCATCCGTAGGATAATTTTTAGGGTCTAAAATTCTGTATGGTTTACGCGCTCTAATTTCAATGGTTCCAAAACCAGCGTCTGTGAGCATTTTTACATATTCCGCAATCGGTAAACTTCCACTTAAACACAAGGCACGCAAACGTTCGTCGTTACGTAAGGTTTCGTTCATAGGTTGCTCACAGGTTGGATCACTCATTACCAAACGCCCGTGAGGTTTTAACACGCGATACATTTCAGCAATGGCTTTTTTCAGCTCTTCAGCTTTAAAAATGTTAAACAAACAGTTTTGAGCAGCCACATCAATCGAATTATCTTCTACCGGTAAGTGTAAAGCATCACCTTTGCGTAAATCGACAAACTCACTTTTAAACCAATCGTTTTGCGCTTCGGCTTCCAAAAAATTCTTTTGAGAAGCTTCCAACATTTCATCTACCACATCAATTCCTATCACGCCGTTTTTCTGACGTGAGAAATACGCAAACTGTAACAATTCCATTCCGCCACCCACACCTACATATAATATTTTAGGATTGTTGGTTAAATCGCGTGCATGTACGGTAGAACCACATCCGTAGTTCATTTCTTGCATGATTTTTGGAATTTTTAATCCTGGTAACTCCCAAATAGGGTTTGTGGTACAGCATAAGCCAACATCAGGGGTTAAGGCTGCTTCTTTATATACATTTTTGGTGGTTTCTAAGTAACTCATATTTTTAAGATAAAAGACCGCTATGCTATTAGGTAAAAGAATAAAAACTTGTATTGTTTGTCTTGATTCTTAAGTCTAATAGTCTTGCTTCTATAAATTAGTAATCAATTCTTTAAATAGCGTAATCATTTTAGGCTCTGCTTTTCCAGCAACTTCAATGATTTCGCTAATATTTACAGGGTGTAAATTTTTAGGATCGCACTCATCGGTTAATACAGAAACGGCTGCACACGGAATATTGAGTTGTTTTGCCACGATAACTTCAGGTACCGTGCTCATTCCCACCGCATCTACTTCTAAAATTTGTAACATTCTGTATTCAGCTCTGGTTTCCAATTGCGGACCTACAACACTTGCATATACACCTTCTTTCAGGTCTATGTCGTTCGCTTTGGCAATAGCTTTTAGTTGAGTGTTTAATTTTTTTGAATACGGTTCTAGCATATCGGCAAAAATATTTCCAAACTCATTAGCTCCTTTAAAGGCTAGGGGAGAGCCTCCTTGTAAATTCAAGTGATCTTCTAATAACATCAAATCTCCTTTTTTATAAGAAAGGTTGATAGCACCTGCAGCATTAGAAACTAACAAAGTTTGAATACCTAATGCGTGCATGGTTCTAATACCATAGGTTACTTCCCATAAATTATATCCTTCGTACATATGAAAACGCCCAGACATAATCACCACTTTTTTACCCGATAGGGTTCCGTAAATTAACTTTCCGGAGTGAAACTCTACAGTTGCTTGTGGAAAGTGTGGAATATCAGCATACGAAACTTCTTGTTCAATGCTAATTTCATCAACTAATTTTCCTAACCCTGTTCCTAAAACAATTCCTATTTCTGGGTGGGTAATTCCTTTGTGTTGAAGAAATTCTTGTGTTTCCTGTAGTTGTTGTTTTTTCATAATTTATATTGAAAAGACCCTTCGACTGCGCTCAGGGTGATATAATGCTTAGTTTAAAAATTGATTGAATATAGGAATGTTTTTGATATCGTCAAAAACATCTACATCATTTAAGGTTTCCAACAAATGTACGGTTTCGTTTTGTAAATCGTTTAAGGTATCTTTTCTAACGGTTGAGGTTCCCCAGTTTTTATGTTGAAAAACGGTAGCATGGAGTTTTTTCATGCCTAATAGGTAATAACCGCCATCTTCTGCTGGTCCTATAACGACATCGTTTGAGTTGAGTTTCTCAAAAGCTTCATTAATATGTTTGGAAGTTATATCAGGTAAATCACTACCAATAATTACAATTTTTTCATATCCAGAAGAAAATGCTTGTTGAAAAGCATTGTACATTCGCATACCTAAATCACTTCCTTCTTGTTGATGCTTTTGATATACTGGAGCATCCCAAATATCATTTTCACGAATCTTTACTGAATAATATACGGCTTTGTCACAAGATAAATTTTGGGTGACTTGTTTTGTGTGTGCTAATAAGAATTTATAAATATTTAAGGCAGCTTCGTCTCCAATTGTTTTAGCTAAACGTGTTTTTACTTTACCTAATTCAGGGTTTCTGGTAAAAATTAATAATAAGTTTTTACTCATAAATCTTTTCTCCTTTATGTAACCATTTACTCCATTCTTTATTGAAAGCATGGACTTTTTCTGTTGGGTTGTTTTGTAGATTAACGATTGTGTTTCCTTGGTTTTTCCACTCAAAGATCCCGCCATATAGGTTAAAGACGTTGATGTGACCTTCTTTAAGTAATTTTTCAGCAACCTCTTCTGACCGAATACCTAACGAGCAATACACCACAATTTTAGTGTTTTTATTCTTCGGAAGTTTTGCTAAGGTATTTTCTAAGTTGAAAAAATCATAGCCAACACACATCGCGTTTTTAAGATGACTAACTTCAAACTCTTTGGGTTCTCTAGCGTCTAGTATAATTATGCCGTCACCTTGAGCGGAGTCGAAAGGCTTTTCTTTTTGTAGTTCACTAACAGAAATATACGGAACACTTTCAGTGTTATATTTTTTCAATAACTGTTGTAGGTTTTTTTGCGAAAAAGAATTTACGGATACTAAAAATATGAGAAAGATGAGGTTTTTCATGTTTAAAGATATTCAACGGTGTTTGATAAAATCTATAGAGAATTAAAGTGATTACATCTCGATACAATTTTTCTTCCAAAATATCAGAAAAATCACTCGATGTGACATTATTTTACTTTTACATTACTACATTGTTTCGTTAATTCATTGAACTAGGCTACGGTTCCTTGACAACTACTTCCTGCACCAGCAGTACAACCATAACAGTGTTGATTGATGATAATATTTCTGTTTTGCAACAAAGCTTCGTTGTATTCAGAAATGTGTTGGGACTTACTAGCTACTTTCAAATTTAGCATTTGATTGAAATCGCAATCGTATAAATATCCGTCCCAACTTACTGATAATGTATTGGTACACATTACATTTTCTACTGCCATCGGATTGTAGGCGTCTACTAACGAATACATATAATCTTCGTAGTTTTCAGAAGCAATTAGGTAATCTAAAAATCGACTGATAGGTAAATTGGTAATGGCAAATAAACTGTTGAATGAGATTCCGAAATCTTCATCTAAAGCTTTTTTAAAATCGTTTTCTAAGGCAACCTGATCTCCTGGTAAGAAAGCTCCTGACGGATTGTAGACTAAATCTAGTTGTAAATCAGTTCCTTCAATTCCATAACCTAGAGCATTTAACATTTTTAGAGCTTCGATAGATTTATCGAAAACACCATCTCCACGTTGTTTATCGGTTTTTCCACGCGTCCAGTGAGGCATAGAAGAAACTACATGTACATTGTGTTTTTTAAAGAACTCGGGTAAATCGTAATATTTTTTATTCGCTCTGATGATTGTTAAGTTAGAGCGCACAATAAAATCTTTAATTCCTGCTTTGGAAGCTTCTTCGACAAACCATCGAAAGTTCGGATTCATTTCAGGTGCGCCACCCGTTAAATCTAAGGTATGTGCTCCAGTCTTTCGAATCACTTCTAAACACTGTTTCATGGTTTCTAAGGTCATGATTTCTTTTCGGTCAGGACCCGCATCTACATGGCAATGTGCGCAAACTTGATTGCACATATATCCTAAATTAATTTGAAGAATTTCTAATTTTTTAGGACGCAATGGAAACTGATTGGTTTCTTTGAGTTTTTGGGCAAACGTAGGCAATTCACCATTAGCAAAAATTCCGTTTGATAAGATTTCAAGCTGACGTTGCGTGTTTGCCAAATCGTTATTTCTAGATTTTAAAGATTTTTTCATCATCCTTCCTATAAAGCTGAAATAAGTTCAGCTCTTCATCATTTTTAGTATTTAATATCCTTCGACTAGTTCCTAGTGTACTTTCAATCAAAATGCATTTTGATTTCAACCAATGCTCAGGATAAGCGATTCACACAATTTTGATTTTCAAAATTGGTTCTCTGCTTACATTTCTAATTTATTGACTTTGTTCATCATTTGAACTCCGTGTACTAAGGTTGCTCCACTTTTAATAGCGGCTCCAACGTGGATTGCTTCCATCATTTCTTCTTTGGTAATGCCTCGCTGTAATCCGTCTTTAGTATAGGCATCAATACAATAAGGACATTGTTCAGTATGTGCAACAGCTAAGGCAATTAAACTCTTTTCACGTGCGGTTAAAGCTCCATCCTCAAATACTTTTCCGTAATAATCAAAAAACTTGTTTCCAAGTTCTTCACTCCACTCTGTTATTTTGCCAAACTTGCGTAAGTCGGCAGGATCGTAATATGTTTTTGACATGCTTCTTTGTTTCTATTAAAAAAGTAAAAATACCAAATTGTTTTCACTGCTGTTTTACAAAAGTGTAATGAGATTACTTCCCATTTAATGACCAATCGTATTTTAAATAACCAATCTTAGCTTTTTGATTGATGTTTACATCTGAATATTGATTCAGAAAGTTGATTAAGTCTCCTTCTTTTGTAAAATCTCCTTTGAACCATTCGAATATTTTAGATAGTAGAATGTTATTTTCTGAAATTTTATTTCTAGAGGAGTCGTTAATAAACCTTTTCATTAAAAGAGTAGTTTTTGATTCATAATTTTTTTCTGTAAATGCATAATTTGGTAGTTTAGGGCAAGAAACTGAAGCGCAATTTACGGCCACATGAATTTTAGGGTCACTATATTTTTTACGTAAAATCTCGTGTTCAATTTGATTTAAGGTGTATGTTTTTCCTCCAACTTTAGCAAAAGGTATTTCCCAAGCATTTTTACCGTTCTTTTTAATATTCATAATGCTTTTAAGAGGGTAATTATCTAAAATCAATTTGATGGTATAAGCATTATAAGCGTTTGCCCAAAAAGCTTTTGCTTTGGTAGCCGACCAGAATTTTTGTGGTTTCGTGTTGGCTAACTCATTTAAATAGGCTTTAAGTTGTGTTTCGTCTTGTTTAAACCCTTTATAGTTAACGTTTCCTTTAGTATTTACATGTTTTTTTAGTAACGCATCAAAAGTGTTGGTTTGAGCGGTAGAGTTTAGAAAAAAAGCTAAACTTAACAGTAAAAAGATATTTCGCATGATTTTCGATTTTGAAGTTTAGACGTGCGTTTGAAAGATACATTACAAAGAATGTTTCTAAAAGTTGTAGATACAAAAAAAACCGCTCCCGCTAGTATTTACTAGTGGCGGTTATGAGTAGGCAATTAGAAATTAAATTTTAAAAAATAACAAAGATGAAACCACAGCAGTAATGTTGTGGTTTTTAAAGAATGAGCTTTTAGCTTCGTATTAAGATATAACAAAACTAAAATGATATTTTTACCTTAAATACCATACTTAATTACTTTTTATAAATAAGGCGATTATGTGTGAACTTACTTTAGGACGGGATATAAGAATAAAAAAAGCCTTAACAACTAAATGTTAAGGCTTTTGTACTGAAGGCGGGACTTGAACCCGCACGGGCATTACGGCCCATTGGATTTTAAGTCCAACGTGTCTACCAATTCCACCACTTCAGCGTATGTGCTTTGTTAATGACTACTTTTTTAAAATGAAACCTCACTCATACAAGTGAGGTTTCTTGGTACTGAAGGCGGGACTTGAACCCGCACGAGCATTACGGCTCATTGGATTTTAAGTCCAACGTGTCTACCAATTCCACCACTTCAGCATACTCTTTTATAAAAAGGCTTGAGCGAAAGACGGGATTTGAACCCGCGACCCTCACCTTGGCAAGGTGATGCTCTACCCCTGAGCTACTTTCGCGTAGTCATTTTTTATTTTAATGAACGTGCATTACTGCGAATGCGGGTGCAAATATAACACCATTTTTTTAATTACAAAGCAGTTTTTAATTTTTTTCAATTTTAATTCCAATAAAAATTTATGGTGGTTCAATAAGAATGGAATATCTTTGCAGAAATTTTTTAAAATTAGAAGTGGATTCCGTTTCATCTGTACATACTAAAACTTCCATAAAATCAATAGTTAAAGACTTTAAACAGTTAACGAAAGTTGGGTTATCCATTAGTGTGGTTTTTACTTCTATCACTGGATATTTATTAGGAGCAGAATCGATTAATTATACTACCATAGTTTTATTAGCTTTAGGCGGGTACTTAATGGTTGGGGCATCAAATGCTTTTAATCAAGTAATAGAAAAGGATATTGACGCCGTCATGCAACGCACAAAAAACCGTCCGTTACCTTCTGGAAGAATGTCAGCAACTACAGCTTTAATCATTGCTACATTATTTACTATTGCCGGTATTGCTATTTTATATGCGATTAATCCTAAATGTGCCTTATTTGGCGCAATTTCTATCTTTTTATATACCAGTGCTTACACACCTTTAAAAGCAGTAACGCCTTTAGCCGTTTTTGTAGGCGCTATTCCTGGCGCTATTCCTTTTATGTTAGGTTGGGTAGCAGCAACAGGAAAATTTGGTATAGAAGCAGGATTCTTATTTATGATTCAGTTTTTTTGGCAATTCCCCCATTTTTGGGCAATCGGTTGGTTACAGTTTGAAGAGTATAAAAAAGCAGGTTTACATATGCTTCCTATGGATAAAAAAGACAAAGGAGCAGTAGTGCAAATTATTTTTTATACCTGTATTATGATTTTAATGTCGATTGCGCCTGTGTTAAAGGTGACGGGAGACTTTTATATATACCCTATAACAGCAGCAATTATTTTATTATTAGGGTTGTTGATGCTTTACTATGGGATAGTTTTATACAAAACACAAAAAAATACCGATGCTCGTAAATTAATGTTAGCGAGTGTTTTTTATATCACAATTGTACCCATAATTTATGTGGTAGATAAATTTTTACACTAATGAGTGAACAATCATTGAAAGAAGAATTAAAAGTAGCGAAACGTAAATCGGCTAAACCAATGTTATGGATTTCCATGATTAGCATGGTGATGTTTTTTGCAGGGTTAACAAGTGCTTATGTAGTTAGTATGAACCGTGAAGATTGGGTTACGTTTGATTTACCTCAAGCATTTTATATAAGTACGGTATTAATAGTGTTAAGTAGTATTACGCTATTTTTCTCTCAAAAATTATTAAAAAAAGATAATATACAAGCTTCATTTACTTTATTACTAATAACTTTAGTCTTAGGTTTAGGTTTTGTATGGTATCAATATGTAGGCTTTAATGAGCTAAAGGCTGTAGGACTTTATTTTACAGGGCCAGAAAGCACCGTATCTACATCGTTTATTATAGGAATAACATTTATGCATATTTTGCACCTATTGGCAGGTGTAATCGTGCTTTTAGTCGTTATTTATAATCATTTTAAAAAGAAGTATTCTTCAGCCGATATGCTTGGGTTTGAACTCGGTGCAATCTTTTGGCATTTCGTTGATGTACTGTGGATTTATCTATTTTTCTTTTTCTATTTTATTAGATGATGAAAAATGCGTAATTTTGGCGCACTGATTTAACAAAAATTAACAATAAGAGATTTATGGGAGCAAATATTGCTGTAAATTCTGACAACAAGGAGACCTGGAGCGGAGGTGGTGTAAAACCATTTGGCGCTAGTTATGGTAAAATGATGATGTGGTTTTTCATCGTATCGGATGCATTAACTTTTTCGGGCTTTTTAGCAGCGTATGGTTTAACACGTTTTAAATTTATTGATTCTTGGCCTATTGCTGATGAAGTATTTACACACTTTCCAGGATTGCACGGTGTACACGCACCGATGTACTATGTGGCATTAATGACGTTTATATTAATTGTATCATCGGTAACTATGGTGTTAGCGGTAGATGCAGGTCATAAAATGCAACAAAAAAAGGTAGCTTGGTATATGTTTGCTACGATAGTTTTCGGTTTGATTTTCGTTGGATCTCAGGCTTGGGAATGGAAAAATTTCATCAATGGATCTTATGGTGCTGTTAAAACTACAGATAATCATATTTTACAGTTTGTAAAAGACGGTCATCAAATTGCTTTAGCAGACTTTGTTCACAATGAGAGAAAAGATGAAAGAGTTCAGCATCAAAGAGAAAATGGATTGTGGTTTGAAAAAGAAGCAACAATTTCTCAATATTCAGTAGCTCAGGTACAGGAAGCTTTCAAAGCAGATCCATCCCTATTAATCAGAATTGAAAAAGTAAATCCTGAAACCAAACAAAAAATAATTTTATCAAGAGAAGAGAGTTTAGCTCAATTAGGAAAAGCTAAAATGGTTGTAGAAGGAGCCAACTTGCATGTAAACGAGTATGGAAACCCAATTTTTGCAGATTTCTTCTTCTTTATTACAGGATTTCACGGATTCCACGTATTCTCAGGAATTGTAATCAATATTATCATTTTCTTTAATGTTGTGTTAGGTACGTATGAGCGTAGAGGACACTATGAAATGGTTGAAAAAGTAGGTTTATATTGGCACTTTGTAGATTTAGTTTGGGTATTTGTATTTACTTTCTTCTACTTAGTATAATCAAAAAACAAGAGTAAAAATGGGTCACGCACACGAATCAAATACAAAAAGAATTTGGATTGTTTTAGCAATCTTAACAATAGTAACAACAGTAGAGGTAGCTTTAGGTATTGTAAAACCAGCAGGTTTACATTTACACGGATGGGGTACTAGTTGGTTAAACTGGATATTCATTATCTTAACAATTGTAAAAGCATACTACATTGCATGGGCTTTTATGCACTTAGAAGGAGAAAAACCTTGGTTTAGACGTGCTATCGTTTGGACAGCTGTCTTTCTAATATGTTACTTAGTAACCTTAGTATTAATAGAAGGTGGTTACTTATACGATACATTAGCACCATTAGTAAAATGGTAATCATATAAAATAAAAATTAAAGGTGGTGTCATAACCACCTTTTTTTATACTTAAATTTATAATAAAATGGATAAAACAAAAAGAAATATAGTATTGTTTGCACTGTTCATCGTGCCATTATTGTTTTATATATTTTTATCATTAGGAATCAATAACTTTGCAAAGTTACCTGTACTAACAGAAAATGTAATTGATATTTCTTCAATAAGTAAAAAACACCAGTTTGATAAAAGAATATCAATAGTTGCCTTTATAGGAAGTAATGTAGAAGAGGCAAAAGGAGAATTGTTTAACCTTAATGAAAAGATTTACAAACCATTTTATGGATTTAAAGATTTCCAGTTAATCGTTATTGCTTCCAACGAAGCCAAAGAAGACGTAGAAAAACTTCAGAAAGAAATAGGAGCTTTTACAAACATGATAAAATGGAACTTTATTTATGCTAGTGAAGCTGAAATTGAAGTATTGTACGATAGTTTTAAAACAAATCAGTCATTAGATAAAAACTTACATTCTTCAAAGGCTTTTATAATTGATAAAAAGGGGAGTTTAAGAGGAAGAACAGATGATGAGGACAGTGCAGGAGGTAAGTTGTTTGGCTATCATATGAAGTCTGTAGCTGAACTAAATAATAAAATGAAAGATGATGTTAAAGTAGTACTGGCAGAGTATCGTTTGGCATTAAAAAAGAACAACGCAGATAGAGAAATTTAAGGAAAACTCAGATGAAAAAACAAAATTATTCATACGTAGGTATTTCACTAATCGTATTGCTTTTTGGTATTTATGCAATCCCTAAAATTGTAGCTCACTTCCAAACAGCTAACTTGCATAAATTCAATAAAGTGCCAGACTTTGAATTTATCAATCAAGACGGTGAAACAATCACTAATAAAAACTACGAAGGAAAAGTGTATGTAGTTGAGTTCTTTTTTGCCACTTGCCCTACTATCTGCCCTTTAATGAATGCACAAATGGTAGAAATTCAAAATGAATTTATGGGGAATCCGAATTTCGGGATAGCATCCTTTTCAATTACGCCTGAAATTGATACACCACACCAATTGAAAGAATATGCAAAGAATAATGGGATAAACCATAAAAACTGGCATTTATTAACAGGGAAGTCAGAGGATGTTGTATATGATTTGTCGAATGAAGGTTTCAAGCTATATGCTGGTAAAGGAGAAGCTAGCCATGGTGGTTTTGAGCATTCTGGTTTGTTTGCATTGGTAGATAAAGATGGATACATTCGTTCACGTTATGATGAACATGGTAATCCAATTATGTACTACAGAGCCTTGGATGAGCATAATTTTGGAAACCAAATTAGTGAGTTAAAAGAAGATATTAAGTTATTACTGAAAGAGTAAGATGAGTACAGCAGAAGAAAAAAAGTATAAAAAGTTTATTACCGTAATTTCTATCGTAATTCCTATTGCAGTAGCTGCTTTATTTGGAATTAAAATACCTAATGTAGAACCATTGTCTTTTTTACCGCCTATTTATGCTAGTATAAATGGTTTTACGGCTGTGTTGCTAGTTGCTTCGGTAGTAGCAATTAAAAATGGAAAAAGAAAATTGCATGAACAGCTAAATACCACAGCTATTGTTTGTTCTGCGTTGTTTTTGGTGATGTACGTGGCATATCACATGACTTCAGATTCTACTAAATTTGGAGGAGAAGGGATAATTAAATATGTATACTTTTTTATTTTAATAACTCATATATTATTATCAATTATCATTATCCCATTTGTCTTAATAACCTTTATGAGAGCTCGTTTGGGGAATTTTCCTGAACATAAAAAAATTGCAAAAATTACATTTCCCTTATGGTTATATGTAGCGGTTACAGGAGTAGTTGTTTATTTAATGATATCACCTTATTATGTTTAAAAAAATTATATTTTTTATATTTCTAGTATTTTCCCTTAATGCTTCTGCACAATGTGCAATGTGTAAGGCTGTCGTTGAAGGAGGTAATGAAACGATCGCTGAGGGAGTAAATAATGGAATTACTTACTTAATGGTGTTTCCATATATATTAGTCGGACTTTTATTTTACTTTATTTACCGTCACAAAAAGAAAGCAAAAAACTAGTATTTCAAAATCAAGAATATTTTTTGTAACATTTCTCAGTTTTAATCGTCATATAGTCGCAGTAAAAAATAACTTACCGTATTTATACGGTAGGATACAGAATTGTTTGCTAGTTTTTCTAATTAACAGAAAAGCAATATATTTCTACTTTTAGAAATATCAACTAACTGAGTTTAAATAAAAAATATTGATCTTTTGAAAACTAAAATTGCATTATTTGCAGCTATTTTTACTTCTGTAGCTGTTTTTTCACAAAAACAATGGACACTTAAAGAGTGTGTAGATTACGCCTTAAAAAACAACATATCAGTTAAGCAAAATCGCTTAAGCGTTCAGTTAGCTGAAAAGGACGTTGAAATATCTAAAGGAAATTTTTTACCTGATTTAAACGCTTCTTCAAGTGCTGGTTTTAGTTCTGGTTTATCACCAGATCAAACAGGAGTTTTAAAGAATACACAAAATTTTAATTCTTCATTCAGTCTGTCAAGTAGAGGAACTATTTTTAACGGTTTCAGAAATCTTAACCAAAAAAAACAGGCAGAATTGAGTGTTAAAGGAAGTGAGTTGGATTTAGCAAAAATAGAAAATGACATTTCTTTAAATGTAGTAAATGAATACTTAAATGTATTGTTTGCTAAAGAAAATTTAGAGGTTGCAACAGTCCAAGCAGAGATTAGTAAAAAGCAAATAGAAAGAGCTAGAGCTCAGTTTGAAGGAGGGGTAATACCAAAAGGAGACTTATTAAATGTGGAGTCTACTGCTGCGAATGATGTTCAAAGTGTAGTGTTACAAGAAAATACTTTGAGCATAGCCTTACTAAGGTTAAGTCAATTATTGCAAATACCTTCTAAAGATTTTGATGTAGCTGATATTGAAGTAGGCTCACCTTCAGCAGCATTATTATATGATAACTCAGATATAGTATATGAAAAAGCATTAACTGCTTGGCCAGATATAGAAAGAGCAAAGTTAGATGTAAGCAACGCTGACTTAAATATTAAGCTAGAAAAAGGAGCTTACTTACCCAACTTGTCTTATTCTATAGGAGCAAGTAGTTCTTATTTTCACCAGTTTAATAACCTATTTCCAGGCCAAACTAATGAGTACTTTTTTAAGCAAACAAAAGATAGAATTAGATATAATATAGGTTTATCACTTAATATTCCAATTTTTAATCGTTTTCAAACAAAAAATAGGGTTACTAAATCTGTAATAAATAAAGAGGTTTCTGAACTTGCTTTAGAAAATCAAAAATTACAATTACAACAAGAAATAGAAAGTGCTTTTTTAGATGCAAAAGCAGCTGCTAAAACCTATGAAGCAGCACAAGTGTCATTAGAGGCTCAAAAAGAAGCTTTTAAAAATGCCCAAGTTAGCTACGACTATGGGTCGATGACTCAATTTGATTTTGATCAAGTACGTAACCGATTGGTGAATGCGGAAGGAGCAATAATTAGAGCAAAATATGATTATGTGTTTAAAACGAAAGTATTGAAATTTTACTACGGAGAGTCAATCGTAGAATAATTTAGAAAGATATATTTATTGTTGGAAGAGCCTTGTTAGAATTTTACTAATGAGGTTTTTCTTTATAATGTATCTTTGCCAAAAATAAATTTCAGATTTGGCAACAATCTTACATATAGAAACTGCAACTAAAAACTGTTCGGTTAGTGTAGCAGCTAAAGGAGAGCTTTTAGCAATACAAGAGTTAAATGATGGAAACTATTCACATGCTGAGAAACTACACCTATTTATTCAGCAGGTAATACAGGAAGCAAAGCTTTCTTTTAATGATATTGATGCTGTGGCAGTAAGTAAGGGGCCGGGTTCTTATACAGGATTGCGCATTGGAGTTTCAGCAGCTAAGGGGCTGTGTTTTGCTTTTGATAAACCTTTAATAGCTATAGAAACCTTGCAATCTTTGGCTCATAAAGTTTCTATGGAAGAAGGAGTAATTATTCCGATGTTAGATGCTCGACGTATGGAAGTATATGCAGCTGTATATAATTCTAAACACGAACGAGTAAGAGATATAAAAGCTGAAATTATAGACGAAAATTCTTTTCAAGAGTACTTGTTAAAAGGAAAAGTATATTTCTTAGGGGATGGAGCAGAAAAGTGCAAAGAAGTTATTACGCACGAAAATGCAGTTTTTATTGATGGAGAGTTTCCTTCTGCGAAAGAAATGGTTCAGTTAAGTTTTGATAAGTACAAAAAAAACGACATCGAAGATGTCGCTTATTTTGAACCTTTTTATTTAAAAGATTTTGTGGTTACGCCTGAAAAAAAACGTTAACTCTCTTTGTGGATTTCAACAGAGTGAGGGTAAGGAATTTCTATTCCCGCTTTATCTAAGGCAATTTTAGTATTTTCTGTTATGTCAAAGTAAACAGCCCAATAATCTTCTGTTTTAGACCAAGGTCTTACAGCAAAATTCACAGAACTATCTGCTAATTCAGACACATTTACTGTCGGAGCAGGATCTTTTAATACCTTGGGGTGCGAAGTGATAACATTCATTAATACTTCTTTAGTTTGCTTAATGTCTGCGTCGTAAGAAACACCAAAAGTTAAATCCACTCTACGAGTCCCTTCCGAAGAATAATTTATAATATTTCCATTCGATAAAGATCCGTTAGGGATGATTATTTCTTTATTAGATAATCCTATGAGTTTGGTGGTAAAGATTTCAATCTCTTTTACAACCCCAATTTCTCCCTGAGCTTCGATTAAATCACCAACTTTAAACGGTTTAAAAAGCATAATTAAAACACCTCCAGCAAAATTACCTAAAGAGCCTTGTAAAGCTAAACCAACAGCCAAACCTGCTGAAGCTAAAATAGCCGCAAAAGAAGTGGTTTCAACACCTAATTTTGCTATTACAGTAATAATTAAAAGAATTTTTAATGACCAGTTTAATAAGTTAGCTAGGAATTTTTGCAATGTAATATCTACCTCTCTTTTAGACATTACTTTTTTTGCTGCTCTAAGAATTAAGTTGATAAGGTAAGAACCTACAATGTAAATAATAATAGCAACAATCGCTTTAGGAGCATACATTACTATGAGGTCCTGAAATTTTTCTAAATACTTTTCCATTTTTTATGGTAAATTTTAGTTGTTAATAAATGATTTTAGTTAGTAGTGGTTAATCTTATAGCATTAGACTAATTATTCCTGCGAAAGCAGGAATAGACTGGATGACAAAAATACGAGGTTTTTTTGTAGAATAAGAACCATAAAGACCAGCAATAAAAACACAGCTCAAAAAAAACAGACCTACATCGGTTTTTTGTGATGCAATAGACCAAATTAGACCAGCTGCTAGAAAACCGTTGTATAAGCCTTGATTAGCAGCCAATACTTTTGTTTCTTCTGCAAAATCTTTTGATTTTAAACCAAAAGTTTTTATTCCCTTGGGGTGGGTCCATAGTAGCATTTCTAGTACAAGAATATATAAATGAATTATAGCTACCAAGGTTAAGAGAATGTATTGTACAATATTCATCATAAATTAAAAGATAAATGTGGTTTAGATAATTGTCAAAACCGCATATAGTAAATAATTTGTTTAGGTTAAGGTTATTTTACTTCAAAAGTTACCTTTAGATTTACTCTAAATTCAGTTATTTCATCATCATTCACAACTACACTTTGCGATTGTACAAAAGCAGATTTAATACCTTTTACCGATTTCGAAGCTTGTTTAATGGCTTTTCTGGTAGCATCTTCCCAGTTTTCTTCTGAGTTTGCTAAAATTTCAATAACTTTCATTACTGCCATAATAATAATTTTAAGATTAATTTATGTAAATGTAAGATTTTTTACAGTCTTTTCAACTTGATAATCAAGTGTTAAAACATCTAATGTTAATTTAATGTTATGTAAATGTTTCAAATATGTAAAATTTTTGTATATTTGTGTTAACAGGTATTAACTTTAAAAGATTTAGATTATGAAAAAATTAGTATTAGCAGCTTGTATGTTGTCGGTATCATTTATACAAGCTCAAGATGTAGAGCCAAAATATGAAGTTGAAGGTGATTTAGTAAAAGCCACTTATTTTTATGAGAATGGTACTATTAAAGAACAAGGTTTTTTCAAAAATAAAAAGTTAACAGGTACTTGGACTTCTTTTGATAAGAAAGGAAATAAGGTGGCTATTGGTCATTATGAAGCAGGAAAAAAAGTAGGTAAATGGTTTATGTGGAAAGAAGATGGATTGAAAGAAATCGATTTTAAAGATAATGCCATAGCAAGTGTACAAACTTGGAAAGAAGAAACCAAAATGGCAGTGAAATAAGTTAATATTTTGCAGAATAAGAGAATTAGACCGAGTATTTGAATATGCTCGGTTTTTTATTTTCTTCCAAAATCAGCAGGAATTTCTCCCCATGCTTTGGTTTCCCACTTCAATAAAGGATTTGTAAAAGTGTTTTGTTGTAACCAGTTTTCAGCACGTTTAATTAAGTCTAAAACCTCTTTATTAGAACTGTCAAATGTAATATTGGTTCTACACTGCTTTTTTTTAACCCAACTCATAGCAATTTTAGAATCAGAATAAATAGGATAAGAATCCATTTTTTTAGTTTTTAACAGGGCAATTCCATGGACGAGAGCTAAGAACTCACCAATATTATTAGTACCGTTTTTAAATGGCCCCATTTTAAATATTTCTTTCTTGTTATGGGTCAACACCCCCCTATATTCCATTAAGCCAGGGTTTCCTGCACAAGCAGCGTCAACAGAAATACTTTCTAAAATAGGAGAACCGTAGGTAGCTTTTTCTTCTGGAGAAAGTGTTGTTTTTTTAGTGTCTTTTCCCTTGTAGTCGTTATAGCTCTTCTTTATTGCTAACTCAGCTTCTTTTTTATCGGCAAAAGCTTTGTATTGTGCTCCAGTAAAGCCATCAATTTGCTTTTTACAAGCGTCCCATGAAGAAAAGACCCCTGTTTTTTTTCCTTTCCAAACTACGTAGTATTTTTTCTTTTTACCCATTTTGTAAAATAAGCTCTTCTATAATTTTTGGGAAGTGTTTATATTCCAACACGTGAACTTTTTGAGCGATAGTTTCCGGAGTATCATCCGTAGAAACAACCGTTTTAGCTTGGAAAATAATAGCGCCTTCATCGTAATTTTCGTTTACGTAGTGAATGGTAATGCCAGTTTCAGTTTCATTATTTTCTTTTACAGCATTGTGTACATTCATTCCATACATTCCTTTTCCTCCATACTTTGGTAATAAAGCAGGGTGTATATTTATTATCTTATTAGGGAAAGCGTCTACAATTTTAGAAGGAATACGCCATAAAAACCCTGCTAATACAATAATGTCAGCTTCTGCAAGTAAAAAATTTAATACCGTATCTTCTTTATGAAAGCTTTCTTTATCAAATAACGATGCGTCAACATTTAGTTTCTCACAACGATCAAAAACTTTGGCATGCTGGTTGTTAGAAAGCACATGAGTAACAATCGCAGTTTTAGAAGAGTTGAAGTATTTTATGATGTTTTCGGCATTAGAACCAGAACCAGAAGCAAAAATAACGATGCGTTTCATGTTAAAATTTAGTTGTTTTGTTACTACAAAAAAAAGAATAATTATTAACAATGGTGGTGTTTGTAGCAAAATATTCAGGTATTTTTTTTATTTTAGACATCACATTTTTGAGCAAAAGTTAGAATTAATAACTAAGATTTGTATTTTTGCCTCGATTTTAAATTTTAAAACAAACAAATTATGTCAGACATTGCATCAAGAGTAAAAGCAATTATCGTAGACAAATTAGGAGTAGACGATAACGAAGTAACTAACGAAGCAAGCTTCACAAACGATTTAGGAGCAGATTCTTTAGATACAGTTGAGTTAATCATGGAATTCGAAAAAGAATTTGATATTCAAATTCCAGATGATCAAGCAGAAAACATTGGTACTGTAGGTCAAGCGATTAGCTATATTGAAGACGCAAAAAAATAAGATTATATGCAATTAAAACGAGTTGTAGTAACTGGACTTGGCGCATTAACGCCAATAGGAAACAATAAAGAAGAGTATTGGAATAGCTTGGTTAACGGAGTTAGCGGAGCAGCACCTATAACGTATTTTGATGCTGCCAAGTTCAAAACTCGTTTCGCATGTGAGCTTAAAGGTTTCAACGCGACCGATTTTATAAATAGAAAAGAGGCGCGTAAAATGGATAGATTTACGCAGTACGCAATGGTTGCTTCAGACGAAGCAATTGCCGATGCTAAGTTAAACCTAGATGAAGTTAACAAGTTAAGAGTTGGCGTTATTTGGGGAGCGGGTATTGGAGGTTTAGAAACATTTCAAGATGAAGTGTTAAACTATGCGAAAGGTGATGGTACTCCAAAATTTAACCCATTCTTTATCCCAAAAATGATTGCAGATATTGCTCCTGGAAATATTTCTATTAAAAATGGATTTATGGGGCCAAACTATACTACGGTATCTGCTTGTGCATCATCAGCAAATGCTATGATTGATGCGTTAAACTATATTCGACTAGGCCACTGCGACGTAGTTGTAACAGGTGGTAGTGAAGCTGCTGTTACAATTGCTGGAATGGGTGGTTTTAATGCTATGCATGCTTTATCTACAAGAAATGAAAGTCCAGAAACAGCTTCAAGACCTTTTGATGCTGAACGCGATGGTTTCGTTTTAGGAGAAGGAGCTGGTGCCATAGTTTTAGAAGAATATGAACATGCAAAAGCTCGTGGAGCTAAAATTTATGCAGAAGTTATTGGTGGAGGATTGTCTTCAGATGCTCACCACATGACAGCACCACATCCGGAAGGAATAGGTGTAATTGCAGTAATGAAAAACTGTCTTGAAAACGCTGGAATAAAACCAGAAGACGTAGACCATATCAACACTCACGGTACTTCAACCCCTTTAGGAGATGTTGCAGAATTAAAAGCAATCTCTGAGGTGTTTGGAGATCATGCTAAAAACATTAATATCAACTCAACAAAGTCTATGACAGGACATTTGTTAGGTGCTGCTGGTGCTATTGAAGCAATTGCTTCGTTATTAGCAATGGAGCACGGTATTGTTCCCCCAACAATTAATCACACTAACGTTGATGAAAACATCAACCCAGAGTTAAACTTAACGTTAAACAAAGCTCAAAAAAGAGAGATTAAAGTTGCAATGAGCAATACATTTGGTTTTGGTGGTCATAATGCTTGTGTTGCCTTTAAAAAACTAGATTAACCTTTTATGAATTTTCTTCGTAGAATTGTTAAACCCCAAAACAAAGCGGATGAAAACTTCTACTACGAATTAAAAGAACTGCTTAATTTTAAACCAATTAAGTTATCGTATTACAAAAAAGCATTTACGCACAGATCTTTAAAATTAGTAGATAGTAATGGACATCCTATAAACTACGAACGTTTAGAGTTTTTAGGAGATGCCATTTTAGGTACAGTAATAGCTTCTTACTTGTTTAAAAAAGTACCGGAAGGAGATGAAGGATATTTAACTCAAATGCGATCTAAAATCGTAAGCAGAGAACATTTGAACAATCTAGGGAAAGATTTAGAGTTAATTAGATTTGTAAAAAGTAATATTTCTAAAGAGCACGTTAGCAATAATATTCACGGAAATATTTTTGAAGCGCTTATAGGGGCAATTTATCTAGATAGAGGATACAATTACTGTCATCAATTTATTTATGAACAAGTAATAATGCCTTATGTAGATATAGAGCGATTAGAAGGTAAAATATCTAGTTATAAAGGTTTTGTAATTGAATGGTGCCAAAAGCAAAAGAAAAAGTATAAATTCGAGTCTTACGAAGATTCAGGGAATCAAAATAAGAAGCACTTCAGTGTACGTGTTAGTATCGATGGTAATATTATAGCTAAAGGAAGAGCAACATCAAAGAAAAAAGCAGAAGAAATCGCTGCAAAAAGGGTGTATTTTGCCATGCAAAACCAAATGCTTAAATCTTAACACGTAAACAAAAAACGTTTTCGTAAAATTTACATAGTATTTTCTATACATTCATTAATTTAGCAAAAACAAATAATTGTTTTTATGCCAATTTATGAGGTGAACATAAATGAATTTTCTAACGATAATTATATATTGATTGGAATTCATACTACTTTAAACGAGTATAAATTAGCATATTTATTAAACCAATATTTACAAATTAAGTTTAATAGGGCAGGTTACGATTTAGATTTTGTTAAAAAAGGAAATCTATCATCTTACACGGTATACGAGTATACTAATGTTAAATTATGTCAAGATTGGTTTTTAATAGCAAATGCTTATAAGTCAACTCTTGAAGCAGAATCAATAAGTCTTTTTAATCAAAGTGATTCAATAACGCGGTTGATACCAGAAAAGAAAAAAGTTGACTTTTTTTTAAAGTTAGAAGGAGATTTTGATTACGACTCAATTGTAAAAATTATTGAAGTTATTAAACAAATACCTCAAATAATAACCTCTTATCAAATAGAGGTAAACTCATTAAAATCGAAAGATTTTTTAATTTTTTAATTATATGCCACATAACAAGAAAACAAAAATTGTAGCGACATTAGGTCCAGCAACAAACACAAAAGAAATTTTAGCAGATATGGCTGCAGCTGGTGTAAATGTTTTTAGAATTAATTTTTCACATGCCGACTATGAAGTAGTAAAAGAACGTGTACGTCAAATACGCGAGATAAATGAAGAAAGAGGTTATAATGTAGCCATCTTAGCCGATTTACAAGGGCCAAAACTTAGAGTTGGTGTAATGCAGGAAGGAGTAGAATTAAAAGCAGGCGATACCTTTACTTTTACGACAGAAAAGTGTGAAGGAACACAAGAAAAAGCATACATGACCTACCAACGTTTTCCAAAAGATGTAAAGGTAGGGGAGAAAATTTTAGTTGATGATGGTAAGCTATTGTTTGAAGTAACTGCTACAGACAAAGAAAGTGAAGTTATAACCAAAGTAGTTGTTGGAGGAGCACTGAAATCGAAAAAAGGAGTGAACCTTCCAAATACGAAAATTTCATTACCAGCTTTAACAGAAAAGGATAAAAAAGATGTAGTTTTTGCTTTAGAACAAGAGGTAGACTGGATTGCTCTTTCGTTTGTAAGAACACCAGAAGACTTACGTATTTTACGTGACATCATTAAACAAAAATCTCGTTACAGGGTTCCAGTAATAGCAAAAATAGAAAAGCCTGAAGCTGTTGAAAATATTGATGCTTTAATTCCGTACTGTGATGGATTAATGGTCGCCCGTGGAGATTTAGGGGTAGAGGTACCTATGCAAGATGTACCTTTAATTCAAAAAAGCTTAGTTCGCAGAGCGAAACTAGCCAGAATACCAGTTATTATTGCTACACAAATGATGGAAACTATGATTGAAAACTCTGTGCCAACAAGAGCAGAGGTAAATGATGTAGCAAATTCTATTATGGATGGAGCAGATGCTGTAATGCTATCAGGTGAAACTTCAGTAGGAAAACATCCTGTTAGAGTTATTCAAAAAATGACTGAAATTATTGGTAGTGTTGAGTTTTCAGACTTAATTGAAGTTCCGCAAGAACCGCCTCATATTCGTACGAAAAGATTTATTACAAAATCGGTATGTCATCATGCAGCATTAATGGCAGATGATATCAATGCAGCAGCAATATCAACCTTAACTAATAGTGGGTATACAGCTTTTCAAATTTCAGCTTGGAGACCAAAATCACACGTATTGGCATTTTCATCTGAGAAAAGAATCTTAGGAAAGTTAAATCTTCTGTGGGGTGTTAGAGCTTATTTTTATGATAGAGAATTAAGTACTGATGATACGATTGAAGATATTAACGAAATAGCTAAAGAAAAAGGCTATGTAAAAACTGGAGATTTTATAATTAACCTTTCTTCAATGCCAGTGAAAGCAAAAGGAATGGTGAATACGTTACGTGTTTCTCATATTGACTAAATAAAGGCAATAAAATATAAAAAAGCTCAACTTTTAAGTTGAGCTTTTTTATATTTTATAGTTTAAGCTTTCGAGTACAAATAATCGCATCGTTAACCACAAAAGGCATTGGCATCATTATTTCACTTCTAGGTCGTATAGTAAACTTAGGATGCGATAATAAATCGTTTGATATTTCATTAATTACAATATCAGGCTCGGTGTTTTTATCAATTGTAAAAGAAATAGTCAAGTCTTTATCAGTATTTGCCATTTGATAAATTAACAAGGTTCCTTTATCGGCTGTAAAAGCTTCTCCTTTATCATATAAAGTTCCGTTTACAGTAAAATTAGTTAACTCTATTTGAGTGTTTGTATACAACTCGTATTTATCAATGTTACGAGTAGGAGTGATTGTAAATGAGACATTTCGTTGGTTATTAACAACGGTATCTTGATGAATCTTGATGTTAGAAATACGAATGTCTTTATTTTCAGCTTTTTGGTAATAGTTAAAAGAAGTGTTGTATTTACTTTTTCCAGCCATTAAATCAGCTCCACCTTGTTTAGACTCGTCGTTAAAATATTGTTTTGTATATCCATCTAATGTTTTATTATGACTTGCCCAATAGGAGGTATTAGTATCAGAATTTTGAATAAAAACTAAGCTATTAGGTTTTTTCTTTTCAATTGAAAAACCACTATTAAACGTTGCATACCCAAAGAATAATAACGCAAGAAAACCAGTCAACGTTTGCCATCCGTTTTTAGTTTTTTCCTGATAAAAAACAGGAAGCATCAATCCGAAAATAAACACCAGAAGTATGGCAGAAATAAATACTGTTTTTAAACCTAGCGCTACAGGAAATAATTGAACCATAGGAGCAATCATATACACTGTTGGAATAGATATAATTGCAAATAGTGTAGCTCTAGATGCTTTATTAATATTCATGAAGAGTAAGATTGCTAAAATCAATAAAGAAGCAAAAACAGGAATAATAAAGAAGCCAGCTCCTGGTAAATTCATGTAAATTATAACATTTATAACCAATCCAAAAGTTATAGGAGCGACTAGTACATCGATGGCTTTGGCTTCTTTTAGTTTATTGTATACTTTAAAAAGAATCCAAAGGTTTAAAAGAACAAAAGCAATAATATATTGATATCCATTATAGGTAAAACCATGAAGCATGTCGGTATATTGTGGATGGATAATTAACAATAATTGCCACAGTCCGTATGAAATAGCGATGCACAATACTAAAGATACCATATAAGGAATAAAGCCTTTTAAGATACCTACAATTGTCATCTTCTTCTTATATATACCAACTGCAACCAGTGCTATAAATAACAAAAAGGCAATGATAAGCATTGGCAGTACCCAAGAAAACGGATATGTTAGCAACTTAGTAAAAGGAAAATTAACATAAATATAATCAGTGTCACTGTTTAAGTTCGTTAAATCAGCATCCGCAAAATAGTTTAACGAAGTGGTAAAATAGTCTGCTTGATGTAATAATGTTTCTCTATTCAATCTTTCGTAGGAATCTTGTTCGGTGTGATAGTCAAAATGATCATCAATAAAGGCAAAATTAAATCCGTTAATATCTCCTTTTTCTCTAAAAACAGTTAAATCCGTATCGTTAGGAAGTTTTTTATATACACCGTACATTAAAGAGTTAGCAGCTGGATAATTAGGGTTTGCATTTAAAAACTCAGTTAATAATGTTTTGTTTTTCCCGTTAGTCTCCATCAACATGTAACTAGAACCACCACTACCGCGAGCTTCAAAATTGAGAACTAAGCCAACATCTTTTGCCCAAGGATGCTTTTCAACAAAAGCCTGTGCACCCAAAAGACCTAACTCTTCAGCATCCGAAAAAAGTATGATAATATCGTTTTTAGGCGTCTTATTTGCGGCTAGGTAAGCTCGTATACCTTCTAAAATAGTTACGACACCAGAACCTGCGTCACTTGCACCTAGTGATGAATGAGGATTAGAATCGTAGTGGGTTAAAAGCAGTAAAGCTTTGCCGTTTTCAGTGCCCTTAATTTTAGCAATAATATTTTCTGTAGTGGTTGCTGCTCTCCACTTTTTATTAATAGCAGTTTGATATTGAATTTCAGGTTCTAAATTTAGTTTTTGTAACTCTTGAACTAGGTATTCTTGTACTTTTTTATGTTCTTTAGATCCAGTATGATGTGGTTTTTGAGAGATGTTTTTTAAATGATATAGTGCATTATCAATTGAAAATTCAGTAGCACTAATTTCTTTTTTTGAAGAGGTTACACTTGGAAGTATATCGTTAAAGCTCCAGTAAACAGTTAAAATAATGATGAGAACTGCAAGGTAATTTCTTGATGATTTCATAGTTGGATTTTAGTACTTATAAAAGTAAGTAATTTATTTTTTAAGAGGGGGTAATTGTAATCGGTTAAAAATCAGTATATTTAAGAGTAAAATTTAAGATTATGGCAATTAAAAGTTTTCAAGGAAAGAGGACGAATACACCTCAAGAAGAGAATGTACCAATTTTGGTGTCTGATTATATGACCAAAAAATTAATAACATTTAGAGAAGAACAACCTATTGAAGATGCGATAGATATACTTATTAAGCATAAAATATCAGGCGGACCTGTTGTTAATGAAAAAAATGAATTAATAGGAATTATTTCAGAAGGTGATTGTATAAAACAAATATCGGAAAGTAGGTATTACAACCTACCAATTAGTAAGAACAATACGGTTGGAAAAGCCATGGTTAGAGAAGTTGAAACAATTGATGGTAATATGAATATTTTAGATGCAGCTAATAAATTTTTAAAATCACGTAGAAGACGTTTTCCTATCGTTCTAAATGGTAAGTTAGCGGGGCAAATTAGTCAAAAAGATGTGCTTATTGCTGCCATGAAATTAAAAGGGAATACGTGGAAATAACTAATCTTGCTTTACCAATAAATAAATTTCGTTTTCCAACTCTAAATATCCTTGGTCATACACATAAAAATAGGTACTACCTGCTTTTGTGGTGTAAAGTGATGTAACAAATTTGAAGTCAAAACCTCTATCAAATAACTTCCGACGAGTTACTTTAGTTTTACCAGAAGTATTCAACTCAGAAAGAATTTTATAATTCTTTCGTAACCGGTTGTTTGTGTTTCTAATTAGGTTTTTACTCTCCTTGTTAACTTTGTTATTATATGCATTTCTACAGTAATCAGAACAAAACTTTTTATCAACCCTACCAATAACTTTATCTCCACATTCTAAGCACTTCTTATCGTTCATAGTCTAATTTTTTAAGTTCGTACCAGTTAACATCAATTCCCTTATAATCAAATTCATTTACAAAGAAAAGTCCTATTTTTTGTAGAATTTTGTTAGAACCAATATTTTCTACATCAGCTGCGCCGTATATAATATCATAATTCATTTTTTTAAAACCAAAGTCTAAACAAGCAAAAGCAGATTCTGAAGCATAACCTTTACCCCAAAAACGCGGAATAAAACGATAACCAATATCAATAAAATTAGTAAAACCATTTAATGCTTCTTTTTCTCCTTCATTACGTTTCAATCCAGACCAACCAATAAAGTCACCAGAAGCTTTTTCTATACAAGCAAACCTACCAATACCCCTCTCTTTATACTGTTCTTGTATAAAAGCGATACCATCTTCAGCTTGTTTGTGCGTCGTAATAGGATTGTTCCCTAAATATTTATGGACCTCAGGGTTAGAATCTAACTCGAACATACCTTCCAAATCACTTGCTTGGAGTTCTCTTAAAATTAAACGCTCGGTTTCTAAATAAAATTTCATGCTGTAAGTATTTGATTTCAAATATATTAAAAAATAATTAAACGATTACATTCAATTACAAACGAAAACAACTGATTACTAACCGGTTTTAATTTGCTTGCTGTTTCATCTTTGCACTGTCAATTCGATTGAATGACAAGTCTTAACTGTTTAACATTAAAAGTAAATATTATGAACGCACTAAAAAACAGAGTACAGTTAATTGGTAATTTAGGCGATATGCCAGAAATCATCATTTTAGAGAGTGGAAAAAAACTAGCAAAGTTTGCCATTGCAACCAATGAAACGTACAAAAATGCCCAAGGTGAAAAAGTGACAGATACACAATGGCATAATGTAGTTGTTTGGAATAAAACAGCAGAAATTGTTGAAAAATACTTAGAAAAAGGAAAAGAAGTAATGATCGAAGGGAGGTTGACTTCTCGTTCTTTTGACGATAAAGAAGGTAACAAACGTTATATAACAGAAGTAATTTGTAACGAATTACTAATGTTAGGCAACAAATAAGTGGGAATTTAGCTAAGAAAAAGATTTGAAAAAGAACGAGTTAATGCATTAACTCGTTCTTTTTCAATAATTATTTTCTATATGTTAAAAATTTTATAAATTCGCGCCACCAAACTTTTAACTTCAAACTAATTTACTAGATAATTAAATCATATGTATATGAAAAATAATTTCTTTCTAGTAGTATTTTTATTTTGCTCTTTTAATTTCTATGCTCAGCAGGAAGTATGTGAATCTCCTGATGATTCTGTGATGGATGTTAATAGTATAACAAAATGTACTATTGAGCCTGTAAAGAACTCAAAGAAGAAAGCTGATAGACAAATCAAAGTTAAAATTTCAGCAAGTAAAAGGTATCTTAAAAAAAGAGCTGTTACAAAGCAAAAAGCTCAAGCTATAAGCTCAGTTAGTACTTTAAATGTTAGTGATGTTTCTGCTTCAGAAGAAGTAACAATAGAAAAAACAGAGGCGGTAAAAGAGATAGGCTATAAAGATAATTTAACAAGAATAACTGAAAAGTTATCGAAAGAAGAATTGTCTAAAGCACAAAAGCTTTATTATGTTGAAAGAGTACCCTCTTTTGACAAGTGTAAAAACGCAAAGAAAAAAGAAAGGCTTGACTGTTTTAACATAGAAATGGTTAAGCATATTAATAAACATTTCCGCTACCCTGGCGAAGCAGTAAGAAATCATATTGAAGGAGAAGTATGGATTCGATTTATAATCGATAGGGATGGTTATGTAACAAATATTAAAACCCTTGGTCCTGATGGAGGAGAAATCCTTAATGAAGAAGCCAAAAGAGTAGTATCTAAGCTACCACGCTTTGAACCAGGTAAAAATAAAGGAAAGCGAGTACCTGTAAAGTATGGTTTTCCAATAAACTTTTCATTAGAAGAATAAAAATCAATTAAATTTAAAATGTTACAAAAACAATTAGTAATGATTGTTTTTACCTTGGCTGCTATAACAAGTTATGCACAGGTAAAAATATCAGGTTCTGTATACGATGAATATTTAGAACCGTTTTACAATGCAAAAATTACAAGTGGTGAAAATTTTGCGGTTTCGGATGAAGAAGGAAACTTCACAATCGTTTTATCAAGTAATACCTTGCCTCAAACATTAATAGTTTCTGCTTTTGGTTTTAAAACAGAAGAAGTACCCGTTATATCTTTTGAAAAAAAGGTAAATGTAGTCTTAAAAGAAAATTTGTTGTTAGATCAAGTAATTATTTCTGCCTCAAGAGTTCCAGAAAGAATTATAGAATCACCAGTAACTGTTGAGAGATTAGGACTTGCAGATATAAGAAAAAACACTTCTAATTCTTTTTATGATGGACTCACAAATTTAAAAGGAATTAACTCTAGAGAAGGGAGCTATGGGTTCAAATCAATAAATACAAGAGGTTTTGCCGATTTTGCAAATACGCGTTTTGTTCAAATGATTGATGGAATGGATACAGCTGCTCAGGCGTTAAGTTATAGTACAGGGAATTTTTCTGGAGTTTCTGAATTAGACATTCAAAGCGTTGAAATTTTACCAGGAGCATCTTCTGCTTTATATGGAGCCAATGCTTACAATGGAATCATGCTTATGAATACCAAAAACCCTTTTGATTACACAGGGATCACGACTATGTTTAAAAGCGGTTATACGAGTCAAGAAGCAGGAGGAAATAATCCTTTTTATGATGTGGCAGTAAGAATGGGGTACAAATTTAATGATGCTTTTGCTGCGAAAGTTAACTTTTCGTACTATGAAGCTGAAGAATGGCATGCCAATGATTTAAGAAATAAAGAGGTTGATACCAATGAATTAATAGATGGAACAATAAATTCAACTGTTAATTATAATGGAGTGAATACCTACGGAGATGAGAGTTTCCGAGACTTAAATTTTTATGATAGCGATAATATTGCTTGGGGTACTCTTTTAAGAAGAACAGGGTATACAGAAGCTGAGCTTGTTAGAAATAATTTTAAATCGAAAAATGCTAGGTTTTCAGGATCTTTATATTTCAGACCTTTTAAAGATGAGTCTTTAGAAATTCAGTTGACTTCAAGATTATCATTACGAGATAACCTTTTTCAAGGAACAAGTAGGTTAGCTCAACGTGGTTACTTCATTGGGCAACATAAATTAGAAGTCAAAGGAGATGATTTTTATGTAAGAGGGTATTATACAGGAAATAATTCTGGAAACTCTTACGATTTAACAAGAACAGGAAGCGCTTTAAATGAAGCTGTAAAATCGATGGGAGTTTATGCAGATGAATTTTACGATCAAAGATATGTACAAGGAAAATCATTGGAAGAGGCAAGAGCATACGCTGATAGAGATAGATTAGCGTATGGAACCAATGGGTTCGCTAGAGAGTTTACCAGAATAACAAGCACATTAATTTCTGATGGAGGAAGTAAGCTTTATGAAAAAAGTTCTTACACTCATTTAGATGGTAATTATAACTTTAAAAGATTATTAAACGAATGGGCTGATGTACAAGTGGGAGCTTCTTATCGTGAATATAATCCAAGATCTAAAGGAACACTATTTAATGATAAAAAAGAAAAGGTTAGTATAGAAGAGTATGGGATGTATACACAAATTCAAAAGAAATTTTTTGAAGAAAGACTAAAACTAACAGGATCTATTCGTTACGATAAATCTGATAATTTTGAAGGAAATTACTCTCCAAGATTAGCGGTGAATTACGCTTTAGGAGAAGAGAAAAACCATGTTTTAAGAGCGTCGTACCAAACAGGTTTCCGTAATCCAAGTATCCAAGAGCAGTATATGTTTTTTGATTCTCAAGTAAAAACTACTGTTGGAGCAATTGGAGATAACTTAAGACGTATAGCTTATCCTGATAGCTATTTTATAAGATGGGACGACCAATTAAGTAATTATGTTTATGATACTAGAACAGTAACAGGAGATGAAATTCTTAATAACTCGCTGTTAACCAGAAGTGTTTATTACGATCAAGCAACATATAACGGAGCTACCTACATAGAATCTCAGTATGATGAGTTGGTACCTGAAGTAGTAAAAACAATAGAGTTAGGGTATCGAAGTATGTTCCGTTTAAATAATGAAACAAATGTAGATGTAGATATAAATGCTTTTTATAGTACACATGACAACTTCGTGTTTTATCAAGATGTAACAGTACCTAATGCAGGAAAAGTATACCCTTACGGAAATAGAAAAGCTACAGAAGCGGAATTAGAAGAGCCACAAAATAAGTATGGATTTGTTAGAGATGGTGTCGTTATATTAGATGAAGAGGCTAATCAAGCGTTTAGTGCAGGTTTAGTAAGAGACTTTACAATAACAACCAATAGTAATTCACAGGTAGAGTCATACGGTTTTGGTTTTGGTATGCATACAAAACTATTTAGCAATTTTGATTTTGGACTTAACTATAACTTTATTGATTTTACATACGAAGACAAGGATTATGGTTTATTTGAACCTAATTTTAACACCCCAAAACATACTGTAAAGGCACAGTTTGGGAATGAAAATCTGTTTAATAATTTTGGTTTTGGAGTGAGTGCAAGATGGCAAGATAAGTATAGATGGGTTTCAAACTTTGTAAAGGGAGATATTGCTGAAAGAACAGTAATTGATGCACAATTAAACTATAGAATTCCATCAATTAAATCTCGAATTAAGATTGGAGGAACAAACTTATTTGGAAAAGAATACTACGTAGCTCCTGGATCTGGAAAAATAGGTCAGTTATATTATATCTCTTGGATAATTAATAACTAAAAAACAATTTATTAAAGCTTAAAAAAGCAGTATCAACCTAAGGTTGATACTGCTTTTTAATTACGGATTGTTTTGTTGTTGGTAGTTTAAGGCATGATATAAGAGAGGGCAGAAAAGAATTAATTAAAAATTTAGTTTCAATAAAAAGTTAGGCGTTGTACCTAATGAATAACGAGCATACTTATTAGCGTTGTTATGTTCTATTCTGTAATAATTATTAATAGTGTTTTTGGTGTTCAATAAGTTCCATACAGAAACACCTATATTTACACTTATATCATCAGTTAGTTGTTTTTTGTAAAGAGCAGAAGCATCTGCTCTTAAATAATTTTTAAGTCTACTATTATTGGCAGTACCATAATTAATTTCATCATTAACAATTTCATTACCCAAAACAGGTTGAGAAGTTGGTTTTCCAGAGGTGTAATTTAGTCCCAGTGACATGTTAAATAATTTATTTGAATATGTGCCCCCTATGGTAGCAGCGTGGGTAATATCAAAATTACTCGAAAATTGTTTTTCTACTAAATTATCAAAAGAGTAAGTATTTTGAATAAACGAATAACTTAACCAAGTACTTAGGTTTTTGAAGTTTTTTCGCAATAAAAAATCAATACCAAAAGCATTGTAGCTTCCTTTGTTTTTACTGAATTCATATTTGGTGGTAAAACTTTGGCTTTGTGTGGTAATACCATCCACCTTTTTGTAGTATCCTGTAGCATCTATAAGCCATTGTTTCTTTTTATAGGTGAACCCTATAGAGGCTTGTTTGCTTTTTAATATAGGAATACTATCATTGTCAGATGCTTGCCACCTGCGCTTTTCAACACCAAGAAAGTCATTTTGGAAATGAATAACTTGAGATACGTTTTGATGCTTGAACTCTCCTAAAATTTCCAAAGAAAAAGTATTGCTTATTTTTTTATAAATGCTTAATCGAGGTTCAATAAGTATTTGGTTAAATTTTTTAATATAGTTTACACGTACCCCAGGTTTTATCGTAATATTACTATATGAATTATGGTATTGTGTTTGTCCAAAAATAGCATGCTCTCTTATAACATTAGAGAATAATCTTAAATATCTAGGATTGTCAACATCGTTACGATTGGTTATTTGTGTTTCAACAAAATTATAACCACCACTGTATTTCCAGTTATTTTTGGTGTAGGCAGCTTCTAGTTTTATATTCGTTTCTGAAACGATGTTTTCTTGAAAAAAACGTTGGTTATCTAAAATATTTGCATTGGTAGCTTGTAAGTTATAATCTGTTTCATAAAGTTGTATGATGGTACTAAATTTAGGGGTCCATTTTCGACGATAATGAATACCACCAGCAATACTTTGTTGTGACAAACTACTTTGTTTAGTTTCTGTTGAGTTATGTACAATAGCAGTTTCATCAAAAGTTAAGTTATTATCAATTAAAATAAAGTTTACCCGAATAATATCTTTGTTGGTTGGGGTGTACAACCATCGTAAAGAAGTATCGTAAAAATTAAAATCTTGATTAGAATTGGTAACGTTTTTGTCATTGTTTTCTATTTCGGTACTTTGGGTAACACGTTTAAAGTAATTTTGGTAGGTAGGGGTTTTAATCCAATCGTCAATAGATCTTCGAGCAGCAATTTGTAGTGAAGATTTTCTTCCTAAAGGAATATCAGCAAAAATGTTGGCATTGATAAAATTCAAACTCAAACTTCCAGTAAAATCTGTTTGTAATTCATTGTTGGTTTTCATATGAATGGTTCCTGAAACCCCATTAGAGTAAGAAGCATCAGTACCATTATTAATTACGGTTGCAGTTTGTGTGATTTTTGGATTGAAGCTTGAAATTAATCCAAAAAAATGTCCAGTTTGATACATTTTTATGCCATCCCATAAAATAAGGTTTTGATCGTGTGACCCCCCTCTAATTGTAATGTTTGAAACGGTTTCATCTACACTTTGAATACCTGGTAAAGCTTGTACCGTTTGTAGTACATCTGTTTCAATTAATCCAGGGAGCAGTGTGAATTTTGTAAAATCGATTGTTGTGCTACCATTAATAGTTTTATCAATACCTTTTACCAAATATCCATTAATGCTGATGTTAGAAATTAATTCCTGATACTCAGTTAAATAAAGGTTTTTGCAGTTTGTAGAAGCCAATTCGCTAGCTAACTGAGTCATTGTATGATAACCGATAAAACGAATGTTTATTTTTTCTGAACTGCTTTTAACTTTGAGTTTAAAAAAGCCTTCATTATTAGTTATGGCATGGCTTTTTTTTGTAGTTATGGTTGCTCCAATCAAAGGAGTTTTTGTGGTAATGTCTTTGATATAACCACAAATTACTAAGGGAGAAGATATGCCAATTATTTGCGTGTCTATATGAGTAAATACAAAACCAGTTTGGACTTCTAGTGTTTTAAGTTTTTCATTTAAGTTAAGCTTATTAGAAACAGGGTATGTATAGGTGTTTTTAATTAAATTGCTATTGTAGTTAAATTGAACATTGTGAGTAAAAGCAATTTGTTGTAAAACCACTTTAAGCGGTGTTTTTTCATCTATTTTCTGGGCCTGTATACTTGAGAGCCAAAGACACCAGAAGAATGTAAATAAAATGTAAAACTTACTGTTGTTCATCCCATATAATTACTCGTTGCTCATTTTTAATTTCGTACGATAAATTAAACGGATGAGTGATAGATTTTAGGGCTTTGTCAAGATTATTATTGGTAAAAGCACCAGTAAATTTTAGAGTACTATTATGTATGTTAAGTTGTATCTTAATGTTGTATTGTTGTTCAAGTTCAACAACAACATCAGTAAATAATGCGTTTTCAAAAGCACTCATGTTTTTTAACCACTTGGGTTGGGATAAAACGGTATGGGTGTTTTGTTCAATGCCTTTTATAATACTCAACTCTTTTCCAGCAGGGAGTGTTGTAATTTTATCATCATAACTCACTTGGACCAATCCTTCATAACATGAAACTTTCAAAATACTATCTCTGTCTAGTACATTAAATTCAGTACCTAAAACACTCACAACTCCATTTTTAGTTATTACATCGAAACGCATTCCTTTTTCAACATCAAAAAAGGCTTCACCCTTAAGGTGCAAACTTCGTCGCTTTTTCCATGTGCTCGCATTGTATTCAAGGTGAGAAAATTCATTGAGTCTTACTAAAGAATTATCTGGAAGTGTAAAGGCTTTGCTCTCGGCATATCGAGTACTAAAAACGGTTACGTCATCAGTATTCAAAAAATAAAACATTCCTAAACCTATAATAAATACTGCGGCAATTTTAGAGAGAATCGAAAACCAATTTGTTGAGGTTGTTTTTGAAGATAAACGCTTGTTTAAGCTCTCGAAAGAAGGGATAGAAATATGCTTGTCAGCTTTAAAACGTTGACCTTCTTGAATAATTTCCTCAAGAAACTTGGCTTCTTCCAGAGCGTCAAAAGCTGCTTGTTCTTTATCGGTTAACTCGTTGTGTAACCATTTTTGTATTAAATCATCCTTCTTCATGACTGATTGTCTATATTAATAAAACACCTTAGTAGGTAAATATCCCAAAATTTTTATTTCAAATCATCTAATTGATTTTTTAATTTTTTAAACGCCGAATAAATTCTATGTTCAGCAACTTTTTTTGTAATGCCTAATATTTCTCCAACTTCTTTGTGTGTTTTACCTTCTATTTTATTCAACATAAAAGCCACACGTTCCTCTTCTTTGAGGTTTGATAAAGCTTTTTCATATCGCTGTAAAAATTCTTTTTTACGAAGCATAAATTCAGGAGATTCATTTGTGTAATCTTTGGGCTTTATCTCTTGGTGCTTAAAAACAACTCTTTGATGCTTCACAGCGTTTAACATTAAATTATTAGCAACGGTATAAAGAAAGGACTTAGCTTTTTCAGGAATTATTTTTTCACAATTTTCCCATAACTTAATAAAAGCATCCTGAACTTTATCGGTAGGGTTTAAAGCACTTCCGTACTTGTAGTATAAAAAAGCACCCAGCTCTTGAGCATGTTTTTTATACAATAAAGAAAATTTCTTTTCACCACAAATGTTATGATATAGGGATTTAGACAAACTAAAATAAGGTTTTAAGAGGGAGAAAGGTATAAAAAATATTTTTTTATTGGGATATTGTAAAAGTTAGTTGTTTTATATGAAAGGAGCAATAAATCGAACTAAAACAAATAAATAACCCAGAAATTATGAAATTTTTTAAAACATCCTTGTTGCTATTTAGTACATTACTAATATTGTTTTCGTGTAGAACGGAAGAGATTCAAATTATTGATCCCCCAATAGAAAATGAACTTGCTGCAAATTCGACAGTAGCTAAATTGATGAAAAATACTGTTGCAAAAGATGGTTCTAAAGACAATATTATTGATAAGGCTAGTTGTTTGAGTGTTAAATTACCAGTAACCGTTACCGTAAATTCAAAAGAAATAACAGTAAATGATGAAGATGGCTATGAAGAAATTGAAGATATTTTTGATTTGTTTGACAACGATGTAGATGCTATTGTTATTTCGTATCCTATAGAAGTTATACTAAGTGATTATACGGTTAAAACAGTAAATTCTGATGAAGAATTACAGCGTTTAGCAGAAAATTGTACAGGAGAAAATGAAGCTGACGATGATATTGAGTGCTTAGATTTTTATTACCCACTTAAAGCATCAGTATTTAATGCTAATTTAGAGTTAATACTCACCATTACCATTGAAGATGATGAACAAATGCATAAGCTGATTGAAGACTTAGAAGACTACTCAGCAGTAACAATAGAGTTTCCTTTTAAAGTAATATTAAATGGAGATACCTATGTGTATATTAATAATATGCAAGAGTTAGAAGAAGCGCTAGAAGCAGCAAAAAATAGTTGTGATGAAGATGATGATAATGACTATAACGATGATGATTGTGATAAATGTAGTACAGAAGGAATTAAAAAAATATTTGCAAATTGTAATGAATGGAGTGTAGAAAAATTATACTTAAATGAAGAGTATCTTACGGAAGAGTTTAAAATGTTTACATTTTCATTTAGAGAAAACGGGTCAATAAAAATAGATAATAACGGAGATATTTCAGAAGGAATATGGGAAATAACAGGAGAAGGGAATGAGATGAGTTTTTCAATCAATATACCGGATTATCCAGCTTTTAACGGAACGTGGTATTTACACGAAGTTAAAGAAGATTCAGGGGAAGTAAGTGTGCATTTATTACTTGAAGGAAACCACCTTCGCTTTAAAAGTCAATGCTCTACTGTAAAAGATGGATTGAATGCTATTCTATTAGCAGAAGGTAGCATTTGGGCTGTTGAAAGCTATAAAAATACCGGAGAAGATGAAACAGCAGTTTTTGCCGATTATCAAATTTATTTTTATTCAGAGAATGTAGTTAAAGCAAAAAAGGACGGAGCTGTAATAGAAGGTGTTTGGGAGTCGTTAAATGATGGGAGTATGCTAGCTTTAAACTTTTCAGACGAACCTGTAAATGCATTTAATAAAGAGTGGGAAGTTGCTGTAATGTCTGAAACAGAAGTAGTTTTAGAAGCGAATGATAAAAGGTTAGTTATAAAACGTATCAACTAAAGGAAGTGCCAAATTTATATTCCTTTTATTGATTTTGATTGGGAAAAACCAGCTAGAGTAGCTGGTTTTTTATTTTTCGAGTTTTAATTGAATCCGTTTTCTGGCAGTATCTACTTCTAGTACCTTAACTTGAACATGTTGATGTAAACTTACATGCTCGTTAACATCTTGTACGAATGTATCAGCAAGATTGGATACATGTACTAAGCCACTTTCTTTAATACCTATATCAACAAAGCAACCAAAGTTAGTAATGTTATTTACAATTCCGGGTAGTACCATACCTATTCGTACATCATCTATCGTTTTAATATGTTCATTAAAGCTAAAAGCTTTGGCTTTTTCACGAGGATCTAAGCCAGGTTTTTCCAACTCTTTCACAATATCTTGTAGTGTTGGCAACCCGAAAGATTCAGTTACGTACTGCTGGAGTTTAATTTGTTTTAAAACAGAAGAATTTCCAATCAAGTCATCTACTTTTTTGCCAACATCTTTGGCTATTTGTTTTACTAAAGCATAGCGCTCTGGATGTACAGCAGAATCATCTAGTGGATTATCACCGTTTTTAATTCGTAGGAATCCAGCGGATTGCTCAAATGCTTTTCCGCCTAAACGAGGGACTTTTTTTATCGTTATTCTATTGGGAAAAGCCCCATTTTCATTTCGATAGTTCACAATGTTTTCAGCCAATTTAGGACCGATACCAGAAACATAACTTAATAAGGAAGCGCTGGCAGTGTTAATATTTACACCAACTTTATTTACGCAGTGTTCTACTACCGTATCTAATGATTTTTTTAATTGTGTTTGGTCTACATCGTGTTGATATTGCCCAACTCCAATTGATTTTGCTTCTATCTTTACCAGTTCAGCTAAAGGGTCAGCTAATCGACGCCCGATTGAAACAGCCCCACGAACAGTTACATCATAATTAGGAAACTCATCTCGTGCAATTTTAGAAGCTGAATAAATGGATGCACCAGCCTCGCTTACTACAAAGACTTCTACTGAATTTTTAAAATATACACGTTTTACTAATTGTTCTGTTTCTCTTGAAGCGGTTCCGTTACCTATAGCAATCGCTTCTATTTTATAAGCATCTGCCAAAGAACAAAGCTTGTTCATTGCTTCTTTAGATTGATGTTGAGGTGCATGCGGAAAAATAGTTTCGTTATGTAATAAGTCTCCTTGTTCGTTTAAACAAACCACTTTACACCCTGTTCTGAATCCAGGATCAATAGCTAAAATTCGTTTTTCACCCAATGGGGAACCTAACAGTAATTGTTGTAGGTTTTTAGCAAATACGTTGATGGCGCTTTCGTCTGCTTTTTCCTTAGCAATTGTTAAAGCTTCGTTTGACAGCGCAGGGAATAACAAACGTTTGTAAGCGTCAGTAATGGCTAATTCAATTTGTTCAGCACATTCGTTATGTGAACGAATAACTCTGTCTTCCATTTTTTGCAATGCTCGTTCGTCGTCTATACTAATTTTTACACGAATAAATCCTTCTTTTTCTGCACGTAAAATAGCTAACAATCGGTGAGAAGGAATTCGACTTAGATTTTCTTCCCAATCAAAATAATCTTTAAATTTTTGAGCAGCTTCGTCCTCTTTTTTAGTTTTGACAACCTTGGTTGCAATGGTAGCAAAACGCTCTAATTGATAACGAATGTTATTTCGAATATCCGTACGTTCATTAATCCATTCAGCAATAATATGGCGAGCGCCTTCTAACGCTTTTTCTTCAGATTCAACGTCATTGTTTACATACTTTGAAGCGGTGTAGTCCAAATCGTTTACTCGCTGACTCATAATCATCTTCGCCAAAGGTTCTAAGCCATTTTTACGAGCGGTTTCAGCCTTGGTTTTACGTTTCTTCTTATAAGGTAGGTAAATATCTTCTAGGGTAGTTACATCATCTGTCTTTTCAATTTTTGCTTTTAACTCATCAGTTAAAGCATCTTGTTCTTCAATGGCTTTTAAAATTGCTGCTTTCCGTTTTTCTAAGGCTTCAAATTGTTCTTTGAACTGTACAATTTGACCAATTTCAACTTCGTCTAAATTTCCTGTTTTTTCTTTTCGGTAACGGGATATAAAAGGAATGGTACAATCTTCATTTAACAGTTCAATCGTGTTTTGAATTGATTGTTTTGAGATTTGTGTACGAGAGGTTATATAGGAGATAAGTTGCATTTAAAAATATTTTAGAATAAAAAAACCTTGCTATTTTCGAGGCTTTTATACATAGTATTAACTTTTGTCTTAGTTGGTAAATTTTAACAGTTTAAAAGTTTCATTTTTCTGATTATAATCAATATAAATATAAAAGTCTTTGTACTTAAATACTCCATCATTTGGATCAAACTTATCTCCTTTAAAAGGTAAATGAAAAAAATCAGAAAGTTTAAGTTTAGATCTTTCAGGGTCTAGATAGTCTTTAATTTTTTCAAAAACATTTGCGTTTTTTTCGTCTTCTAAATGAGAAAACTTTTCATTTAAAATGCTAGAAAATTTTATAAAGTTAAATTCATCTGAATTTGTGTAATAGTAAAAACTGTTGCCAACATTGTTAGAGTAAGAAACAGAGTGACCTTTTGGTAAAGTTAAACTGTTGGTACCAAAACCACCCCCCACTCCAGAACTACTAACACCTCGGGTAACTGGACCTAATGAACCTCCAATCGTTAGATAATATTTATCATTATTAAAAACAACATTAATAGCTGGGTTGGCATAGCTCATAGTGTTAAAAAATTTCTTCGTTTTTTTTAAATCATTGTATTTTTTGTAGGTGCCAGTACGTGTTTCAATAGGAGAGTTTTTAAATTTAATAGTATCTGTTTTTGATACTGAAAACTCTTTTATAGTTCTTCTATTTGCTAAATCTATAATATTAAAATTGAGTTTTTCTTTAGAAAAGGTAAGAGAAAATACTTTATTATTAAGTAAATATGAGTTGGATTTCTTTTTGCGCCTTTTTATATCTTCCTGAGGGGTCTTTAATTTAAAAGAAGAAGCAATAAAATTCTTTAAATCTATTTTGACAATTTGTGTAAAATCTGAGTTATTATTTAGGGTAAAAATAATTGATTCATCTTGAGCATACATTTTTTGTTTCTTTGAAGAAATTTCCATGGAATTAGGTGTGTTCTCATCAAACTTAAATAGAGGTAATGATTTCATTAAAATAGACATTAGCTCTTTTTTTTCACCAGAAGATGATACTAAGTCTAGTTTATCCAAATTAATCTTATTTCTTCGTGGTTTATCTTCATCAAAAGTATAGAAGTATAAACCATTAACTTCTTTTGAGCCAGATATAAGGTAAAATTTATTATTTATAGTAACAGATTGTAGATACGTTTCATAATCTTTAAAAAGTTTAAATTCTTTAGATGTCGAAGTATTTTCATTTAAAGAAAAATAAATTTCTAAAAAATCATTTTCTTTATTTTTAAGATATAGTTTATAATCTCCATTTTCGAGAAAACTATAACCAATAATGTCTTTGTATTTTCTCCTTTTATTTTCAAACAATAGCTTACTTTTAATAGAGAAAGTATTATCAAAATTATAAGAGTATACATTTTTGGCGTCAGCAAAGAAAATTGAAAAGAAATTATTTTGGTGATTTACCAGAGTATAAATGTCTTTTATGTTAGAGTTATTATCTTTCAGTGAATTATTAAATTCAACCAGTTTTTGTTGACTAAAAAACGTTGTACAAAAGGTTAATAGGAAGGTAGTTGTAAAATTTTTTTTCATGCTAATTTATACTATAAAAAAACCTCGCATTTTATGCGAGGTTTCAAATATAGTAAATACAGTTTTTTGTTTAAGCGATAAATTCTCCATTATTCACCTTTTCTGAAGGTTGTACAAAGGCTAATTTACCATCAGGAGTATCGGTCATTAAAATCATTCCTTGGCTCTCTACACCACGTAATTTTCTTGGAGCTAAATTACACAGTACAGATACTTGTTGCCCAACGATATCTTCTGGTTTAAAGCTTTCAGCAATTCCAGAAACAATCGTACGTGTGTCAATGCCAACATCTACGGTAAGTTTCAGTAGCTTTTTTGTTTTAGCTACTTTTTCAGCCGCAACAATAGTTCCTATTCGAATGTCCATTTTGGTGAAATCATCAAATTCAATAGTCTCTTTTTGAGGCTCAACTACTTTGTTAGCAGCTTCATTCGCTTTTTTAGTAGCTTCTAGTTTGTCTAACTGTGCTTGAATTGCAGTGTCTTCAATTTTAGAAAACAATAATTCAGCTTTATTAATTTGATGATCAGCTGGTAATAGAATATCTTTTTCAGCTACATCATTCCAAGCAAGCATAGTATCAATATTTAAAATTGACTTTAATTTACTTGAGGTAAATGGTAAAAATGGTTCTGATACTATCGCTAAACCTGCTGCGATTTGCAAGGCAACATTCATAATAGTTTTGGTGCGCTCTTCGTTAACCTTAATCACCTTCCAAGGTTCTTCGTCAGCTAAATACTTATTACCTAAACGAGCTAAATTCATCATTTCTTGAGACGCTTCTCTAAAACGATAACGTTCGATAGATTTTGCAATAATATCTGGGAATTGCTGTAATTGCTCTAAAGTATCTTTGTCAATTTCTGAGAATTTCCCCGCAGGTGGTACCTGTCCGTTGTAGTATTTGTTTGTTAATACTACCACACGGTTAATGAAATTTCCAAAAATAGCAACTAACTCGTTGTTGTTTTTAGCTTGAAAATCTTTCCAAGTAAAATCGTTGTCTTTATTTTCAGGAGCATTGGCTGTTAAGGTATAGCGCAATACATCTTGTTGGTTAGGAAACTCTTCTAAATACTCATGTAACCAAACCGCCCAGTTTTTAGAAGTTGATAGTTTATTTCCTTCTAAATTTAAAAACTCGTTAGCTGGTACATTTTCTGGTAAAATAAAATCACCATGTGCCTTTAACATGGCAGGGAAAATAATACAGTGGAATACAATATTATCTTTACCAATAAAGTGGACTAATTTAGTATCGTCTTTTTTCCAATAATCTTTCCAATTTTTACCTTCTCGTTCTGCCCATTCTTTAGTAGAAGAGATGTAACCAATAGGAGCATCAAACCAAACATATAATACTTTTCCGTCAGCACCTTCCACAGGAACAGGTATTCCCCAATCTAAATCGCGAGTTACGGCACGAGGGCGTAAACCGTCATCAATCCAAGATTTACATTGTCCTAATACATTTGGTTTCCAATCGTTCTTATGTCCTTCTAAAATCCATTCACGTAAAAAATCTTCGTGCTTATCTAATGGTAAAAACCAGTGTTTAGTTTCTTTTAAGGTAGGAACATTTCCAGTAATAGCCGATTTAGGATTGATTAAATCGGTAGCGTTATGACTGGTACCACATTTTTCACACTGATCACCATAACTTTCTTCGTTTCCGCATTTAGGGCATGTACCAATGACAAAACGATCTGCTAAAAACTGATTTGCCTCTTCGTCATATAATTGTTGAGTAACTTCTTCAATAAATTCACCATCGTTGTACAACTTTGTGAAGAAATCAGAAGCTGTTTTGTGATGAATTTCAGCTGAAGTACGAGAATAGTTATCAAAAGAAATACCAAAATCTTCAAATGATTTTTTGATGATTCCGTTGTACTTATCAATAATATCTTGTGGAGTAACACCTTCTTTTTTAGCACGCATGGGTATTGCAACTCCGTGTTCATCTGAACCACAAATATAGGCTACGTCTTTTCCTTTTTGACGCAGGTAACGTGCATAAATATCTCCAGGAACATATACACCTGCTAAATGTCCAATGTGGATTGGTCCATTGGTGTAAGGTAATGCTGCTGTAATTGTATATCTTTTTGGTGTACTCATGTTTTTCTACTAAAATTAAAGCGCAAAAGTACGAAAAAGCAATTTTTTATACTGTTATAAATTAGGTACATTTGATAGATTTTAAACCTTTAAGATCAAGAAAAGAGACTTGTTTATGGAAAAAAGAATTTTCATCTTATTTTTTTTACTGATAATTACATCAGTCTACGCGCAAAATGAAACTATGAAGTTGACCACACCACCGTATTTAAAGAAAGGAGATACTATTGCAATTGTTGCTCCTGCAGGAATTTTAAAAAATCGTAAACAAACCATTGATAAAGCAAAAGAATTAGCAGAAAGTTGGGGCTTAAAAGTGGTGTATGGAAAACATCTATTTGCTCAGAATGATCATTTTGCAGGTACCGATGAAGAGCGTTGTCAAGATTTTCAAGATGCGTTAGACAATCCTAGTATTAAGGCAATTTGGAGTGCACGTGGAGGATATGGTTCTGTGAGGATTTTAGATAAATTGGATTTTACGAAGTTTAAAAAACATCCAAAATGGATTATAGGCTATTCTGATATTACAGCATTTCATAATCACGTTCATAACTTAGGAATTGAAACGTTACATGCGATGATGGGTACAAGTATGGAAGAAGACCCAGAAGATCTTGTACAAACAATCGCTACTTTTAAGAAAGCATTATTTGGAGAAAAATTACGCTATGAAATTCCTGCTTCACAAGAGAATAGAGTAGGTGAGGTTTCAGGAGAGTTAATAGGCGGTAATATTGCTATTTTGGCTTCTATGCTAGGGTCAGAAAGTCAACTTTCTACAGATGGAAAAGTTTTGTTTATAGAGGAAATAGGGGAGTATAAATATTCGATAGATAGGATGTTGCAAAGCTTAAAGCGTGCAGGGTACTTTACAAAAGTAAAGGCTGTTGTTGTTGGTGATATGACTAAAATTAAAAGAAACACAACACCGTGGGGAAGCTCCATAGAACAATTAATTTTAGAGGTTGTTCCTGAAGATATTCCTGTGCTATTTAATTTTCCCGCAGGTCACGAACCAGATAATAGAGCATTGATAATGGGTAGCGAAGTTAAATTATTGATACGTAAGAATAAGCAGTGTTTGGTAGAGTTTAATTAACTGTTTTTTGTTTTACAGGTGTTTATTCCTAATAACTTGTATAGTGGACAAAAATTTATCAAGCTTGTAACTAAAAGGATTATGGCCAGTACGAGTAAGATATTACCAAAAATTCCTGAAATAAATTCAAAGTAAGATAGCGCAGCTATTATTAAAGCGATTAAAGTTCTAATAGCTTTATCGGTGTTTCCCATGTTTTTTTTTCATGATAAAAAGATTTAAGGTTACTCAAATATAAGTTTTTAAATGGCACAACACAATGAACTTGGTAAGAAAGGAGAGCAATTAGCAATAGATTATCTTGTTAAAAATGGATATACTATTGTTGAAACAAATTACCGATTTCAAAAAGCGGAGGTTGATATCATTGCCCAAAATAAAGATGTATTAGCCGTTGTTGAAGTTAAAACGCGATCGACAACTTATTTTGGAAATCCACAAGACTTTGTGAATCCAAAGAAAATAAAACTATTAGTTACAGCTATAGACGATTACGTTATAAAGCGTGATTTAGATGTAGAAATACGGTTTGATATCATTGCTATTATTAAACAACGAAATGAGTTTGTAATAACACATATTGAAGATGCATTTTTATATTTTTAAAAAAGAAAAAGCTCAACAAGTTTGTTGAGCTTTTTTTATGCTGTTTTATTAGTGTTTAACTATTCGTTATTACTATTAAAGTACTTTTCTACATCTTCTTCATGATCAGGCATGGCAATAATGTTCTTGTCTTTATCTAATACGAAATAAGATGGAGTACCAAGTAGGTTATATTTTTTTACGGTTTCGTTGTCAAATTTATATTCAGGATGTGTTCCTATAGCATTGTGCCATCCTGGTAGGTTTTTAACAAACTCATCCCATTCGTTTTCTTCATTTTCAATACCAAAAGAAACTACCGATACTTCTTTATGAGTTTGCATAAACTTATAAAGTTCAGGAATTTCTTTTACACAGTGTGGACAACCAGTACTCCAGAATACTAATAAATACTTGTTACCATCATTTAATGTAGATAGTTTGTATTCTTCATCACCTTCTTTCCAAGAAAAGTCAGGAGCTACTCTACCTACTGTTGCTAGTAACACATCTAGCTTTTCCTTTTTAAAATCGGCATCTTGATCTTCAGTAGGAAGTTTATCATAATATTCCGCAAACATCCAATCTACAACTGGTCCGTTACGCTTGTCAGTAAGTGCACTAATTAAATAATCGATTACTGCTTTTTCTAACTTGTTAGAAGAAATTTTCTTCATAACATTGGTAATAGATTCCTTAATTAATTTTTGTTGAACATTTTTATCTTCAGAATAGTTTAAGTAAAAAACATAGTCGTTAATTCTATCAATTAAAAAAGAAGAGTTGTATAATTCATCACTCTTAAAATCAACATATTCAAAAAAGTTTTCATTGGTAGCAGATAAGTAATCTTGTATGTTATCATGCGGGTTAGATGAATTATATCGACGAGAAGCTCTTATAAAGCTATTGACCAACATTCCTTCAGACTTGTTTTCATAAGTTTCCTGTACATCTTCTAATTCTTTAAGTTCTTTTTTATATGCTTTTTTTGCATCTTTTGAATTTGTTTCGATATAAGAAGCCTGTAACGAATCTATCTTTTTTTGTACAGCATTGTATGCTTGTAAGTATTCACTGTATAGTTTATTTTCTCTAGAACTCGTGAAAAGAACTGATTGATCAGGATATCTTGGGTTGAAAACAAACTCAACATTTTCTTTATTGAAGAAAAAATCAACAAAACCAGCACCAGAATTTCTATAAGTAGCTCTGTAGGCTCCAGGAGTTGCTGTGTTAGGTAGTTCAAAGCTAAACTTTCCTAAAACTTGTTGTTCACCACTTATAGCAACTGTGTCAAATTTAATAGTGGTATTTGAAAGAAACTTTTGTTTTGCTCCCTCAATTTTATATAAAATAACCCAATCTCCTTTGTCTGGAGGGGTCATGGTACCTTTAACAGTGTACTGTGCATTTACAAGTGATGTGGTGAATATTAATAGAGCCAGTAATTTTTTCATCATAATATTTTAAAGGGTTATTAATAAGGTTTTAAAACTAGTCATTTACGAACTTCTATCCAAGAAGTGTACCACTTTTATTTTTTCTTATGTATTTTAGAAACGTTTTTTTAATTATTTGAAAACATGAACTTTAAAGAACAAATATTTTGGGTAACTGGTGCTTCTTCTGGAATTGGTAAATCTCTAGTAGTTGAGTTATCTAATTACGGAGCAAAGTTAATTATATCTTCAAGAAATGAAAGTCTTTTAAGAGAAGTGCAAAAACGTTGTAAATTTCCTGAAAAGGTTAAGATTTTACCTTTAGATTTAGAAGATTATGAAAACCTTCCTGAGAAGGTTACCAAAGCCATTTCTTTTTTTGGAAGAGTAGATGTCTTAGTAAATAACGGAGGCATAAGTCAACGATCGCTCGTAAAAGATACTTCAATAAAAGTTGATAAACGCTTAATGGCCATTAACTACTTAGGAACTGTGGCATTGACAAAAGGCTTATTGCCTCATTTTATAAACAATAAATCAGGGCATTTTGTTGTAACTACAAGTATTGTTGGGAAAATAGGAACTCCACTGCGTTCTACGTATGCAGCTACTAAACACGCATTGCATGGTTTTTTTGATAGTTTGAGAGCAGAACATTATAAAGATAATATAGCTGTTACGTTAGTTTGTCCGGGGTTTGTAGCTACCAATGTGTCGAAAAATGCATTAACAGGAAACGGAACTCCACAAAATACGATGGACTCAGCTACAGCAAATGGTATACAACCAACGAGGTTTGCTGAGATGATGATAAAAGCTATAAAAATTAAAAAGGAAGAAGTATATATAGCAGGTGCGAAGGAAAAGTTAGGGGTATATGCAAAGCGTTTTTTTCCTAAGTTATTATCAAAAATGATTCGGAAGTTAAGCGTTACTTAATCAAAAAAATGAATCAACTCAAAATAATTAATAATGGCTTCTTTCATTAAAACCGATTGTTCACCTGGTTTTAAGTTGGGCAATTCGGTTACAGTTTTATAGTGAGGCCATCCATCGTTATCAAAAAAATCGAATTCATAGTATCCGTAAGGTTCTAATAACTTACAAATAGCGATATGCATAAGGTTTACTTTTTCATCTTTTTTAAACTTACGATGTCCTTGTCCTAATTCTTGAACACCAATTAAATAAATAACTCCATCAATATTGAGATCATCTCCATCAGCAAATTGTTGTGATAATTGAGTTATTACAAAATCCCATTTTTCTTTTAAGTTGGCTTCTTTTGTCATTTGTGTTTTTTGAGAAAGCAAAGATACAAATGAGTTATGTATATTTGAGCATAGATTTTTACAGTAGAACGCTTTTATATTTATGAATACTTTTGATATTATTATTGCTGCATTACTACTTTTTGGCTTTGTAAGAGGTTTAATGAAAGGATTGTTTGTAGAGGTTGCTTCTTTGGTTGCTTTGGTTGCAGGAGTGTATGGAGCTATCCACTTTTCATACTTTATTGGAGATTGGTTAAAAGACAGTGTTACTTGGGATGAAAAGTACATTTCTTTGGCGGCTTTTGCAGGAACTTTTGTGGTAATAATTGTAGCGATAGCACTATTAGGGAAAATTTTAACCAAAATAGCTGATTTTGCAGCCTTAGGAATTTTAAATAAAATTCTAGGAGGTGTTTTCGGAGCTTTAAAAATTGGATTAATTTTAAGCGTAATTTTTATTTTCTTCGGAAAAATGAATGATACTATTCCGTTTGTAAAGGAGGAGAGTTTAGAAGAATCTATTTTATTTAAACCAGTAAAAAAGATTGCTCCAACAATTTTTCCGTCAATCATAAAAGATGAGGAAGGAGAAGAAAATGAGAATAATAAAGAACTAGAAATAACAATATAAAAACGGATAAAAATAGTATCCGCTTTTGTATTTAATCTAAATGATAAATTTCCATAATACCTTCTAAGATGTGTTCAAAATCGATATTTAAATCGATAAGGTTTCCTGTTTTGATATCAAAAATCCAACCGTGCACTTTTAAACCTCTATCCCTGTATGCTTTTTGAACGGCAGCAGTTTTAATAAGGTTAACACATTGCTCTTGTACGTTTAAATCAACCAAACGATCGTAGCGAGCATCTTCATCTTCTATAGTATTCAGTTCCTCTTTGTGTAGGCGGTATACATCTCTAATATAGCGTAGCCATGGATTTAACAACCCTAGATCGGAAGATTGCATAGCTGCTTTAACCCCACCACATGAATAGTGGCCACAAACCACAATATGGTTTACTTTTAAATGCTCAACAGCATATTCAATAACGGAAGCAGAATTTAAGTCAATTGCAGGAACCATATTGGCAATGTTTCTGTGTACAAAAACATCACCAGGACTTAGTCCCATTAAATCTTCGGCAGAAACTCTACTATCAGAACAACCGATGTACAATAACTCAGGACTTTGCCCTTCGTTTAATTTTTTAAAATAATCGTTATTGGTAGACAATTTGTTTTTTACCCACTCTTTATTGTTTTCAAAAATTTTAGATAGATTCATTAGTAAAAAAGTTTATTAGAAAAATCTTTGATGCTTGTTTTATAAGTGAAGCACACCAGTTGTCGAAGTTAATAAAAAAGAGAATCTAAAACCACGTTTAAATTCTCTTTATATTATTATATTAATTATGGAAGTATTGTTTATTCAAAAAAAGTAACCGCTCCGTCAGTAATATCATACATCGCTCCAACAATCATGATTTCACCGTTGTTATGCATTTCGGCAAGTACTTCACTTTCGTTTAAAATTCGGTCGATAGTTAAATGTACATTTTTTTCGGCAACTTTATTTACAAACTCTAAATTAGACGAGTTTCTCAAACTTTCGTCCTTAGGTTCAGTTACGGCTTGTACAGCAGGTTTTATTTTACCTAACATATTGGTTAAATTACCCAACTCAGCATTGTCACAAGCCCCCTTAATAGCTCCACAACTAGTGTGTCCTAAAACAATGATTAATTTAGTACCCGCTAATTTACAAGCAAACTCCATACTACCTAAAATATCTTCGTTTACAAAGTTACCAGCAATTCTGGCACTAAAAATATCTCCTAAGCCTTGGTCGAAAACTAATTCGGCAGAAACTCTTGAATCGATACAGCTTAAAATAGTAGCAAAAGGAAATTGTCCTTCTCTCGTATCGTTAACTTGTTCTAATAAGTTACGATTTGCTTTTAGGTTGTTTTGAAATCTTAAGTTTCCTTCTTTTAAGTATTGTAATGACTTTTCAGGAGTCATTGTAGCTTGCGTTTCTTTAGTATGTGCTTTCATTATGTATTTTTATAAAATTATTGATGTCGTTTTTTTATTTACGAATTTAAAACGTTTAGGCAGCTTTTGGTCTAAGTTTAAAAAACTTAATAAAGCTTTCTGGGTTTTCTACAACACCGCGTTCTGAAATAAGTTTAATATTGATATTTCTTTCTTTTGCTTTTAAAGCAAAATCTTCTAGAATTTCAATAATATCGTTATCTAAGTACCTAGTTTTTCTTACGTCTAACTCTAAATGAGTGTCTTCAGGTAAGCTATCTAATTCTTTTAAAATGGCTCCTTTGTTAAAGAAAGTTACTTCTTCTGCAAGCGTCATTTTTATTTTGTGTATTCCGTTGCTTTTATCTTCGATGTGTAAGAAGTGAGAATTTTGATAACTTTTTATCAAAATAACACAAACTCCAACAGCTAATCCTAATGAAATTCCGGTAAGTAAATCGGTAAAAACAATACCTAATACGGTTACGATAAAAGGAACAAATTGTTTCCATCCTAAGGCAAACATTTGTTTAAATAAGCTTGGTTTAGCTAGTTTATAACCAACAACTAATAAAATTGCAGCTAAAACAGATAACGGTATTTTATTTAACAGAGTAGGAATTAAAATAACAGATAATAGTAAAAATAACCCGTGAATAATTGCTGACATTTTAGATTTACCTCCAGACTGAATGTTGGCAGAACTTCTTACAATTACTTGAGTAATTGGTAACCCTCCAATTAAACCAGATAAGATATTTCCAGTTCCTTGAGCTAATAATTCTCTATTTGTTGGAGTTACGTTTTTATCTGGATCTAATTTATCTGTAGCTTCAACACAAAGTAAGGTTTCTAAACTAGCTACTAATGCAATTGTAAAAGCAGTTACCCAAACTTCGTAGTTGGTAATAGCACTAAAGTTAGGGAAGGTAAATTGACCTAAGAAAGAATCAAAACTTTCAGGAATAGGAACACTTACCAAATGAGATGCTTGTATTGCAAATGTTTCATTTCCTTGTGTTAAGGTAAAAAAGACTATTCCCATTACCACGGCTACTAATGGTCCTTGAATTAATTGGAATATTTTTCCTTTTTTACTTAAAACTCTGTCCCAAAGAATTAGAATAGCTAATCCAATAAAACCAATAACCATTGACCCCATAGTAATATTATCAGTAATACTTAAAAGAGCAGAAAAAGTGTTTTCTCCAGAAGGTTCAATAAAACTATCAGCTCCTTCTGGTTCTGCATCATATCCAAAGAAATGAGGAATTTGCTTTAAAATAATTATGATACCAATACCAGTAAGCATTCCTTTAATTACAGATGATGGAAAATAATAACCAATAACTCCTGCTTTAAGAACACCAAAAAGTATTTGAATAATTCCTCCTAAGACAACAGCTACTAAAAAGTTTTCATAACCACCTAAAGAACCAATAGCGGTTAATACTATAGCAGCTAAACCAGCTGCCGGACCACTAACTCCAATTTTTGAGCCACTAATGGCTCCAACAACAATACCTCCTACAATTCCTGCAATTACACCTGAAAAAAGAGGAGCTCCACTCGCTAAAGCAATACCTAAACACAAAGGTAAAGCAACAAAGAATACGACAATACTTGCGGGTAAGTCGCTTTTAATAGTTTTAAACATAATAGATGCGTTTATTTAGACTCCAAATAAAAAATTCAGAGCGTATATTTAATTTAAATGATTGATTTTTTGACTAAGAGAAACTTAAAATGTTTCAAAGAAGCAATACCGTTTTTGCTATGCGTTGAAATATTTTTTAGATTTTCTGTTTAAGACCTCGTTAGGAGATAACTTACTTAGATGCTTAAGTAGTGAAGAACTCGGGAGGAGGAGTGAGAATTTTAGGGTATTGTGAAACGTAGTCTTTAGATTGAAAACGAACGTTTTTTCTCTTTTGGATTTTCTTGTATAAAAAAGAAGTATCGTTTTCGTTAGGGTGCGCTTTTAACTCAGCAAATTTAACGTGTTTTGTGTTTTCTTCTTCTTCACTAAGATTTAAGAAAATAGTAATGTCTTGATCTTTATCAACCAATGTAATAATCGAAGGCGTAACAATAATGCCTGTGAATAGAACAATAAAAAAAATGGCGATTTTAGATTTCAAGATGATTTTTATTTATTTAGAGGTAAAAGTAACTAATTTTTTATAGCTAAAATGTTATAGTTCTTGTAAAGTTTTGGTTTTTATCCATCCAACTTTTCCATCAACGAGTTTTATTTTTTTCCAATTATCTACAGAATCTAGTATTTTAACCTTGGTTCCTTCGTGTAATATGAAAATTTCATTAGAGTTTTCGGTAGGTTCATTAGTAACAGGAACTTCTTCAGTGTAAATAATGGCCTCAATATTGTTTTTAGATTGGTTGTATTGTGTGTACGTTATAATCAAACAAGTTAGTAAAAGTAAAAATGAGATAATACTGGTTGTAAAGTAAGTTCTTTTTTTACTTGGGGTATAGGCAAAATAAAATAGTAAAAATAAAATAGAAGCTATAAAAGAAAATACAATGGTAATTACAGCCCAGGTATTATAAGTAAACTTTTGTAAATAATTTTCATTGAATTTTTGAACTACTGATTTGGGCAACGCTTCAATTCTATCAAGAGTTAAACGTTTTGCGATAATTAAGTTGTTTTTAGCATCTTCATTTAAAGGGTTTAACTGCAATGCTTTTTCGTAATTGTAAATAGTAGGAGCTATCTTATGAAGCTTATAGTAACAGTTTGCCAAGTTGTAATACACTTCGGATGAAGCTAGGTTTTCATCTTCTATTTGCTCATATAACTTAATAGCTTCTTCGTACTTTCCTTCTTTGTATAGAGAATTAGCACTTAAAAAAACATCATTGGCATTTTGTGCAAACGTACTAATTGACACCAATAAGAATAAATATATAACTAACTTTCTCATTATAACTGTCTATCTAATTGCATTATTACTTGTTTTGCTTTTTCATACTCCTCTTTCATCTGTACATTGGTAATTGGAGTGTATCTAGCAAAATCACAATTGTTAAATACTTCAATAAAGCTGTTAATAGTTTCTTTACGAACGTTTTTATCAGCTAGTAAATCTGTAATTTTTTCACGACTTATATCAGAGGTTTCTACACCTAGTTTTGCTTTTAAGTAATTGTGTAAAGCTCTTTCTAAAGCTTCATAAAAGGCTTCTTTATTGCCTAATCGTTTTTGAGCCTCTGATAAGTATTTCTTGGCAAGTTTGTCTGCTTTTCGCAACTTATTACCCAATACATCACTATCACGTTCTTCCTTCTTTTTTTGAATAACAATTCCAACGGGAATTGCTAAAATAGGAAGTAACAAAAGAATATAAAACAGGGTTGACTTAAAGAAATCATCAGTTTTAATAGGCTGTAAATTGGTAGTTGTTTGAATATATCTAAAATCACTACCTGTAACTTTTACCTCTTGTTTGGCTACTGTATTAGCATCAGAGTTTGTTGGAATTTCTTTTCCTTCTAAAACATCAACGTATAAATCATCAGTAGTGATGGTTTGGTATACTTTTTCTTTTGGGTTAAAGTAAGAAAAGCTAGTTTTTGGAATTCTATATTTTCCTTTAAACTCAGGAACAACAGTGTAGTTATCAGTAACAGATCCAGATAATCCAGTTCCAGTAATACGAACATTTTCTTTTCTTTCAGGTTGATAAACTTCTAGTTCTTTAGGAGTTTCAACTTTTGGTAGCTCAAAAAGTTTTAAATTTCCTTTACCATTTACGGAAACTTTAATTTGTGATGATTCATTAGCTTTTAAGGTATTTTTACTTAAAGAAACATCGAATGAAAATTCACCAACGGCACCAGTAAAGTCTTCCGGTTTGTTTTTAAGAGGTAAGGCCTGAGCGTTAACAATTTTCTTAGCAGAAGAAAATTCTTTACGAACTTGACGTGTAATTACGTTTCCAAAAAAGTCAGCTCGTCCGGTAGGAACTGCCACAATTATATCCATTTTCATAGGATCGATTGTCAGTTTACCAGAGGTTGTTGGAATTAACAGGGCTTTATGTAAAACAGCATAACGATAAGTTTCACCGTTGTAAGTACCTGTTTTAACAGGCATTCCGTTACGTTTAATTTCTTGATTCCAGAAACCATTGTATTGTGGAGCTTCTGTTATGGCATTATCATAAATACCAACATTATCGCTAAAATATAAGCGATATTCTACATAAATTCCCTCGCCAACATAAGGTTTAGATTTAGAAATTTCGGCAACTAAATGAATATTTTGCTCAGCAATATAACTAGGGTCATTTGGGTTTTTAGGAATGTCAACAGCATCTAAAACAATAACTTTTACAGGATTTGAAGTGAGTGTTTTACCTTCAATTTCAATACTGGCTGGAGGAATATTAAATTCTCCTTTTCTTTTAGGTTGTAGTATAAAGGTATAGGATTGATTAAAAGAAATTTTACCATTAATCCAAGATTGACTTACCGACTGGCTAGGGCCTCCAACTATTTTAAAATTAGTAAAACTTGGCGCTTTAAAATTATCGGCTCCTTGTTTGTTGATTGAAAACTCAATACGTAATCGTTGGTTTACACCCAATTTGTTTTTACTAACCGAAGCCGTTAACGCAGCGTCTTGTGCATGAATGGCAAATGTTATAAAACTAACGAATAACGATATGTATACTTTAAACTTCATGTTAAATTTCAAAAATGTCTAAAAATAACTAAGATTTTAAAAACTGAAAAATTACCAGTCTTTTTCTTGTTTCACTTTTCTTCCTTTTGATTTTTTCGCATTCATTTTTTTCTGCGTCTTGTTTTCCTCATTATTTAAACTCTCTAATAGTTGTTTCATTTGTTCAGGAGTCATTTTACCTTGTTGAGGTTTCGGTTTTTGATTTTGCTTGTCTTTTTGGTCTTGATTAGGTTTTTGTTGATTTTTTTGATCGTCATTTTTCTGATCTTGTTTATCATCTTTTTTATCCTTATCGTCTCCTTTCTGATCCTTGTTTTTATCGTTTTGTTTGTCTTTGTCGTCTTTTTTCTGTTGATCTTTCTGATCTTTGTTTTTTTGGTCTTTATTTTTATCCTTGTTATCCTTCTGATTTTGTTGTTGTTTTTTAGCTTCTTTTTGAGCAACGGCTAAATTATAACGAGTTTCATCGTCATTCGGATTTCTACGTAAGGAATTTTTAAAAGCTTCAACAGCTTGTTCATATTGCTTTTGTTCCATCATAGCATTACCTATGTTGTGATAAGCTTCAGCCTGAGCCATTTTGTCTTTTGAAGTCTCAGTAGTTACTTTGAACTGTTCTACTGCTTCTTTGTACTTCTTTTCTTGGTATAAAGTATTGCCAAAATTATAGCTTGCTTTTTCATACTTACTATTTTTACCTAAAGCTTTTCGATAAGCAATAGCAGCATCACTAAACTTTTGTTTATTGTATAGCTTGTTTCCTTCTCGTAACAAAGCACGAGCTTCACGTTGTAGTTTAAGTGTATCTTGCTGTGCATTGGTTGTCGCAGAAACAGCAAGGACTATAATAAATATTAAATTTTGTAAACTTTTCATACTACATGTTAAGATTCTTCGTTAAACAAATCTACTTTCTTCAACCATTTGGTTTTCTTATCAAACAAAAACATATCTAAAATTAAAAATAACAGTCCAATACCTACAAACCATTGAAATTGGTCTTTATAATCAGAAAATTGTTTTGTTTCAAACTCATTTTTTTGGGCATTTCCAATAATCTTCTCTATAGCTTCTACTGGATTTTCAGTTTTATTACCATCAAAATATTGTCCGTCAGAAGCATCTGCCACTCCCTGTAAAACATCCGGTTTTCTTTGAGTAATGACGGTTTCTCCCATTCTATCTTTTTTATAACCAATAAGCGCGCCATTTAATTTGATAGGAATTGGACCTCCTTTTTCGGTTCCTACACCTACGGTATATACTTTAACACCTTCGTTGGCGATGTTTTGAGCAACTTGTTTAGTTTCTTCTTGATGATCTTCACCATCTGAAATAATGATTAAAAAACGATTAGTTTGCTCATCGTTATCGTAATAAGTGTTCGCTAAATTCAACGCTTCATTAATGGCTGTACCTTGACTCGAAACCATGTCTGGATTTGCGTTTTGCAAAAACATTTTTGCAGCAGCGTGATCGGTGGTAATAGGTAGTAAAGGATAAGCATTCCCCGCATAGATGATAATACCAACTCTATCACTTCCTAATTTATCAATAGTTTTAGAAATTATTTGTTTCGCTTTTTCTAATCTGTTAGGAGCAATATCTTCTGCTAACATACTTTTAGAAACGTCTAAGGCAAATACTACATCAACACCTTCTCTTTTAACGGTTTTTAGTTTTGTTCCCATTTTAGGGTTAACTAATGACAGAATTAAAAATGATAATCCTACTAAAAAGAAAACAAGTTTTAGTACAGATTTAAAGGTTGATGTGTTTGGTGCTATTTTAGATAAAAGCAACGGATTAGCAAACTTTTTTTGAGTTCGTTTTTTCCACCATAAAACGAATAGGAAAACCACAATTATTACAGGAATAATTGCAAAAAGATAAAAATATATTGGTTCTTCTAGTTTGTACATCCTTCGGATAGTTTAATTATTGATGCGTTTAATCGTTTAACTGTAATTTTCGTAAAGAATTCAACATGTTAGAAATTTTGTATATGGTATTTCTTAATTTTAAATAGTCTTCTTCATTTAAAAAGTTTAAATCTCTTGAAACAATTAATTGACTTAGAATTTCTATTGTTAAACCAAAATTTTCTGTAACAGAGTATTTTTTTTTAGAAAGCTTAACAGCTTCTTTCCAAACTTCTAATTTTTTCAAAAGAGAAAATATACATTTTTTAACTTTTAAACAGTTTAACAATTACACAATTTTATATAAAACTTTTAAATAACGTGTTTTTTAACGTGAACTCTAAGAGTAAAAAGATTCCTGCTAGGAAAACTAACAAGCGATATTTTTCAGAGTAATTATAATATTTAAATTCCTCTATTTTAGTTTTTTCTAACTTGTCAATCTCGTCGTAAATTTCTTTTAACTTAGTGTTATTAGTGGCTCTAAAATATTTACCGCTGGTTTCGCTAGCAATATGTTTTAGTAAATTCTCATCAATTTCAACAGGTTGGTTTTTAAAAGAAATTTTACCAGTTCTTGGATCCTTGGCCCAAGGAAAAGGAGCCATTCCATTAGTGCCAATACCAATAGTATAAACCTTAATTCCGTTTCCTTTTGCTAAATCGGTAGCAGTCTTAGGATCAACAAAACCAGCATTATTTACACCGTCTGTCAATAAGATAATCACTTTACTTTTGGCTTTGCTATCCTTGAGTCTGTTTACCGCAGAACCTAAGCCCATTCCAATTGCTGTTCCTCCTTCTAGTTGTCCCCATTTAATTTCTGAAATGGTTCTTTTTACGATAGATTTATCACTGGTAATTGGAGTTTGTGTAAAACTTTCTCCTGCGTATACTACAATACCAATACGGTCATTTGGACGTCGGTTTATAAAATCGGTAGCTACTCTTTTTAAGGCTTCTAGTCGGTTAGGTTTAAGGTCTTTTGCTAACATACTAGCAGAAACATCAACAGCCATTACAATGTCAATTCCTCGGTTTGTTTTCGTTTTTTTACTAACGGCAACATTTCTGGGACGTGCTAAAGCAACTATTAAGCAGGTTAAGGCCAGTAGTCTTAAGAGCGGCAGTATGGGCTTTAGTTTGGGTAAAATAGAACCTTGTACTTTAAAACCTTTGATGTTTGGCATTCTTAGTTGAGCACTGTCTTTTTTTCGAGTATAAAAACTCCAAAAAGCTAACAAAGGAATTAATAGTAGCAACCATAAAAACTCTGGACTATGAAACTCGAAATTATTCCACTTCATCATCTTCTTCTTGTTTTTTAGGTTTTAAATTATCTATAATAAGCTTTGCTTCTTTTCGGTCTTCTTCTATCTCATGAGACAAAGGTTTCGATTTTGCAAATTTTACTAAGTCAGATTCTTGTAATAAGTCCTTTAATTTATCAATAATTTCCCTAGAAGTTTCTATTGAATTAGTATCGTTAAAATCTCTTAAAACATCAATTAATTCATCAGTAGTGCTTTCTAAGGCAGGAACGTGCAACTCTCGTTCAATATATCCTCTAATTATATCTGTTAATTCGCTGTAATATTTTTTAACTTGATTATTTTGCCATAATAGTTTTTTGTCCAGTTCTTCAAGTTTTTGCATAGCTTCTTCATAAGGAGCCAATAAAGGAACAACGATAGTTTCCTCTTGTTCTTTTTTCTTCTTGAAAACAAAGAAATAGAGGAGTAATGCGATAACAATAATGGCTATTACAACCCACCAAATGTATTGTTTGAAATCGTCAAATTGATAGGGTTCTCCTTTAATCCCTTTAATTGGAAATTTTTTAATCTTGGTAGTGTCTATAGGAACTGTGGCTACATTAACTAGTAAGCTATCGGTTAAATAAGCTTGGTTTCTAATAAAAATTTGTTGTTGAGGAATGTAAAAAGCACCACTATCAAACCCTGTTAAAATGTATTTTCGGATGAGTTTGTTTTCAATAGTGTCTATTTTAAGGGTGTCAATAACCTCTAAGCCTTTAAGGTTATTTAGTTTAGGAATGATAACGTTTTCAGTTTCATCAACAGTTATTTTATATTGAAACTGTTCACCAATTCTAATGTTTGTTGTGTCAATTTCTGCTTTTACCTGAGGTTGCTGTGCAAAGGCAAAAGAAGTTAAAAACAAGCATATGTAAAGTAATTTGTATTTCATTGTTTGTTCTTATCCTTTTCGTTTAAAATAGCCTAACAATTTTCGTACATAACTTTCATCAACTCTAGTGCTAATAGTACCTGCGCCACTTTTGGTAAATGCATTTTCAAAATAATCAGTTAAGCGTAGGGCGTTAGCCTTGTAATGGGTTCTAACAGATTTGGAACTGGTATTAACTAATTGAGTTTTTCCCGTTTCAGCATCTAGTATAGGAACCATTCCTAAATTAGGAATTTCCTCATCGTGCTTGTCATATACACGAATACCAGTTACATCGTGTTTGTTTCCAACAATTTTTAGCGTACGTTCATAACCTTCATCCATAAAATCAGAAAGCATAAAAACTATAGCTTTCTTTTTCATGATGTTGGATAAAAACTTGAGGGCTTCACTAATATTGGTTTGTCTACTTTTTGGTTGAAACTCAATAAGCTCACGAATAATTCGTAATACGTGACTTTTACCTTTTTTAGGAGGAATGTATAGTTCAACCTGATCAGAAAACAACATCAAACCAACTTTGTCGTTATTTTGAATGGCTGAAAAAGCCAATGTTGCGGCGATTTCTGTTACAGTATCTTTTTTAAATTGTTCAGAAGTACCAAAAAATTCAGAGCCAGAAATATCAACTACCAACATCATGGTAAGTTCACGTTCTTCTTCAAAAACTTTTATATAGGGTTCGTTGTAGCGAGCTGTAACGTTCCAATCAATTGCTCTAATATCATCTCCGTACTGATATTGACGTACTTCAGAAAAAGTCATACCTCTACCCTTAAAGGTTGAGTGGTATTCTCCTCCAAAAATATGATTAGACAACCTACGTGTCTTTATTTCTATTTTTCGAACTTTTTTTAGTAACTCTTTTGTATCCATTAATTTAACCAAGATTCAGGTAGTGGAGGTAGTTCCACTTCTGTGTATTCTACGCTTTTTTCAAAAGCTAAAAAAGGCGCTTCTTGTATTGATAAATTCACATTGTTTTTTTTACTAATCTCTTTTACTATTTCTTGTATACTCTTTTGTTGGCCTAAAACAAAACTATTCATAATTATGTTCGACTCAGTTTGTAAATCAAAACAGTTTACATAATAACTGGGCTTGTTGTCTTTATAAATAATAGCCTCAGTATTTTTTTTCTTTTTTAATTCTAAAATTTTTTTAGTTCCTTTTAATGTTTTGTACGTTGTTAATTTAAAAGTCATTAATAGCTAATTTAAGGGGATTCATATTAATAAGGTGGAAGCTATAAATGAGTAGGTGTACTTTCTTTATTTTTAAGGTACTTGTACTTCATTTATTATCGAGTTAATTATGTCTATCGATGTAATGTTTTCAGCCTCGGCTTCATAGGTAATACCAATTCTATGACGTAATACATCGTTAACCACAGCTCTAACATCTTCAGGAATTACATATCCTCTACGTTTAATAAAAGCATAACATTTAGCTGCTTTAGCCAAGGCAATGCTTCCACGAGGAGAAGATCCAAAACTAATAAGTGGTTGTAATTTTTCTAAATTGTATTTCTCAGGATAACGAGTTGCGAAAACAATGTCTAAAATATATTTTTCAATTTTTTCATCCATGTAAACTTCGTTAACGACGTTACGAGCTTTGATAATTTGATCTATTGAAATAACTGAATTTATCTTTTGAAAACTTCCGTTTAAGTTTTGACGCATAATCAGTTGCTCGTCTTGTAATTTTGGGTAGTCAATCACAGTTTTTAACATAAAACGATCTACCTGTGCTTCAGGAAGAGGATAGGTTCCTTCTTGTTCAACTGGGTTTTGAGTTGCCATTACCAAGAAAGGCTCATCTAATTTAAAGGTTTCGTCACCAATAGTAATTTGACGTTCTTGCATAGCTTCTAGTAAAGCAGACTGCACTTTAGCAGGAGCACGGTTAATCTCATCAGCTAATACAAAATTGGCAAAAATAGGTCCCTTTTTTATAGAGAAATCATTTTCCTTTACATTGTATATCATAGTACCCACAACATCAGCAGGTAATAAGTCTGGAGTAAATTGAATACGACTAAAGCTTCCGTCAACAGCTTTTGAAAGGGTATTAATAGCTAAGGTTTTTGCTAGCCCAGGTACGCCCTCTAATAAAATATGTCCGTTTCCTAAAAGCCCAATGAGTAATCGCTCAATCATGTGTTTTTGACCTACAATTACTTTGTTCATTTCTGTAGTTAATAAGTCTACAAAAGCACTTTCTCTTTCTATCTTTTCATTGATAGCTCTTACATCTATATCCATAGTAATTGAAATAAATTAGAAATTTTATGAAACAAAGCTACAATAATAGTGTTTTTTTAGTTGTTAAAAGTTGGTTAAACCTTGTATTAACAAGTGGGAAGGTGGTTCTTTTTAAAGTTTAGTTTTGGGTGTAGGTGTTTATTTGGTTGAAAATAAGTTATTTATAATTTGTTTTTGTAAATAAAAAAAATGAAATTTAGCTTCTACTAACCTTAAACTTAAATTTTATGAAGAAAATGTATTTTAGCAAAACGCTGCTAATTAACGCACTTATTTTCCTGTTTTCTAGTTTTGTTTACGGACAAACAATAAAAGGGAAAATAGTGGATGTAAATGGAGAAAGTATTCCTTTTGCTAACATAATAGAAAAAGGCACGACAAATGGCACCACTTCTAATGAGAATGGTGAATTTAGTTTAAATGTAAAAAAAATTCCGACGGTAGTTACCATATCTTCTTTAGGTTTTGTTACTGTAGAAAAAAATGTAGTCAATACAGATACTTTCTTACAAGTAACATTACGAGAAGATTCAGATGTTTTAGAAGAGGTGGTAATTTCAGGTTTAGCTACCACAACAAAAAGGTCTAATTTAGCGAATACTGTGTCTACAATTTCAGCGGCTGAATTAACACAAGTTACATCACAATCAGGATTTGATAGTGCTCTGTCAGGGAAATTTACGGGAGCTGAGATCAAAGCAAATTCAGGAGCGCCAGGAGGGGGAATCTCAATGAGGCTTAGAGGGGTTACTTCTATTTTTGGAGATCAACAACCTTTATTTGTGGTAGATGGAGTATATGTTGATAATTCATCTATTTCTTCTGGAAACAATGTTGTAAGTGAAGCAGCAGGAGGGGGGAATCCTTCTACAAATCAAGATGATGCTTCTAACAGAATTGCAGACATTGATCCTGAAGATATAGAAACCGTAGAAATATTAAAAGGGGCTTCTGCAGCAGCACTGTATGGGTCAAGGGCAGCAGGAGGAGTTGTGATTATTACAACGAAAAGAGGAAAAGAAGGGAAACCGAGAATTTCTTTTTCTCAAACAGTAGGTTTAAGAAGTCCTACTAGACTCTTAGGGTTAAGAGATTGGGATGAGGCAGAAATTGTAGCCTTTGGTGGTCCTGCTAATGCTAAGTTAAGAGATTACGAAGCTGAATTATTCGACCATACTAGAATTTCTACCACTACACGTTTTACAACTTCTGGAGGTTCAGAAAGAAGTGATTACTTTTTTGGAGTAACTTATAAAGAAGAACCAGGTTTGGTTGAGAATACGGGGTATGAAAAAACAGCTGTACGTCTGAATATTGGTCAAAAGTTTACAGATTGGATTGATATGTATATAACCTCAAACTATATCAATTCACAAGCAGACAGAGGTTTCTTTAATAACGGGAATGCTAATAGAACAGTAGGTTATGCATTGGCTTTTACGTATCCATGGGAAAATTTATCAGCGGTTGATGGAGTGTATCCATCAGGAGGGGCTGGCTCTAATGTTTTAGAAACAGTAGATTTAACTACCAATCGAGAGAATGTTAATCGTTTTATAGGAAGTGTTACTTCTAATGTTAAAATTTTAGACAATGAAAGAAATAGGTTGAAATTGGTATTGCAAGGAGGTTTTGATCAGTATACTTTAAGAACAACAAGTATTTTTCCAAGATCACTATCTTATTTTAGAGATCCTTCGTCACTAAGAGGAGCTTCCATTTCAGGAACAACAGTAAATACTAACTACAATTTATCTGCCTTTTTAGTTCATAATTTGAACTTAGAAAACGGATTGAATTTCACAACTCAAGCAGGAAGCTTTTTTCAAAATTTTGACAGAAATACGGTGATAACTATTGCTACTGGTTTAAATGGATCTCAAACAAATTTGGGGCAATCTGAAAGTGTATCTACACAACAAAATATAAGGTTACAAAAAGATAAAGGGTTCTTTGTTCAAGAAGAAATTAATTATGATGATAAAATTATAGGAACAGTAGGTATTCGTGGAGATAAGTCAACAAATAATGGTGATGCTGATAAAATGTATTACTATCCTAAAGGTAATTTAGCAATTAACTTACATAAGTTTGATTTCTGGAAGATTAAAGAGATTAGTTCCTTTAAACCTAGAATAGCCTATGGTGAAGCAGGAAGGTTTTCGAATTTTAGAGATAGGTTTACTACTATGACAGGACAGTTAATTGATGGTAACTCAGGTTTAGCACCTGGGAACTTTAAAGGGAACCCAAATGTAGGACCGGAGCGTCAAAAGGAGTTAGAATATGGAGTTGATTTTGGGTTGTTAGATAGCAGAATTAACTTTGAAGTTACCTTTTATAATAAAAAGGTTGAAGATTTACTAATTGAAACTAATAAACCAACTTCTTCAGGATATGTAACTGAAGTTCAAAACGCAGGAGAGCTTGAAAATAAAGGAATTGAAATAGGATTGAATGCAAGTATTATTGAACAGGAAGACTTTTCTTGGAGTACCAATTTAAAGTGGTGGAAAAATAAATCGGAAATAACGAAATTAAATGTTCCTGCATTTACAGAAGGAGGGTTTGCTTCTTCATTAGGAACTTTCTATATTCAGGAAGGTTTTAGTGCAACACAAATTGTAGGAACTTATAACCCTGCTGACTTTACAGCTGAAGAAATTGCTAGAAGAGATCCTGAAGGAGATGGCTTTTTTGTATATGGTAACGCAGAACCCGATTTTCAATTGTCTTGGCAAAATCAATTCAGATATAAGAATTTTGATTTGTCTTTTTTGTGGCACTGGAAAAAAGGAGGAGATGGAATAAACCTAACAACCTTATTGTATGATTTAGCAGGAACAACTTGGGATTATGACGATACTGGTTTAGATCCTTCTGGAACATTATCTAATGGAGATTATAGGGCAAGTCAAGCATTTGTTAATCCAGAGCCTCTTATTGAGGATGCAGGATATTTAAGATTACGTGAGGTAGGGTTGTATTATACCTTTAATGAAGGTGTTTTTAAAGGGTTTGAAAAAGTTAAAGTAGGTGTTTCGGGTAGAAACCTTATAAATATATTTGACTATAATAGTTATGATCCAGAAGCTTCAAATTTTGGAAATAATGTTTTAGCTAATAACGTGGAAGTAACCCCCTATCCAGCTTCAAAATTTATAAACTTCCACTTAAATATTAACTTTTAAAACATAGGATATTATGAAAAATATAATTTTAAAAACTATTTTATTATGTTCTGTTATTTTATTCTCTAATTGTGAATTAGAAGATATACCGAACCCTAATGCACCTACCGAGGAGAGCTTTTCTGATGGAGCGAGTCAAGCCGATGTTCAGTTATTAGCTGTCGGTCTTGAAGCTGTTATGAGAAACGATTTAGAATTTCATTACAATACTGTAAGCCTTTTAGCAAGAGAGTACTATGATTTGTCAGGTACGGATCCTCGTTATACAGGAGAAATTTTAAAAGGCCCGTTAGATAATAATGGTTTCTTAACAACAAGGTCATATGCTGCTTGGTATAGAGTTGTAAAATCAGCAAATGTTTTAATTACTGCGGTAGAAAACTCCTCAGCAGGTTTCTCCGATGATGTCAAAAATTCGTATTATGGATACGCTAAAACACTCAAAGCATATGCACTTTTAATGGTCGCAAACAGGCAGTATACAAATGGAATTAGAATAGATGTTGAAGATGCTGATAATTTAGGGCCTTTTGTTGATTATGCTCAAGCTTTGACAGAGGTTAAAAATTTATTGAATGAAGCAAATACTAATCTAGCTAACTCTCCAACAACGTTCGATTTTCCTTTAAGTTCAGGGTTTATGAATTTTGATACACCGAGCTCGTTTTCAGAGTTTAATAGAGCGCTAGTGGCAAGAGTAGCATTGTATGAAGGAGATAAAGCAGGAGTACTTAGTTTCTTAAATGATTCTTTTTTTAACTTAAATGGTAACTTGATGACTGGACCAGCTCATGTATTCGGAGCTACAGGAAATGATATTTTAAATAACCAGTTTCATGTATTAGGGCAATCAGGGCAAGAATTTGTAATTCATAATTCTTGGATTAATGATGCAGAGGCAGGAGATAGTAGGGTAGCAGATAAATCATTCTTACTAACAGCCCCAGCAACGTTTGATGGATTGTCAGCAACGCATCAAATAGCAATTTATAAGAGCAATACAGCACCTGTGTATTTGATTAGAAATGAAGAGCTTATTTTAATGTATGCAGAAGCAAACATAGGAACAAATAACGCAGAGGCAGTAAACGCTATAAACATTATAAGAAACGAAGCAGGTTTACTTGATTATTCTGGAGGAACTTTAGATAATGAGTTAGTAGAGGAAGTTTTAAATCAAAGAAGATATTCTTTATTAGGAGAAGGGCATCGTTGGATCGACTTAAGGCGTTTAGGTAGGTTAAATTCTACTTATGTTCCGTTAGATAGAGCAGGAGATAATATTATTGATGCATTCCCAACACCGTTTAGTGAAAATGCTAATTAATAACAAAGTTTGTTTTTAATTGTGATATTTGATAATGAAAAAGCACCTTTTTGAGGTGCTTTTTTTATTGCTTTTTTCTTGATTTGGATAAGACGTTAAATAAAAAATCAGTAAGTAAAAATACCAACCCAATCACTAAAAATTATATTAAGAGTTCATATGTAATAATAAAGCTTTTATAAATAAGCATATTAAAAGAATATACGATAAGATGGTTATAGGTAAATAAGAGTTTTTAAAAGGAAAGAAGATAAAGTGTTATAGGATATTTTTATGAAGTACATAAGATTGTTTTGCAAGTATTGATAAATAGTAGTTTTTGTGTTAATATGCTGGATGTGATTTAATTATGGATATGTTTGTTGTGAGGTTTAAATATTAGTATGTTTATAGTAAATTAACTTTTTTAACAAAAAAAATAAAAAATAAATATGATTATGAAACAAAAAATGAGATTAGTTGTTTGTGTTTTATTGATGTCGTTTACATCAATGATTGGCCAGACAATAAAAGGAAAAATTACAGATACGAATGGAGTGGCTTTGCCTTTTGTAAATGTAATAGAGAAAGGAACTACTAATGGTATAACTACTGATGATAATGGAGAATATTCTTTAAAAGTAAGCCAGTTACCTGTTACAGTCATAGTCTCTTCAGTAGGATTTAGAACGAAAGAAGTAAAAGTTACTGACAGTTCTTATCTTACAATAGTAATTGAAGAATCGAGTGAAGCCTTAGAAGAGGTGGTAATTGTAGGGTCTCGTAATAAAGGGAGAGTCGCAATAGATTCTCCTGTAGCTATTGATGTGTTAGATGTTTCCAAGCTTACTGAGTCGGCACCACAAGTTACAGTGACGGAAATTCTAAATTATGCAGCACCGTCTTTTAATTCTAATCCTCAATCAATTTCTGATGGTACGGATCATATTGCGCCAGCAGCATTAAGAGGATTAGGTCCAGATCAAGTATTGGTATTAATTAATGGGAAAAGACGTCATAAAACAGCTTTAGTAAATGTAAATGGTACTTTTGGTAGAGGCTCAGTGGGTACAGATATGACAACAATTCCATCAATTGCTATTGAAAGAATTGAAATTCTTAGAGATGGTGCAGCGGCTCAATATGGTTCTGATGCTATTGCAGGAATCATAAATATCGTCTTAAAGAAATCTACAAACAAGTTAGAGGTTAACTTAACAACAGGTGCTAATTTTACAAGTGAAAGTAGCCCAGAGAGAGATATAGATGGAGAAAAATTAAACTTAGGGTTAAATTATGGGTTGCCAATAGGTAAAGATGGCGGATTTATAAATTTTACTGGAAATTTTGATTTTAGAGGATGGACTAATAGAATGCAAGAATGGGAAGGTTCAATATTTAATGCATATAATTCTATAGAAAGAGTTGCAGCGGCAGATGGGTATAATATTTCAAATCTATTAGATGATGATTTAGATGATATTTTTAATTACGCAGGTGATGCTGGTATTACACTAAATGGTACCGAAACAAAAGAAGAATTGCGAACAATCTTAGGAGCTGATGTTACCGAAGCAGAATTGTTAGCCCGTGGCTTGAAAAGGAGTGATTTTAACATGAGAGTAGGACAATCTAGGGTAAGAGGAGCACAATTTTTTGCAAACATGGAAATTCCGTTAGGAAATGAAACCTTCATTTATGGGAATGCTGGTTTAAGTTATAAGAATGGTAATGCAGCAGGTTTCTATAGATTACCAAATCAATCTAGAGCATACACTCCAGCATATATGAATGGATTCTTACCAGAGATAAATTCTAATATTCAAGACAAATCATACGCGGTTGGAATAAAAGGAAAGTTAGGAGATTGGAATGTAGATTTTTCAAATACATTCGGTAGAAATGAATTTACTTATTTGATAAGCAATTCAAGCAATGCATCTTTAGGTAATTCAACGCCTTTTGAAGCGAATTCAGGAGGGTTTTATTCAAGCGAAAACACAACAAATATTGACCTTAGTAAGTTTTACGAAGACGTAATGTCTGGTTTAAATATTGCTTTTGGTGCTGAATACCGTTTAGAAAATTATGGTATTGTAGCAGGGGAGGAAGCATCGTATGCACAATACAATACATTGGGTAATGTACACGATCCAACAGACCCTAACTCAATGGTTCCTGAAGATTTTTTTGGTAACTCAAGACCAGGAGGTATTCAAGTGTTTCCTGGGTTTAAACCAGAAAATGAAGTAAACTCATTCAGAAATTCTATAGCTGGTTACATAGATGTAGAAGCAGATATTACAGAGTCTTTTTTATTAAGTGGAGCTGTACGTTATGAGAATTTCTCAGATTTTGGAGGTACTTTAAATGTAAAAGTAGCATCTAGGGTAAAAGCTTCTAAGAACTTTAATTTAAGAGCTAGTTTACAAACAGGGTTTAGAGCACCATCATTGCATCAAATATCTTACAGTTCAACCAGTACCTTGTTTGTAGATGGTATACCAAATGAAGTTGGGGTGTTTTCAAACACTTCGAGAGTTGCAAGGATTTTAGGAATAGGTAAATTAAAAGAAGAAACTTCTTTTGGGTTTTCTGCAGGATTTACAGCAAAAGTGCCAAGTGCAAACTTAAAGTTTACAGTTGATGGATATATAATAGATATTGATGATAGGGTAATATTAACAGGGAGTTTTGATGATAATGGAGATGCTGAGTTGGAAAGATTGTTCCAGCAAGCAAATGCTACACAAGCAGCATTTTTTGCAAATGCTGTAGATACGCAAACAAAAGGAGTAGATATTGTTGTAGATCACAAAGCAGATCTTTCTGATAAGATGAGGTTAACTAACACTTTAGCGTTTACATTTTCGAAAACGGATGTAAAAGGTGTGAATATTCCAACTGCTATAGAAAACGCAGGATTGTCTGATACTTATTTTGACCCAACAAGTAGAATTTATTTAGAGTCTTCGGTTCCTACAACAAAAGGGAATTTATCACACAATTTAAGTGTTAATGACAAATGGAGTTTCTTTTTAAGAAACAGTTATTTTGGAGAAGTTGAAGAAGCAACTAACAGTAACGATCCTGCTATAGATACTACTTTTGGAGGAAAAGTAATTACAGATCTTTCTTTTGGGTATAACTTTAATAAGAGCCTAAGTTTAACATTAGGAGCAAATAATTTATTGGATGTTTATCCAGATGAGAACGATCCCGCTTTTAGATCTAGTGGACGTTTTATCTATTCAAGACGTTCTGTACAGTTCGGAACTAATGGTAGGCATTTATTTGCTAGATTACGTTTTGTATTAGATTAACATTGGAATAATTCATAAAAAAAGCACCTCAAAAAGGTGCTTTTTTTATGAATTATATTCTTTTAAAACTAATGTATCATTTTCAAAAACAGCATAGGTGTAATACTGGATCCAATCACCAGTGTTAAGGTAAACGCTATTTTCTTTAAGCTGAATTTCTAAAGGCAGGTGTCTGTGTCCAAATATAAAATAATCGTAGTGTTTGGTTTCTAGTTTGCGCTTACAATACTGTACTAACCACTCATTATCTTCACCTAAAAATTTAGCATCCTCATCACCCGAAATCAATTTGTTTTTTACAGACATATATTGTCCTAACCGAACTCCTAAATCTGGATGTAACCAACGAAACATCCATTGAAATAGCGGGAATGTAAACACTTTTTTCATGCGTTTATATCCTTTGTCATCAGGTCCCAATCCATCACCATGTCCAATTAAAAACAATTTATTATTAATTGTAAACTCTTGCGGAGAATGATATACAGGAATATTTAATTCCTTTTCAAAATAATCACGCATCCATAAATCGTGATTTCCAACAAAAAAGTAAATAGGAATACCACTGTCCTTTATTTCTGCAAGCTTTCCTAAAACGCGCACAAAGCCTTTAGGAACTACAGTTTTATACTCGAACCAAAAATCAAATAAATCACCTAAAATAAAAATAGCCTCAGCATCTTTTTTAACTTCGTTTAACCAGGCAACAAACTTTTGTTCACGAGGAAAACTAGCCTCAGAAGTTGGAGCTCCTAAATGTTGATCGGAAGCAAAATAAACTTTTTTATTTTCAGAAGTGTTGATTGAAATCAAATCGTAAATTTTGGTAAAAATAAGTATTTTACTCAGAGTTAGCACTAACAAATTTTGGCTACATTTGTTTAAGAACTTATATGAATCTACGTATATGAATCCGTTTGATGATGCCTACTTTATGAAAAAAGCCTTACAGGAAGCTGAAATTGCTTTTGATAAAGGAGAGGTTCCAGTAGGAGCAGTAATTGTTTTTAACAATCAAATTATTGCGAGAGCGCATAATTTAACGGAGTTGTTAAACGATGTTACAGCACATGCTGAAATGCAAGCGTTTACGGCAGCGTCAGATTTTTTAGGAGGAAAATACTTAAAAGACTGTACCTTGTATGTTACGTTAGAACCTTGCCAAATGTGTGCAGGAGCGAGTTACTGGACGCAAATAGGTAAAATAGTATACGGAGCAAGTGAACCTAAACTTGGCTTTAGTGTATTGAAAACAAAATTACATCCAAAAACAAAAGTAATACCAGGGGTTTTAGAAGAAGAATGCGGCTTTTTGTTAAAGAAGTTTTTTATTGAAAAACGCAATTTGAATTAAGTTGTCATTCCTGCGTAGGCAGGAATCTTTTTAGGATGATAAACTGAAACGAGTTCAGCTTGACGAAAATTAAAACAATGTTTGTTGCTTGGTTCCGCTTTCGTGCTCCAATAGCCATTTTTTACGCCATACACCACCAGCATATCCTGTTAACGAGCCATCAGAACCTACAACTCTGTGACAGGGAATCACTATCCAAATAGGATTTTTACCATTGGCAGAAGCTACAGCACGAATTGCTTTTACATCCCCCAATTGTTTGGTTTGTTCTAAATAGGTTCTGGTGCTACCAAAAGGAATGTTTAGTAGCTCATCCCAAACCGATTGTTGAAAGCTTGTTCCTTGTGGATTCAATTGTAGATCAAAATCTGTTCTTTTTCCAGCAAAATATTCATCCAGTTGCGTAACACAATTTTGTAAACAAGACGGAGTCTCTTTCGGAAAGCTAATTGTAGGCAAAGCATCTTCATCCAATACAGAAATCGATTGGATTCCATTTTTATCACCATCAATTTTGGCAATACCGATTGGGGTTTTATAATATGTGGTTTGTAGGTTAGACACCAAAAACGTCTTTAGAGTTCTGTGTTGTAATTTCCGAAATTTCATCGAAAGTCAATCCATAAATATCAACCAATTTATCTACTACATTAGTAATGTAACTACTCTCATTACGTTTTCCTCGGTACGGAGTAGGAGCTAGGTAAGGAGAATCGGTTTCTAAGACAATATGTTTGATGTCAATTTGATGTAGGAATTTGTCAATTTTTCCGTTTTTAAAGGTTGCAACACCACCAATTCCTAATTTCATGTTATAAGAAATTGCTTTTTCAGCTTGTTCAAGTGTTCCTGTAAAGCAGTGAAAAATTCCGAATAAATCGTCTCCTTTTTCAGTTTCTAAAACTTCAAAAATTTCATCAAAGGCATCACGACAATGAATAACAATCGGTAGTTTTTTCTCTTTTGCCCACTGAATTTGAGTACGAAAAGCTTCTTGCTGTTGTGGTAAAAAAGTTTTGTCCCAATACAAATCGATACCAATTTCACCAATCGCATAAAAATCACGCTTGTCTAACCACTCTTTTACATGTGCTAATTCATCTTGATAGTTTTCTTTTACCGAAGTAGGGTGCAATCCCATCATTAAAAACACGTCGTTTGGATAGTTTTTTTCTAAATCAAACATACGTTCTGTGTATGAACTATCAATCGCAGGAATAAAGAAACGAGAAACACCAGCTTCTTTAGCACGTTGTATCATTTCGTTTCTGTCTTCGTTAAACTGACTTGAATATAAGTGGGTGTGTGTATCTGTAATCATTTATTGCCGTATCTTTACGAGACAAAAGTACAAGAAATGGCAAGTTTGAAAAAAGTATTACGAAAAAAGAAATACATTAAAATAAAACTCAAAAAAATGATCACAAATCATTTAGAGTTAGATGCGGAGATAAATGGTGTTAAAGGAAGGTTTATTTTAGATACAGGCGCTTCCAATTCGTGTGTTGGGTTAGATTTAATAGAGCGTTTCAAACTTGTTTCTGAAGAAAGTGAAGTAAAAGCTGCTGGAGCAGGAGCGACGGATATGGAAACACATAAGTCAGAAAATAATTCTCTTAAAATAGGGAAGTGGAAAAATGATTCATGTGATTTGGTTCTGTTTGACTTAACGCATGTAAATACAGCTTTAAAACAACACGATGCTGATGAGGTGGACGGAATTATAGGCGCAGATATTTTAGAGTTGGGAAAAGCCTTTATTGATTATAACAAGAAGGCTTTGTATTTAAAGAAGCTTAAAAAGAAAAAAGTTAGAAAATTGAAAGTTCCATTTTAGAACATAAAAAATCCGTAAGAAACATCTTACGGATTTTTTTTATGCTTAATTGTTTAAGTTAATTAACTTAAAACTTCTTTAATTCTCTTGATAGCTTCTCTTAATTGTAATTCAGAAGCAGCATATGATAAACGAACACAGTTTGGAGCACCAAAAGCTTCACCAGTTACTGTAGCTACATTTGCTTCTTCTAATAATAACATAGAAAAATCATTCGCATCTTTAATTTCTTTTCCTTGGATTGTTTTTCCAAAGAAATCAGAAATGTCTGGGAATACATAAAAAGCACCTTCTGGTACGTTTAGTTTAAACCCGTCAATTTCTCCTAATAACTGTAAAACTAAATCTCTACGGTTTTTAAACTCATCTACCATGTATTGTACTTTTTCTGGCGATGCTTTTACAGCTGTAATTGCAGCACGTTGAGCAATACAGTTAGTTCCTGAAGTAATTTGACCTTGCATTTTAGTACAAGCCTTAGCAATCCACTCAGGAGCTCCGATATAACCAATTCTCCATCCTGTCATAGCAAAAGCTTTCGCTAAACCATTCACAGTAATGGTACGATTGTACATGCTTTCAATCGCGGCAAAACTAAACGGTTTTGTTCCGTAGTTAATATGCTCATATATTTCGTCAGATAAAATATAAATATCTGGGTATTTTTCTAGTACTTTAGCCAACGCTCTGTATTCTTCTTCACTATAAATAGAACCACTAGGGTTTGTTGGTGAGTTAAAGAAAATCATCTTTGTTTTTGGCGAAATAGCTGCTTCTAATTGCTCTGGAGTAATTTTAAAATCAGTATCAATAGAAGAAGGAATTTCTGTATAGGTTGCCTCACACAAAGTTGCAATTGCAGAATAACTTACCCAATAAGGAGCTGGTAATAATACTTCGTCACCAGGGTTTAATAATACCTGAGCTACGTTGGCAATAGATTGTTTTGCTCCTGTAGAAACCACTACTTGGTTTGGAGCATATGTTAAGTTATTATCACGCTTAAACTTCTCGCAAATAGCTTCTTTTAACTCTACATATCCATCAACTGGAGTATATGAGTTATAATCTTGATTAATAGCTTCAATAGCAGCATCTTTAATAAAATCAGGAGTATTAAAATCTGGTTCCCCTAAACTTAAACTAATGATGTCTTTACCTTCAGCTTTTAATTCTCTTGCTTTAGCAGCCATTGCTAAAGTTTGCGATACTGGTAAACTTTGAATTCTGTTTGATAATGCGTTTGACATTGTGTTGTTATGTTGTATGTTGATTTATGCTAATTGCGGTTTTTTTCCTAATTCAGCTAAGTGTCTAAAATGCTCAATAACTGCTTTACGTGTAGTTTTATACTCATTATAAGGAAGGTTAAATTCCTTAGCAGTTTCTTTTACAATTTGAGCTAACTTATTATAGTGAATATGAGAAATATTTGGGAAAATGTGGTGCTCTACTTGGTGATTTAATCCACCTGTGTAAAAGTTGATAAACCAATTTTTAGGCGCAAAATTTGCGGTAGTATACAATTGGTGGATGGCCCAAGTGTTTTTCATGTTTCCATCTTCATCCGGTAATGGAGTTTCTGTTTTAGGAACAATGTGTGCTAATTGGAAAACCACACTTAAAATGATTCCTGCGGTATAGTGCATCACAAAAAATCCGATTAATACTTTCCACCAAGCAACATTCATTACTGCAATTGGTAATACAATCCAAAGGGAATAATAAATAACTTTAGAAACGACTAATTTGGTCCATTCTTTAGCTGGATTTGGAAACTCACCATACGATAATTTACGTTTTAAATAACTGTGCATTTGTTTAAAATCGGTAGTAATAGCCCAGTTAATCGTTAACAATCCGTATAAAAAGATTGAGTAATATTTTTGGAACTTATGAATCCATAACCATTGTGAGTGTTCAGAAAAGCGAATAATTCTACCTGCATCCATATCTTCATCATGGTCTTGAATATTTGTATAGGTATGGTGTAATACATTGTGCTGTACTTTCCAGTTGTATACATTACCTGCTAAAATATAAATACTGCTACCAAAAAGTTTATTTACCCATTTTTTACTAGAAAATGATTCGTGGTTGGCATCGTGCATTACATTCATTCCCACTCCTGCCATTCCAATACCCATTACAATAGCTAGGGCTAATTTTATCCATTGCGACATGTCAATAGTTAAAATCAAGATAAAAGGAACAATAAACATGGATAACATAATGATTGCTTTTGCATATAGTTTCCAGTTTCCTGTACGTTTAATATTGTTCTCTTTAAAGTAGATGTTTACTCTTTTATTTAGAGTTCTAAAAAATTTAGCATTGTCTATTCTTGAGAAGTTTACTGTCTTCATTTGTTGTTTGTTTGTACCGCAAAAATAAACGTTTTTGGTTCACGGTTATTGCTAAAACTTAACTTTTTAACTAGATTAATATCTTTTGCAGAAAAATTAACAATACCAATTAGTTTTTTATTTTTGCAACGGAAAAAATCACTTCATGGAATCCTCTATAGAGGAATTATTAAATAGACAGAGTCTGTTGTAATACCCAAAGAGAAGAAATTTTACAGTAGGTAGTATTTTGTACAGATTAATATGTCTTAATAGGTTACCTAAAAAAGTAAGTGCTTAATTTAAATACACATTGGTTTGAAACTTGTAAAAAAATATTTTGACAATTTATCGGAAACACAATTAGAGCAATTTTCTAAGTTGCAAGAATTGTATCAAGACTGGAACTTAAAAATTAATGTAGTTTCTCGTAAAGATATTGATGAATTGTATTTACGTCACGTATTGCATTCGTTAGGAATTGCGAAGGTAATGGAGTTTAAAGCAGGAGCCAAAGTAATGGATGTAGGTACTGGTGGCGGTTTTCCAGGAATTCCGTTAGCTATTTTATTCCCAGAAACTCAATTTCATTTGGTAGATTCTATCGGGAAAAAGATAAAAGTAGTGAATGAAGTTACAGAAGGGTTAGGTTTACAGAATGTGAAAACGACACATGGACGTGTTGAAGAAGTAAACGATACCTACGATTTTATTGTAAGTAGAGCAGTAGCACAAATGGAAACGTTTCACCGTTGGGTGAAAAATAAAGTGCATAAAAAACAAAATCACACACTTAAAAATGGAATTTTATATTTAAAAGGTGGTGACCTTACGGAAGAATTGGCGAACTTCCCTAAAGCCACCATTTATGATTTGCCCGACTTTTTTGAAGAAGATTTCTTCGAAACCAAAAGAGTAGTGCATTTACCTATGAAATTCAAAGGCTAAGCTTTTACAGTAGAAAACACATAGTGCATTTCAGCTGCAATTTGTAAACTACGTTCCAAGTATTTCTCTTTTTCAGAAGATGTACCGTCGTATAATTTAGGGTCTTCATAAGTAACAGGTACTCTTTTATCAGCGCCAGCAATGAACGGACAACCTTCATCAGCTTGTGAACAGGTCATGATAGCACCAAATGCTGAAGTAGGATTAAAGGCATCGTCATACTTTTTAGAAAAACCTATAATAGGTGGTGTGTTATCAGCATACTTTACTGCGTAAATTGGATTTGTTCCATCAGATAATTGCTGAATTTGAAATCCGTTACCTACTAAAGTATCTACCACTGTTGCATTCATAGCAGTAGCTTCTGTTCCTCCTGAATAAGAAAGGACATTCGGAATTTGATAATAAAAAGCCATTGTTTGTGCCCATACTTGCGACAAATGACTTCTTCTTGAATTATGAGTACAAATAAAATTTAGGTTTATAACTTCTTTATTATCCAGTTTTTCCTGAATGTAATTTATAAGCGGTTGTAAAACTTGTTTTCGCTCTTCTGAAACAGTTGGTAAACTTAAAAGAGTTTGTTGTATTTCAGTAAATAGTGATGAAGTTTGTGTATTCATATTAGCAGCATCCTGAGTTAGGTTCACATGCAGTTTGTTTTTGTAAATCAGCTAATTTTACTCTTGGTTTTTCTTGTGGAATTCCGCAGTTATCTTTCGCTAAACAATCCGTTTGTTTTGTAGTAAGTAAGAAATTGGTTCCGTCAAAATCCAATCCGTATTTACCAATAGTGCTTCCTTGGTATTCCACTTCAATTTCTAAATCAGGAATATTTAATACTTTTTCTGATAACTCAATAATGTGAATTAACTTTTCTGGATGTAATCTGTGATCGTAGTCATTCGCATTCCATAATTGAAAGTTTACAACTTCTTCATTTCTAACTACTCCACCACAATCGATAAAGTTTTTGGTAATTTTTCCTACCTCTGTTACGTGAAAATGATTGGGTACTAAGCTTCCGTCAGGTAATTGAAAAGCAATTGTTTTTAATGCGCTTAAATGTTGTTTGATTTCTGAGAGTTTCATGGTTATAGTATTTATTGTAATATTACGATTAATATGTTCAAATTTTTTTAGCAACAGTTTTGGTTATTCATATCAAGGTTTAAAAAAGAAGAAAGTAAGGTTTTAGTCTCTTTCCATGTTGATGGATTGATGCAATAACAAACACTAGTTCCTTCAATCGTTCCTTTAATAATACCAATCTTCTTTAATTCTTTTAAATGCTGTGATATTGTGGGTTGCGCCAAACCGATTTCATTTACCAAATCACCACACACACAAGAATTCAATTTGAATAAGTGTTGTATAATAGCAATACGGGCAGGATGTCCCAACACTTTTGCGATGGTAGCCAATTGATTTTGCTCTTCAGTAAATATTTCTGATTTGGTTAATCCCATTAATTAATTGCTGGGCAATAGCCTGGGTTAAAACTCCCGAAGGCTCGCTCCAAAATGTTAAGTTTAGCTTTCTTTAAATACCTCTTGGCTTTTCCTGAGGTATTTTATTTTTATATTGCAATATTGCGATTAATAAATAAAACACCAATTATTTTTAGTGTTATTTTTTATAAAAAGTTTAATACCAGCGTTTTTTCTTCTTTTTAGAAGCTTCTGATTTTCTACCTTTTTTGTGTTTACTAACAGTGTTGGGTTGTTTTTTCTTCTTTGGTTTAGCTAAAGGGAATGGATGGTCTTCTACAATTTTTATAGTTCTATCCATAAACTCTTGAATAGCTTTGATGTACGAAGTTTCATCGGCACTACATAACGAAAAGGCGATTCCGGATTTACCTGCTCTACCAGTTCTACCAATTCGGTGTACGTAGGTTTCAGGAATGTTAGGTAAGTCAACATTAATAACCGCATCTACTTTGCTAACGTCAATTCCACGAGCAGCAACATCGGTAGCAATTAAAATATTGGCTTTATTGTTTTTGAAATCTTCAATGGCTTGGTTTCGTAAGTTTTGCGACTTGTCACCATGGACGCTAGTTGCTTTGTATCCGTTTTTTTGAAGTGTTTTTTCCAATTTGTCAACCCCAAATTTGGTACGACGAAATATAATAATGCGCCCTTTTATGGTGTTGCGTAATAGGTGCAAACACAAATCAACCTTATGCTTTTTAGGCGTGTAATACAGTAATTGACCAATGTTTTTAGAAGTAGTTTCCGCAGGAGAAATATCTACCTTCTCTGGCTTATATAGCATCGATTTTGCTAAATCGTTTACCTTTTCAGGCATCGTAGCCGAAAACAGTAAGGTTTGCTTTTTACGCGGACATAATTCTTCAATCTTTCTTACATCGTCGATAAAGCCCATATCTAACATTAAATCAGCTTCATCTAATACCAAAGTTTTTAGTTGACGAACATCAATACTGCCTTGTTTATGCAAGTCGATAAAACGACCCGGGGTAGCGATTAAAATATCGACACCTTTTGCCAGTACCTCTTTTTGAGGTTGTGTAGACATACCCCCATATATAACAGTACTTCTTAAGTTGGTGTACTTACTATATGCTTTAAAATTTTCTTCAATTTGAATAGCTAGTTCTCGAGTAGGGCTTATAACCAATGCTTTGATTTTTTTTGCTCCTTTCTCAACATCAGCTTCCTTAGAAAGCTCTTGAATAATAGGTAAGGCAAAAGCAGCAGTTTTACCAGTACCTGTTTGAGCAGCTACAATCACATCTTTTTTATTGAGTACTAACGGAATTACTTTTTGTTGTACTAAAGTTGGTTTGTGATGCCTTTCTTCCGTAAGCGCTTTTAAGATAGATGTATTGAGTTGTAAGTCTGTAAACTGCATTCAAATATTTTTTTGCAAAGGTAGGTCAAAACAGAGAATGAAAAATTTATTTTATAGTATTTCAGAGGGCTAACTAAGTATAAAAGCCTTGTTAAAGGTACTTTTTACACTTTTTTGACAATTGATTTACACTTTTAACGGAAGCTTGCGATAGTTTTGATGAAAACTTTAAAAAACGAATAGTATGAAAACCATTAAAAATAGAATTTTGTTAGTTGGGGCATTGCTAACCATAGTTTTGGTAAGCGGATTTGCTAAAAGTACTTCAACAGTTACACCAAAGGAAAAAAAGAAGGTAACAGAAACTGTAAAAAATCAAACAATCAATATGTTTGTAACACACGGACATTGCAGTACGCCGTTTGGAGGTATTGTAGACGATTTAAAAGTGGAAATTCCTGTACGAATGGATGCTGGAAATCCGTTAGAAAATATGCGTATTTCTTTTGAAGTAGATCCTAATTCATTTAAAGCATGTAGAGGTGATGTGGCTGATTTAACTAAAAGAGTTAAAACCAAAGGAGTATTTATTAGCGATAACAACGAAAAAATAAGGTTTAAAACCACCAATGTGTATGTGATGGGAGTAGATTGGTATCAAATTAACGGTATGCTATCTATTAAAGGGGTAGAAAGAGAAGTAAAGTTTTTTGCAACTGGAATTAGAAATGCATACGAAAGCATGTCTAGCGAACTGGTATTGCAAGGTCAGGTAAATTTATTAGACTGGGGTATTGACTATGATAAGCTGGTAAACGGACAATCTTCTGATGTATCAACTAAATGGTTGTATTTAAATATGAAGATTGAGTTGGGGTAGATGGTGTGTTAACTATAAAAAGCTAATAAGAATCCTTGAATGTAACCTCATTAATTCTTTCGATTAGTCTTTCAACAGCACTCTGTTTAAGAGTATTTAAGAGTGAATTTTTAACGACGTGCTTTTCCATTATGTAAGTAACCAGATGGCATCTGGCTTGACTAAACTTTTTATTATTTTTCATTTGAAGCATATCTTGCGTAACCTCAAAAGTAAATAAATCAGTTTTTTCACTTGATGTCATCATAACACAAATGTAGATTTCATCTGTATTGTATACATCTTCATTCGAGATAATTATTGCAGGATGTGTCTTAGTTTGTTTACTATAAGGTAAATCAAAAAAAACTTCGATAATATCTCCTCGGTTGAAATTCATTAATCTATTTAGCTAATAAATTTTGAGTGTATTTTGAATTTATTCTGATTACGCCTTCTTTAAGAGTGTTTTCTGTAGAAATTTTTTCTTTATTTCTGAATGAAACTCTATGGAGTTTACTTTCAGCTTTATATAAAGATTTTTGCATGTAAATAAACTTTGACTTCAAAGGATCATTGTCAAAAAAATTAAGTTTTTGTAAATTTTCTTCAATATTGTCAAGTTTGATTATTACTTTTTTTGTTTCAATCAGTAATTTAGATGCTTCAGAAGGTGATAATTTTTCAATATGATTGTAAGATCCTTCAATAGAAAGGGTAAAAGTATCAAAGTCATCAATCATTCTTTTTATCATTCTTTTGAGAACGAATTCTAATTTTTCTATTAAAAAATGTAAAAACTTTGAAACAAAAAAAACTCTACCTGTTTTGTTTACAACAGGCTTTGCCATTTGTTCTATATTAATTGAAAGTATCATATCTAGCCTACAAATATACTAAAAATGTGCCAAAGGTGTGCTTTAAAATGTTAAATATATGTTGATTATCTTTTTGTGTTATTGTTAGATTAGGTGTTTAGAGTTACATCCATTTTAATAAATAGATACTTAATAGAAGTCAATTTAGTTTAAATCAGATAAAAAATCAAACCTAAAAAATAGACTGTTCAGAAAGCGTAGTAAACTCTTCTAAAAAGCGCATTCCTCTGTAGGAATTTCCTTTTTTGTTCAATTTAGGACTCCATACAGCAATCGCATATTGATTTGGGTGTATGGCAATAATACCACCACCAACACCACTTTTGCCAGCTAGCCCAACTTTAAAAGCAAATTCACCAGATTCGTCGTAAAAACCACAGGTTTGCATCAAGGCATTAATTCTTTTCGATTGACTTTTGGTAAATATTTGTTCTCCTTGTCGTGTTTGTCCGTTATTGGCTAAGAAGAAAAATAATTTCGAAAGTTGTTCGCAAGTCAATTCCAACGAACATAAGTCGAAATAGAAATCTAGCACCACTTCAGGATCATTATAAATGTTTCCGTAGGACTTGATAAAATTACACAAGGCAACATTTCTGTAGCCTACCGATTTTTCAGAAGCCGCAATTTTTGCAGAGTAGTCAATGTCTTTATTTGTAGAAAGGCTCTTGATGAAATTCAATAAATCTTTCTTAGGGTTTACCAAGCTGCTAATTAAAATATCAGCAATAACAATAGCACCTGCGTTGATAAATGGATTTCTAGGGATACCATTATCCGTTTCCAGTTGTATCAATGAGTTAAAACTATTGCCTGAAGGTTCTACACCTAATCTGTCCCAAATAGATTCACCAAGATGCTTATACGCCAAACAAAGAGATAATACTTTAGCAATACTTTGTATGGAGAACTTTTCTTGAAAATTTCCTAAACCAAAATTGGTGTTAGCAACTGTTGAAATATGTACGCCAAATTTATCAGCATCAATGGTAGCTAATTCAGGAATATAGGTAGCTAACTCCCCAACATTTTCAATAGGAGCTATTTTCTGATATACCGTTTCAAGTATTTCTTTGTAATTCATTGTTTTTAAACACTAAATATGTGTTAAACGAAATTAGTTGAATTCTGTTTGAAAACAAAAAAGAAAGTAACTACTTCATTTATACTGTTTTAAAATGTATTCATGATTGATTATCAGTGTTTTATGGTGTTTTTTAAAAATTGAGTGTATTTATTTTTGAACTTAGCATTGTCGAAATGAAGTGCTATTAAAGCAAGAAATCTATATAGTGATTATAGAGATATAAAATGAAAAAGGTTTAGTGGCACTATGAATTTTAAAGGTGGAATCCGAAAAGCCTATTATAAATAGAGTAGGAAATTAACTAACCAAATTTTTATATTATGTCAAGTATAGCATTAGAAGCTCTTGGAGCAGAAGTAGGTAAATACCTTAGTCATGCCAATGATGAGGTGTGGCTTCAAAACGGAGTGCAAGGAAAAGGAGAAGTTTTTGAACTTAAAAAATTAAAAGATAATCGTGTAGCCTTAGCGTGTAAAGGAGCTGAAAAAGGAAAGTACCTTAGTCATGCCTTTGGTAAATTATGGTTGCAAGATGGAATTCAAGGAGAAGGAGAAGAATGGATAATGAAAGATCATGGAAAAGGAAATGTATCTTTTGATTGTTTAGGAAAAGAAACAGGAAAAACACTTAGCCATGCCTTTGATAAAATGTGGCTTCAAGATGGATATCAAGGAGAAGGAGAGTTGTGGGCTAAAAAAGCCGAGTAAAAACTTTTCTTCTTGAAGGATAATAAAAAAAGCAACCTTACTTCGGCTACGCTCAGTAACCAAAGGGGTTGCTTTTAATTTATATAAAGATTCCTTGTTCGGATTTTCTTTTCTTATCCTAAGAAAGGGTAACGGTAATCTACAGGAGAAACAAAAGTTTCTTTGATTAAACGAGGAGATACCCAACGTAATAAGTTTTGAGCAGATCCTGCTTTATCGTTTGTTCCTGAAGCTCTAGCTCCACCAAATGGTTGTTGCCCTACAACAGCTCCTGTTGGCTTATCGTTTACATAGAAGTTACCAGCACAGTTTTCTAACGCTTTCGTAGCTTCAGCAACCGCATAACGATCTGTAGAGAATACAGCACCAGTTAAAGCGTATTCAGAAGTTCCGTCAACTAATTGTAATGTATCAGCCCAATCAGCATCTTCATACACATAAATAGTAACTACAGGACCGAATAATTCAGTTTCCATAGTCGTATATTTAGGGTTGGTAGTTAAGATAACAGTTGGTTCAATAAAGTATCCTTTCGATTTGTCGTAGTTACCACCAGCAATAATTTCAGCATCCGCATCTGCTTTCGCTTGGTCAATATATTTAGCTAATTTATCAAATGAACCTTCGTGAATTACCGCAGTAATAAAGTTACTCATATCTTCTGGAGACCCCATTTTAAAAGAAGCGATATCTTCTTTTACATAGTTTAAGGTTTCTTCAGCTAACGATTTTGGTAAATATACTCTTGAAGCCGCAGAACATTTTTGACCTTGGAATTCAAAAGCACCACGAGAAATACCTGTTGCTACTTGTTTTGGATTAGCAGAAGGGTGTGCAATGATAAAATCTTTACCACCAGTTTCTCCTACAATTCTTGGGTATGTTTTGTATGTGTGAATGTTTTCACCAATCTTTTTCCATAGTTCCTTAAATACATAAGTAGAACCTGTAAAGTGGATTCCAGCAAAATCAGGAGAAGATAAAACTACATCAGTAATTTCAACAGGATCACCATAAATTACGTTGATAACACCGTCTGGTACACCAGCTTCTTTAAATACATCTACAATTACTTTTGCAGAGAAAATTTGGCTGTCAGATGGTTTCCATACTACAACGTTCCCCATCATTGCAGCCGATGCAGGTAAGTTTGCAGCAATAGCCGTAAAGTTAAAAGGAGTAATTGCGTATACAAATCCTTCTAACGGACGGTACTCAACACGGTTCCAAATTCCGTCGTCAGAGTTTGGTTGCTCGTTGTAAATTTCAGACATGTATTCTACGTTAAAACGTAAAAAGTCAATTAACTCACAAGCAGCATCAATCTCAGCTTGGTGAACGGTTTTAGATTGCGCAATCATAGTTGCAGCGTTAATCTTTGCACGGTAAGGACCCGCAATTAACTCAGCAGCACGTAAAAAGATAGCAGCTCTTTGTTCCCATGGCATTTGTGCCCACTCAGTACGAGCTTCTAAAGCATTAGCAATCGCTTTTTCCGCATGAGACCTATCTCCAATATGATAGTGTCCTACCACGTGTTGATGATCGTGCGGAGGAGTCATATTACGAGTATTTCCAGTTCTAACTTCTTCGTTACCGATGTACATTGGTACATCTACAGATCCGTTAAAGTATTCTTTGTATTGTTTTGAAACGGCTTCACGCTCTGAAGATCCAGGAGCGTATCCTTTTACCGGTTCGTTAATGGCAGTTGGTACGTGAAAAAATCCTTTTCCCATTTGTATGTTGTTTGTTGAATTAAATTTCTTTCTTTGTTATTGAAAAAGCCCGATAATGAACTTTCTTAAATGACAAAGTTACGGTTATTTTAGGAATATTTAAATGGACATAAGGCTGGAATTATATAAAAGGAAAACAACATGTGTACGGTAACTTATTTACCCTTAGGGAATAAAAATTTTATATTAACTTCAAATAGAGATGAAGACCCAAAACGAAAAACGATTGCACCAAAAACATATGTAGAAGATGGAGTAAAGTTAACCTATCCGAAAGATGAATTGGCCGGAGGTACATGGATTGGGTTAAGTGAAAAAAACAGATTAATTTGCTTGTTAAATGGAGGCTTTACAAAGCATCAAAGAGCAGAATCATACCGAATGAGTAGAGGAGTGATTGTAAAACAACTATTAAAAGTTGAAGACCCTGTTGAAATAATTAATCATTTTGATTTTGAAGGAATTGAGCCTTTTACAATTGTGTTGGTTGATTGGAATAATGAACTGCAAGCGTATGAATTGGTTTGGGATGGAGCTGAAAAACATTTTCAAAAGCTAGATGGTACTCCTAAAATTTGGTCATCATCTACACTGTATACTGATGAAATGAAACAGCTAAGAAAAGAGTGGTTTGCTGACTGGTTGTCAAACAATAAAGAATTTCATCAATCGGGTATTGTTAACTTTCATCTTGATGAAACAAGAGGAACTAAAGAAACATCTCTAAAGATGAAACGTCATAATGTAGAAACAGTTAGTGTAACATCTGTTATAAAAAACGAAAAAGAACTTAGGATGAGCTACTGTGATTTATATTCAAATATTAACAAAATAGAGGAACAAATCATTCGCTTGCAGTAAAACCTATTTAATATCTTTGCAAAAAAAAATATGAATAAAAGACTGCTATTAATATTCTCTACAATTACTATTTTTTTATTCACGAGTTGTTTCGAGTTTGTAGAAGAGGTAACTTTTAATAAAGATGGCTCTGGAAGTGCTGAGCTTACAATTAATCTTAGTAAAAGTAAAACAAAGTTAGCCTCTATAATGTTACTCGATAGTATAAATGGCTACAAAGTACCTTCAAAAACAACTATTAGAAAGAAAGTAGAAGAAATAGTTGCTAAAATTAAAGCGACAAAAGGAGTTCACAATGTAAAAAACACCTTAGATTTTAATGAGTTTATCGTGACGGTTTCTTGTAATTTTGATAATGTGGAAGCGTTAAACGAGGTCATAGCTAATTTTAGTTCAAAAAAACACATAGAAGCTATTAAAAAGAACAAGCATTTTACCTTTAACGAAAAGAGTAAGACATTCACACGTAGCCATCATTTTGATTTGGGAAAAGAATTTAAGAAAACAAAAAATCAAGATCGTAAAGTATTTGAAACAGCAACTTATACAAGTGTTTATAGGTTTGAAGCACCGATAAAATCAAGTGAGAATAATCAAGCGAGAATATCACAAAGTAAAAAAGCTATTATGTTGCATTTACAAGCACAAGACATCATAGCAAACAAGCAAACAATTAAAAATAAAATACAATTAGAGAATTAAATTTAGGATGAAAAAAATTATTGCTACACTACTGTTATTAAATGCATATACAGCTACACAGGCTCAACGATTAGAGTCTAAAATACCTAACAATGTAGATGTATTAGTTTCTGCAAATGCGGAAAATTTATTTAAGTTGATAAAAGTATCAGATATAGATAAAAGTGCTATTGGAAAAGAGATTTTAAAAGACTTAAATAGAAGTAATAAAACTTACAGAGTAGAATCTGTAGTTGAGTCAGAGTCAGATGAAAAGAAAGAAGACTCAAAAGAAATAGAAGAAAGAAAAAAAGTGTCTTCTGTTGCGAATGCAGGTATAGATATTAAATCAAATGCTTATTATTTCTTTAGTAAAACCGATAGTATTTCATATCATAACTTTTATGTGGAGTTGAAAGATAGAGCGTTGTTTGAGTCGATGCTAAGTAAACGAAATAAAAAGAAGATAAGAAGAATGGAAGGTTACAGTATTATTGAAGGACGTAGCGATATTAGAATTTGGAATGATGACTATCTTTTGTTGGTAAATGGAGATGCATCTAGAGGATATTTTTCAACTCATAAAGAACGTTTAGATAAACTTAAAGAAAAAGGAGAGTTTAATTACAATTTCAAAAAAAGGATAGGCAAAGGTTGGACAAAAAAGTATGTGTTAGATTTATTTAATAAGAATGTTGTCAACTCTATTGCTTCCAATAAAAAATTTCAAAAAAGTAAAAAGAAAAACGCTTCAGCAACATTATGGGTTCGTAACTATGGAATGTTAATGACAGATTTGTTTAAGTCTTTTGGTGGATATCTTTATCCCATGTATGCTGAAGGTGGAGATCAAAACATTTACGGAGTAGAAGAAGTAACAGCTAATTTATTTTTTGAAAAAAGCGATGCGAGAATTTTATTAGATATGTCGGTTAGTCCTGATATGAAGAAATCTTTTAAAAAGATTTATAATAAAAGAATGAGTCGCGATCTAGTAAACAGCTTTGATCATGATAAAGCATTAGCTTTTTGGAGTATTTCTATAAACACAGAAGAAACATTAAAGCAATATCCAGAATTAGTGCATAAGATGTACGGAGGTATTTTACCTAAATTTAAAGAGGAAATGGACATTGTAGGAGATTTATTTTCTTTAATTATAGACGAAGAGGCTGTTGGAAGATTGGTTACCGGAGATGCTCTTTTGGTGTTAAACGATTTTTCTAAAGAAGAAGTTGAATACACTACATATGAGTACGACAAAGACTACAAACGTAAAGAAGTAACAAAAACGAAAGAAGAATTTGTTCCCGATTTTACGCTAATGATTGGTTCAAAAGAAGAAGATTTATTAAATAAATTTTTCAAGTTAGGAGAAAAGCACAAAGCCGTAGAAATTGAAAATAACGTAGTAAAGTTTAAAACTAAAAAGTCTGATATCCCATTTAACCTATATTCAGTAGTTAAAAACGATGTATTGTACTTAACAACGTCTGAAGCTAATGCGTTACGTATTGCTAGAGGGAATAACAACTTCAATACTAAAAAGCATAGTAAATTAGTTAGAGATAATTCAACAGTGTTTTTTGTTAATGTTAATGCGGTTTTAAATAAGATTCCTAATAAGTGGATGAGTAAAACTGAAAAAGAAGCCATGCGTTTTTCAACAAATCACTTAAATGACGGAGTGTTTAGAGTATCGAGAGTAAAAGGAAGCACCATTTCTTCTGAATTAAAAATCTCCACACAAGGAACAGAAGAGAACACCTTAAAATTATTGTTAGAGTTTATCAATGCAGTAGCCAAGTAAACTAAATGATAAAAAGAATAGCATATATACTTATAATAGTATGCTGTATTATAGTTACGGTTGGATTTTTTAGATACAATCCAACCGTAATTTATGCAAAAAAAGTTCCAGCTTCAGCTGAAACGGTAGTCTATGTCAATCTTCGAGAAATAGAGTACAACATACTCCTTAGTTTTTTAAAGCACCCGTTTTCTCAGTTAGACTTTAAAAAATCTTCAAACACAAAAGAGAAAAAGAAAATAACGTTGTTAGATGAGGTAGAAGTGCCTACTAATTTGTTTTTATATACCAACACACGAGTGTTTAAAGACTTTTTTGTCAGCAGCCCAATATTCGTAAAGAAAAATTTTATAAACGCTTTAAAAGAAGAGAAGTTTATTGCGCATAATGTTAGTAAAACTACAGTGTATAGTAAAGGAATGATAAGTTGCGTAGTAAAAGATAACTTGTTACAAGTGTTATTCAAAAAACATAAGAAGGCACAAATATCACCCGAGTTATTATCTAAATTAAATCAAGAAAACTACTTTTCTGAAAACGATTTAATTTTCAAACAAATAAAAAACAGTAAACAGCCAGTGGTTATAAGTACTTTGAAAGGAGACTTTTTCGAGTTTGTTGTAGATAAAGGTAGTTTAAGAATCCAAGGTGAGTTGAGAGAAGAAAACAACTTGTTTAAACCATTTAAAGCAACATCAGTAGCTGGTTCAATATTGAGTGTGTCAGGAAAGTTAAATACTGAACTAATAGCTGATGGATTAAGTGAAAACCTAAAGAAAAAGTTTAAAAAACTTACAACATTGTCATTGGACTCCGTTACTAATAAGTGGAATGGAGTCATAGAGGGGAACCTTACTTCTTTTATAGAAAAATCAGATACCATCGTAACTTATGGATATGATGATGATTTTAATAAGATTGAAAAGAAAGAAATTCAAAATACAATAACTCCTGAAATAACTTTAGAGTTGCAAGGAAGTCAGCTTTGTGATTACTTGAAAGAAAAAGAAGTGATTAAGAGCGTTAAGAATGAAGAGCTATTAACATTGATGCCTTTGTTCACTACTTATAGTTTTTGTAAAGAAGATGGCTTAAAGTTTACAGCAAAAAAAAATCAAAAGCTAACTAAAGATATCGACGGCAACAAGAAGTTTTACTTCTTGTTTAATGTCGTCAATTATCAAGAAAAAGACAGAGGTATTTACTCTTTTAAAAATAAATACCTAGATAAGGTGAAAACAATACAGTTGTCAGTAACTAATAATAATCAATTAGATGCAACTGTAGAGTTACAAAACACTTCTAAAAACGTCTTCTTGCAAATGCTAGATTAATAAAAGGCAAAAGCAGCAAACGATATAGCGATAGAGCCAAACATAGCTAATACAAAAAACATAGTATTGGCTAGTATGTATTTCATAAATGTTTTAAAATACCCTTGATTGTAAAATCTTTTCATGGCTATAAATAAATAAATCATGAAGAGTAGTAAGAAAACAAGTAAAAAACTGTCTGAATGCTTGAAAAAATCTATTATATAAAAAATAGAAAACAGCAGAAAGAGTACGGTTTGTACATGAAATACAAAAACAAGATGTTCTACATATGTATACCTTCTTCTAAGGTAAATAAACTTTAAAAATAAAGTGAATATAGGCAGGAGTATAAATAATGCGATAGAAGCATACGATAGTATTTGACGGAAAAACTTCTTAGCTTCATCTTTATCTAAAAATACGGAGTTAAAAACTTTTGCACGTGAATACCAAAAACGATTGCTAAAGTTTTTTTCTACTTTCAAGCTGTCCAAAGCAACCTCTATTGGTACTTTAGGGTTGGTTTTTTGAAATTTCATGAATTTAATGATTCTGAAAGAGTCATTAGGGTCAGCTTTGGCTAGTTTTAGTTCAGAATTATATGAAACTGATGTGGAGTCAGATTTAGGTTGTGTTTTCTTTGCTTCCGTAGAATCTTGTTGTTCAAGTTGTTTGAAAACCACCTCTTGTATGGAATCTAAATCTACTTCTATCGTCTCACTAGTGTTGTTGTTTAATTTAACCTGAGAATTGTTGCCTGAGGATTTACCAATTCTTAATTCTTCAAATTTTTTATAGCTATCCGTTAAGCTTATAATTAAAAAAAAGATTATTGAAGTGGCAAGATAAAACCGAAACGGATTGGTGTACGTGGTTCTTTTTCCTTCAATATAATCTTTTGAAACTTTACCAGGGCTTATTAATAATGGAATAAGTGTTCGCCAAAACTTGGTGTCTAAAGAGAAAAAACCCGCAAAAAGTTCACGGAGAAAAATACTTAATGTAATTTTTTTACCTCTGTTTTTTTGTCCGCATTCTGGACAAAATTTTTCATTATTAGTAAAAGGGTGTCCACAGTTTAAGCAGTTAGCATCTCTTATAACTGGAACTTTATTTTTTTTAATCATTAGTTTAAAATAGTAGTAGTGGTTAGTTGAAAAGTTGGAATGATTACTAAAAATTCTTCAAGAGTTTCTACGTTTATCATTTTGTAATTGCCTCCCATAGCACCTGTAGTAGAAAGTAAAAAAGAATTAGACCTGTAATTGTAAATCTCGTTAGGTTTTAAGGTTGGAGTTTCTCCAACAACCCCTTCGCCTTCCACATATTCAGTGTTGTTAAGAGCGTCAAAAATAACCCAAAAGCGTTCTAGTAGTTTTACCGTATCTTTTGACTTGTTTTCTATAGAGATGTAATAACTAAACGCATAGTACTGTCGATGCCCTCTGTAAACAGAGCCCCTAAAAGATGTTTTTACAGAGATCTTGATGCCTTTAGTTATTTGTTGAAACATATGATAAAGATAGTTCTTTTTCAGTCTTTAGTCAATGTTTCTATGCATACCTTACCTATTTTGGTTGAAAAATCCGTATCCAACACCAATTACACTGTCGTAAATTTCACCAAAAGGTTTGTAGTAAACAATCACAGTATACTCATTTTCGGTTTGGTAAAAAGAACCGTCAACTTCATGTAAATCAATATTTTTGTTGTTGCTCAATGTAACATAGCTGTAGTTGTAAAAGCCTTGCTTAAAAGGAAGTGTAGCTTTGTAAATTCTCTGAGAGGAATCGTAAATCATTTTGTTTTCTTCAGATAATTCGTAATTGTTAAATGCGCCATAAACATAAACATCTTTGTTTTCGTAAGGTTCAAAAGCTTCTAAAGAAAAATGAACTACAGAATAATCAGCTTCGGTATTATCTCTATCATCAACAACATCTCGTTCTGTGGTTCTAACCACAAACTGTCCATTGATATCGGGGTTGTAAGTGTATATTTTATCAGTACGTGGCTCGTCTGTGTAAAGATAGCTGTGATATAGGTTTTTACGTTCTACTCTAGCAACATTCAAACTAGAGTTTCGTATGAATTTTGTGTCAAAGTTTAAAAACTCGTTTCCTCCCCAAAAATTAGTTTTTATAGTGTGATTGTATAATAATTGCTGAGGTTTGATAAATATGGGTTGGAGATTGGTAATTGCGGTATTCCAATTGTGATTTTGAAATAATACAACATTAATTTCTTGTGATGGCGTATTGATTTGTAAACCCGGATGATTAACTGAAAATTGAACGGTTTGTTGTTGGTTGGTTGTTGCTGTGTTTCTACTTCTAAAAGCGGCAACGCCAACAGTAGTAATATCTTCGTAAAACACACAGCGTCTGGTAAAAACAACTTCGTAGTTTTCGTCGATAACAGAAATTAAATAATTACCGCTTTTGGTGATGATTGTATTTTGATTGGGAATTTCTACAGTATAATGTGTATAAGGTTGAAGTGTGTTAAAAGAATTGGTGAAATTGATAATTTCGTTTTGTTCGAAACCTTCTATATACTGATTGCTTGTCATGGAGCTAGGTTTCCAATCATGGGTCATGTGTTCAATTTTATATTGGTACTGTTTGCTATCAGCATCCAAATCGTCAAAAGACAACTTTAAAACAGCTCCTAAACGAACAATAGGAGCGTAAAAATTAGGGTTGTTTTTAGGTCGTAACTGTACAGTTTTTATGTTTTGAGCAAAGCTCGAAACAACTAGTAAAAAGGCAATTAAGGATAGTTCTTTTTTCATCATGATGTAACAAAAGTATCAAAATATAAGCCAAAGACAAGGTTTTTATTTAGAATAAGTATAAATAATAAGGTTTCGTAAAGATAAAAATGGTTTTGTTCTGCAAAGGGATTCAAAATTTTTAAATTTGCGTGTTTTTTAAGAAAATCAAATTAATCAGTTCCTATGTCAAAAGACATCCGTATTAAGAAAGGCTTGGATATCAAGCTAGTTGGCGAGGCAGAACAGGTAACTACCGAACTTCAATTAGGTAGTGTGTTTGCAGTAAAGCCAGATGATTTTCACGGCGTTATTCCTAAAATTTTAGCAAAAGAAGGTACAGAAGTAAAAGCAGGTGAAGCACTTTTTTATTCAAAAAGTGATGAGCGTATTTTATTTCCTAGCCCTGTTAGTGGTAAAGTTACAGAAATCGTTCGTGGAGCACGAAGAAAAGTTTTAGCAATTAAAATCACTGCTGATGCACAGCAGGAATACAAAGATTTTGGTAAAAAAGATGTAGACGCAATGTCTGGAGAAGAGGTGAAAAACCACTTGTTTGCTTCAGGTTGTTGGCCGTTTGTAAAACAACGTCCATACGACGTGGTTGCAAACCCTAATCAAGCACCAAAAGCAATTTTTGTATCAGCCTACGCAAGTGCACCTTTGGCAGCTGATTATGATTATGCGTTAAAAGGTAAGGAAGCAGCATTACAAGCAGCGTTAACAGCGTTAACAAAATTAACAGCTGGTAAAGTACATGTTTCTATTGCTAAAAACTCAACACTATCACCGTTTAAAGAGGTGAAAGGAGTTGAGCTACATAAAGTTTCAGGACCGCACCCAGTAGGTAATGTAAGTACTCAAATAGCACAAATTGACCCTATTAACAAAGGAGAAGTAGTGTGGGTAGTTACTCCTCAAGATTTAGTAGTAATAGGAGAATTATTATTAACTGGAAAGTTTAATATAACTCGTACGGTTGCATTAGCAGGTTCTAAATTTAACAAACCACAGTACGTAACTGCGAAGGCAGGAGCGCAAATAGCTGATGTTGTTAAAGGAAATTTAGATGCCAATAATGCTCGTGTAATTAGTGGTAATGTTTTAAGTGGTTTGGAAGTTAAAGAAGATGGTTTCCTAGGCTACTACGATAACTTAATTACCGCTATCCCAGAAGGAGATGACTATGAGTTATTTGGGTGGAATAAGCCAGTTTTTAATAAAATATCTACTTCTAGAGCATTAACTTTTTCTTGGTTAAATCCAAAGAAAAAATATGATTTAGATACGAATACTAACGGAGAACATAGAGCATTTGTAGTAACAGGTTCTTATGAAGAAATTTTCCCGTTAGATATCTATCCGATGCAATTATTAAAAGCTTGTATGTATAAAGATCTTGACGAAATGGAAGGATTAGGAGCTTACGAAATTGCACCAGAAGATTTTGCGTTAACAGAATTTATTTGTGTGTCGAAACAACCTCACCAAAAAATAATTCGTGAAGGATTAGATTTAATGAGAGAAGAATTAGGATAAGATATGGGCTTAAAACAAAACTTACATAATTTAAAAAAGAAGTATGAAGGAACTAAAATAGCTCCGCTATTTAATGGTTTTCATACATTCTTATATATGCCGAATGAGACGACTCATGGAGGAACTCACATTAAGTCGGCAGATGATCTTAAACGTACGATGAATACCGTAATCATGGCATTAGTTCCATGTTTAATATTCGGTATGTTTAATGCAGGATATCAGCATAATCTTCAAATAGAAGCCGTTTCAAACGCAACTGGTTTCTTTTCTGGAGAATTTTGGAATATGGATAACTTACTAATCGGTTTAGTTAAAATATTACCATTAGTAATTGTATCGTATGTTGTTGGTTTGGCAATAGAATTTATTTTTTGCATCATCAAAGGACATGAGATAGAAGAAGGGTACTTAGTAACAGGAATGTTAGTTCCGTTAATCGTACCTGTAGATTTACCATTATGGATGTTAGCAGTAGCGGTAGCATTTGGTGTTGTAATTGGTAAAGAAGTGTTTGGAGGAACTGGGATGAATATCTTAAACCCAGCTTTAACCATTCGTGCATTCTTATTCTTCGCATATCCAACATGGATGTCTGGAGATAAAGTATGGGTTCAAGGAGCTGTAGAAGCTGCAGGAACAGCTGATGCTATTTCAGGAGAAACAATCTTAGGAAGTTTAGCACAGTCACAACCATTAAACTATTCAGTTTCTGATATGTTCTTCGGGTTTATCCCTGGTTCGGTAGGAGAAACGTCAACATTGTTAATTTTAGTAGGAGCGTTGTTTTTAATCTTTACAAAGATTGGAAGCTGGAGAATTATGTTATCTGCAGTTATCGGAGCTTTAGCAATGGGATTCATCTTCAACCAAGTAGTTGATATGGGATGGATTGGTGAAACAAGCAAGTTTTACGGATTAATGAGCTTAGATTTCTGGAAGCATTTACTAATTGGAGGTTTTGCATTTGGTGCGGTATATATGGCAACTGACCCAGTAACAGCATCGCAAACAAACAAAGGAAAATGGATTTATGGATTCTTAATTGGGTTTATTTCAATTATGATTCGTGTATTCAACCCAGCATATCCAGAAGGAGTAATGTTAGCAATTTTATTAATGAACGTGTTTGCTCCAACAATTGACCATTACGTAGTTCAAGGTAATGTTAAGAGAAGATTAAAACGTTTAAAAGCTAAAACTGCCTAATTATGAGTAAGAAGACAGATAGTAATTTATATACGGTACTTTTCGCCATAGGAATGGTGTTAGTAGTAGGTGCGTTGTTAGCTTTTACAGCGTCATCACTTCGCCCAACAATCGATGCTAATAAACGTATCGAGAAGCAGCAAAACATTTTGTATGCCATGGGTGTTAACGAAAATGATGAAACAAGTGTAGCGTTTGTTTCAAAAGATAAAGTAGCAGAAGAGTTTGCTAAATACATTAAAAAACAATTAGTAATTGAAGGAGATAACGTTTCTGAAGATGCTAAAGCGTATTTAATTGATGTAAAAAAACAACAAACAGCAGCTAAAGAAGGTAAAACAAGAAAGTTACCCTTATTTGTAGGTGAAAAGGATGGCAAAACGTTCTATATCGCCCCTATTAGAGGTAAAGGTCTTTGGGATGCTATTTGGGGGTATGTTGCAATGGATAAAAATATGGTAGTTCAAGGAGTTTTCTTCGATCACAAAGGAGAAACACCAGGTTTAGGAGCTAACATTAAGCAACGTTACTTTATGGACGATTTTATTGGAGAAGATTTAATGAACAACGGTTCTTTTAAAGGAATTGCAGTTTCTAAATCTAACAATGATCCAAAAAATGAAGATAAAAATGATAACGAGGTAGATGCAATTGCAGGAGCAACTATTACTGGCGACGGGGTAGCTGCAATGCTTAAATCAGAATTAGCATTATACGTGCCTTACTTTAAAACATTAAAATAATTATGGGACTTTTATCAAAAAAAGACGCAGCATTAATTACTGATCCATTAGCAGATAATAACCCAATTACAATTCAGGTATTAGGTATTTGTTCTGCATTAGCAATTACAGCAGAGTTAAAAGCTTCTATTGTAATGTCTATATCAGTATTATTTGTATTAGGAGTAGGGAACGTAGTAATCTCGTTAATGAGAAATATTATTCCATCAAAAATTAGAATTATTGTACAGTTAATCGTCGTAGCTACATTGGTAATTATTGTAGACCAAGTATTAAAAGCATTTGCGTACGATTTAAGTAAAACCCTATCGGTATTTATTGGGTTAATTATTACCAACTGTATTATCATGGGACGTTTTGAAGCATTTGCGTTAGGTAACGGACCATGGAGGTCGTTTTTAGATGGAATAGGAAATGCTTTAGGATATGCAGTAATCTTAATTATTGTAGGTTTCTTTAGAGAGTTATTTGGTTCAGGTACTTTATTAGGATTTAAAGTATTAGGGGATCCTATCGAGAAAACAGGATTGTATGCTTTAGGATACGAAAACAACGGATTTATGTTATTATCACCAATGGCATTAATTGTTGTAGGTATTATTATTTGGGTACAACGTACAAGAAATAAAGCATTAGTAGAAGATTAAAATAGTAATGAGACGTTAGATATGAGAATTGAGATGCTATCAATAAACTCAATACTAACTACTCAATACTAAATACTATAAAAATATGGAACATATAGAATTATTTTTCAAATCGATATTTATAGATAACATGGTATTTGCTACCTTCTTAGGAATGTGTTCATACTTAGCAGTATCTAAAAAAGTATCAACAGCCGTAGGTTTAGGAGCTGCCGTAATCTTTGTATTAGCGGTAACAGTACCAGTAAACTGGTTGTTAGATCAATACTTATTACAGCCTGGAGCTTTAAAATGGTTAGGAGAAGAGTATGTAGATTATGACTTAAGTTTCTTATCGTTTATCATGTTTATTGCAACCATTGCAACCATGGTACAATTGGTAGAAATTATTGTTGAAAAATTTGCACCAGCCCTCTATAACTCTTTAGGTATTTTCTTACCATTAATTGCCGTAAACTGCGCAATTTTAGGAGGGTCGTTATTCATGCAATCTCGTGAAATCCCAACATTAGGCTTGTCATTTACCTACGGTATTGGTTCAGGAATCGGATGGTTTTTAGCAATTTTAGCAATTGCTGCTATTCGTGAAAAAATCAGATACTCTTCTGTGCCACCAGCATTAAGAGGATTAGGAATTACATTCATTATTACCGGATTAATGGCTATCGGATTTATGAGTTTCGGTGGAATGTTAACTGGAGGTGATGATGCAGGTAAAAAGGAAGAAACTGCTGAAGTTAAGGTTGAAAAGAAAGAAGTTGAAGAAAAGGTAGTAGAAAAGACTGAAGAAAAAGCAGAAGAATTAGCTAATAACACTAAAGAAATTACAGAATAATGGTATTTTTAGAAGTAAGCACAGGAGGAACAGTTGCTATTACAGTATTAGCGTTTTTAGCGGTAATCTTAGTTTTAGTAGCCTTATTATTATTTGTAAAACAAAAATTAGCACCATCTGGACCTGTAAAAATTACAATCAATGGTGAAAAAACAATAGAAGTACCATCAGGAGGAACGTTGTTATCTACCTTAGGTAATGAAAAAATCTTCTTACCATCAGCTTGTGGTGGTGGTGGTTCTTGTGTACAATGTGAGTGTCACGTTAACTCTGGTGGGGGGGAAGCTTTGCCAACAGAAACACCTCACTTTACACGTAAAGAACTACAACATGGTATTCGTTTAGCATGTCAGGTAAAAGTAAAACAAGACATGGACATTTCTATTCCAGAAGAAATCTTCGGAATAAAGAAATGGGAAGCAGTAGTTGTACGTAACTACAACGTAGCATCTTTTATTAAAGAATTTGTAGTTGAGATTCCAGAAGATATGAACTATAAAGCAGGAGGATATATTCAAATTGAAATACCACCATGTGAAGTTAAGTTTTCTGATATGGACATTACCGCACACCCAGAGGAGCACGAAACTCCAGACAAGTTCCAAATGGAATGGGATAAGTTTAAGTTATGGCCATTAGTAATGAAGAATGAAGAAACTGTAGAAAGAGCATACTCTATGGCTTCTTACCCTGCAGAAGGACGTGAAGTTATGCTAAACGTTCGTATTGCTACTCCACCATTTGATAGAGCTAAAGGTGGGTGGATGGATGTAAATCCAGGTATTGCATCTTCATACGTATTCTCAAGAAAAGTAGGAGATAAAGTAACGATTTCTGGACCTTATGGTGAATTCTTTATCAATGAGTCTGATGCAGAAATGTTATATGTAGGAGGTGGAGCAGGAATGGCACCAATGCGTTCTCATTTATACCATTTATTTAAAACCTTAAAAACAGGAAGAAAAGTTTCTTACTGGTACGGAGGTCGTTCTAAACGTGAGTTGTTCTACTTAGAGCATTTCTGGGCATTAGAAAAAGAGTTTCCTAACTTTAAGTTCCATATTGCTTTATCTGAGCCTTTACCAGAAGATAACTGGAAAGTGAAAGATAGTATTGATGCTGAAGGAGATGGTTTCGTAGGGTTTGTTCACAATTGTGTTATCGATAATTACTTAAGTAAGCACGATGCACCTGAAGATATTGAGTTATACTTCTGTGGACCACCACTAATGAACAAGGCAGTACAAAAAATGGGTGAAGACTTTGGTATTCCAGATGAAAACATTCGTTTTGATGACTTTGGAGGATAGACATATTGTATTTTTTACATATATAAAAACCGATACAAACTTGTATCGGTTTTTTTTATACTTAAAATATCACCATCCATAATTAATTTTTAGCTGTTTATAAACTTTTAACTTTTAGTTAAACTTAATAGGCTTACTTTGTAATGCTACTATTTACAACATAGTATAAAACCAAACTAACCTATGAACTGTCCAAATTGTAAATCTAACTTTGTTAAAAGAAAAAGAAGAAGCTTATTTCAAAAGGTAGTATTCTTTAATAAGAGAAAGTTTAAGTGTTATGAATGTAAAACAGTGTTTTTGGCTAAATAGCTTTATTCATAAATTACATCAAACTTATAAACAGGGGTGTCTTTTTCGTATTCAAAAACTTTAGCATAATCCATAACGTTGGCTATACTTTCTAGTTTACATAAATGCGCAACTACTGCATACAAACCATTAAACAAATTTTCTTTATCATTAGGGTGGTGAGGTTTTGGATTGTAATGACATAAAGGAACTGTAAAGCCACACGCTTTTAAAAATACGTTTTCTATTTGTAATAACTCAAGCGGACTATAACCGTTAAATTTTCTGCCTAAATTTTGATGAACCCTACCTATATAGCTAAGTTGCAATGAACCGTGACCGTTTGTTAGATATTTCCAGCTATCCTGATTGTCTAAGATGTTTCCAACGGCACATGCTGAACAACATTCAGGATTCAATTCATCGTTGTGAAAAGCATTGTAAAGCTTTATAAGTGCTTGTTCTAATCGTTTCGGTATTTCCATAATCAAAAAGGATTTACTCCCCTTAAATATACAAAATATTGGTTGTACCTTTGCAGCAAATTATTGTTAATGACTACTTTTCAAGATTTAGACTTATCAAACCCACTAAGAAATTCTATTGAAGAATTAGGTTTTGTAAACCCAACACCCATTCAAGAACAAGCCTTTCCTGTAATTCGCTCAGGAAAAGATGTAGTGGGAATTGCACAAACCGGTACAGGGAAAACCTTTGGGTATTTATTGCCAATACTCCGCGATTTAAAATTCTCAAAGCAACAGCACCCAAGAGTAATGATATTAGTGCCTACAAGAGAATTAGTAGTCCAGGTGGTAGAAGAAATAGAAAAACTAACCAAATACATTACAATACGAACTGTAGGAGTATATGGTGGGGTTAATTTAAACCGTCATAAAGAAGCAGTAATGCAAGGGGCTGATATTATAGTTGCTACTCCCGGACGTTTGTACGATTTAGCTTTAAGTAATGTACTGAAGTTAAAATCTATTCAGAAACTAGTCATTGATGAAGTAGATGTAATGCTTGACCTAGGCTTCCGTTTTCAGTTGTTAAACATTTTTGATTTGCTACCACAGCGACGTCAAAATATTATGTTTTCTGCAACGATGACAGAAGACGTAGAAGCTTTAATTGACGATTTTTTCATTGCTCCACATAAAATAGCAATTGCAGTTAGTGGAACGCCGTTAGACAACATTCAGCAAACAAGCTATAAGGTTCCAAATTTTTATACCAAAGTCAATTTACTAAACCATTTGTTATTTGATAAATCAGAATTTAGTAAAGTGTTGGTATTTGCCCCTAATAAACGAAATGCAGACCGATTGTTCGATTGTGTTGCAGAAGAATACCCGTCGCAAGCCTGTGTAATTCATTCAAATAAAACCCAGAACTATCGTTTGCGCTCCATAGAACAATTCAATAAAGGAGAAAAACGAATTTTAATTGCTACGGATGTAATTGCACGTGGATTGGACTTAGAAGAGATTACACATGTAATTAATTTTAACACACCACATTTCCCTGAAAATTACATGCACAGAATAGGTCGTACAGGTCGTGCAGAGCATGAAGGAAAAGCAATTTTATTTGCTACAGAAAAGGAACAGGAAGCTAAAGAAAGAATTGAGGAGTTGATGGATTATAAGATTCCAGAGTTAGAAATTCCAGCACAAGTTGAAATCTCAAAAGAGCTAACAGAAGAAGAGCGCCCAAAAGAAGAACGAGAAATAAATAAGAACAGAACTTCTCAAGAATACATTCCTGGATCTGCCTTTCACGAGAAAAAAGAGAAAAATAAGAAAACAAATCAAGGAGGTTCTTATCGAAGAGAAATTGCTAAGAAATATAAAAAACCAAAAACAAGAGGAGATAAAAACTATAACAAACGCAATAAGAAACGAAAGTAATGCAAGCACTTACAGAACAAGAACTTCATAATTTAGGAATGAATATTGTAGGAAAAAAACTACAAGAAATGGGCTATGAATTTATTGCTGTAAATAGTGAATTAAAAAGACACCCTCAGTTCGTATTGTATAAAAAAGGAGAACCAACAATTTTTGTATTGGTAAAAACCACGAACAATCTCCAATCGCCCCAAGAGTATGATGTATTGTGGATGGAAACTTTTAAAAGACACGCAGAAAAACAAAATGCCAAAGTTTGGTATGCAGGTATAGGAATAGCAAATGCAGAAAGTGTAGATTTACCTGTTTTTAAAAACGAACCCTATTATGTTGCTTTTGATGATTTTGTAAGAATCTCATAAAAATCAAAACACTAATTTTTAGATAATTACCCTTTTTCACTCATTGAAAAAGAGGGTTTTAATAGATTGAAAAGGGCAAAAACCCTATTAAATATCAAGTAGTTGCATGTTAATTTTACCACAGGGAAATTAATAAAATATCTAAAAAAATGAAAAGACAACTACTAACCAAAAAAGTGAAAAAACTAATGAAAACAATTATGGCAATCTTATCTGACTTAGGCAATGGCGCTAGCTATGCAATTAACAATTAAGAGCTATATAATTAAGACTAACAAACACTCGTTTTACAATGTAATCGAGTGTTTTTTTATACATAAATATTAACTTTACAGGGTGGAGAGTCTTCTAAGGAAAATAAAAGAATGTAAAATATGTGAGAAACATATAGAGCCTAACCCCGTAGTTTTAGCTAATAGCAAGTCAAAAATTATTATTGTAGGTCAAGCCCCCGGAACCAAAGTCCACCAGTCTGGAATTCCATGGAATGATGCTAGTGGAAAACAACTTAGGAAATGGTTGGGTGTTACCGATGAGCAATTTTACAACACAAACAATTTTGGAATAATTCCTATGGGGTTTTGTTATCCAGGAAAAGGAAAAACAGGAGATTTGCCACCAAGAAAAGAGTGTGCTCCAGAATGGCATCAACCTTTGTTAAAAGAAATTTCAGAAGTTAAACTGATTATTTTAATAGGAATGTACGCTCAAAACTATTATTTAAAAAAGAAAGCAAAACGAACACTTACCGAAACTGTAAATGCTTTTGAAGTGTATTTGCCTAAGTATTTTGTATTACCACACCCATCACCAAGAAATCGATTTTGGTTAACGAAAAATCCGTGGTTTGAAAAAGAGGTGTTGCCACAATTAAAAATGACTGTAAAAAAACTATTATAAGTCTTAAGGTAACTTGTTGCCTGTTTGGGTGCTGTTTTTCGGTAGGTAAAATAGCATCGATAACAATGAATATTAAACGATATTTAATCCCTTAAAATAATAGATTCTCAATTAAATAAGTTAACTAGTTTACATCGATAAATTTGTACTTTTGTAATGTATGATTGAAACAAGAGAAGCCATATCAGAAAAAGCGGTTTTAATAGGTATTATAACCCAAAATCAAGACGAAAAGAAATCAGAAGAATACCTTGATGAATTAGAGTTTTTAACGCTTACAGCAGGAGGAGTTGCTGTTAAACGATTTGTTCAAAAGTTGGATAAACCACATCCAAAAACGTTTATTGGAACAGGTAAATTGGAAGATGTAAAAGCCTATATAGATTCCAATGATATAGGAACAGCCATTTTTGATGACGAGCTATCGCCAGCGCAACTTAGAAATGTTGAACGTTTTTTAGAGTGTAAAATTTTAGATAGAACCAATTTAATACTTGATATTTTTGCAAGTAGAGCGCAAACAAGCTCAGCAAAAGCACAAGTTGAACTAGCACAATACCAATATTTATTACCTCGATTAACCAGAATGTGGACCCACCTCGATAAGCAAAAAGGAGGAATTGGGATGCGTGGTCCTGGTGAAACAGAAATAGAAACCGACCGTCGTATTATTCGAGATAAAATTTCACTGCTAAAAAAGAAACTGCTAACTATTGACAAGCAAATGTCCATACAGCGAAAAAATCGTGGAAAAATGGTACGTGTTGCCTTAGTTGGATACACCAATGTTGGGAAATCTACGCTAATGAATGTAGTTAGTAAAAGTGAGGTATTTGCTGAAAATAAATTATTTGCAACACTAGATACTACAGTTAGAAAAGTAGTTATAAAAAATATTCCTTTTTTAATGACAGATACTGTTGGGTTTATTAGAAAATTACCAACTCAATTAGTAGAGTCTTTTAAATCTACTTTAGATGAAGTTCGTGAAGCAGATTTGTTATTACATGTCGTAGATATTTCACATCCAAATTTTGAAGATCATATAGCTTCTGTAAATAAAATTTTAGATGAAATAGATAGTAAAGATAAACCCACGGTTATGGTGTTTAACAAAATAGATGCGTATACGCATGAAACTATTAATGAAGACGATTTAGTAACAGAAAAAACGAAAGAGCATTATACATTAGAGGATTGGAAAAGAACCTGGATGAATGATCTAGAAACAGAGAGCATTTTTATTTCTGCCTTGAATAAAGACAACCTAGAAAATTTTAAAGACAAGGTGTATGAAGAAGTAAAAAAAATACACATTCAACGTTTTCCGTACAACGATTTCTTGTATCAAGAGTATTAGTTTTTTACACTAACAAAACACAATCGTAACTAAAAAAGAACTTAAAGAATTGCAACGTTAAGTTCTTTTTTGTTATATTTATAATCGCTAACATAGTTTTTGCTATGTTTTGTAAAGCATTGTAAATTAATATTTTTAACCATTTTATCCCCCTGAAAATGAAAAATAATAAAACTTCACCAACAAAATTTAAACGATTTTATCCAGATCAGTCAGTTTATAAGAAAGCTTAAGTCAAACAACGATAGTGTAACCTTATTTAACCAGCTAACTTACCAAGTATTCACAAAGTTTTAAGTGTAAAATTTAAGACCAGATGAAATGTCCGCTCTTTTTTGAGTTACCATGTGTTAATCTGAATAGATCATGATGAAAAATATAATTCCCCTCATACTACTGTGTTGTGGCTTGCAATTTGCCGTAGCACAAGAGAAGTGTACATCTGAAAATCTTCATTCAGTAGATGTAAACGTAGTAGATAAGTGTTTAGTAGAAAAAAAAGAAAAAAAGCTTATAGAAGAAACACCAGCTGCAATAACTACAATTTCTGCTAGAAGACATTTAAGAAAACGAATTTACTTTGAAAAAGTTATTAGTTTGGCTACAGGAATAGAAGCAAGAAAAGAAAAGCTGACAATAACAAATGACTTAGCTACATGTCGTTTGTATGATATTAGTCCACTGACAAAAAGGATGAAGAAAAAAGCAATTTCTTTTGATGTTGTCGATGAGATTCCTATGTTTTTATCATGTAATAATCCGTCAAAGGATAGCGTAGACTGCTTTAATTACGAAATGCAAAAACATATAGTAAATACACTGGTATATCCTGATGAAGCCTTAGATAAGGGTATAGAAGGAGAAGTGTTGGTGAACTTTGTAATCGACGAAACAGGTAAAGTAACAGATATCAAAACAGCAGGGCAAAATGTACATGAGATTTTAAAAAAGGAAGCAAAAAGAATCGTATTATTATTACCTAATTTTAGCCCAGGAAAACAACAAGGGAAAAATACAAGTGTAACGTATAGTTTTCCTATGAACTTTAGTTTGAATAGCTCTGAATATTAGAGTGTTAAAATAATTTATTTTCTGTAAAAAAAAGAATACCTTTGTGCGCCATGTTTTTCACAAATAATAAACGATAATTAGTTGATTGGAAAAATGTTAAACCCCTTAGGTATGAGAAAAATTATTTTAGCTATTACATTAGTTTGTTTTTATGCTACTAATGTTGTGTCACAACGTGAAGTATGTGAAACCCCTGAAGCGTCTTTAGTAGACTTAAATAGTATAACAAAATGTACGATTGCTCCAAAAGATAAGAAAAATAAAGGGACACGACAAATCTCTGTAAAAGTATCGGCTAACAGAAGGTATTTAAAAAAGAGAGAAATTTCAAAAAAGAAAGCTGTTTCTAGTGCTGCTGGTCTATCAGGAGCAGGAACTGCGGCAATAGAAAATACCACTCCTCAAACAGCATTAAACGAGTCGTTAACTTTTAAAAACAATCTTGAAAATATCACAAGTAAATTATCAGCAGAAGAAGTAAGAAAAGCTGAGAAGTTTACTACAGTTGATAAGATTCCTTTGTTTGCCGCGTGTAAAAAAGCAAAGAAAAACGAGCGGTTAGATTGTTTTAACGTAGAAATGGTAAAACATATACAAAAGCATTTCCGATATCCAAGTCAGGCTGTCAAAGAATCTATTCAAGGAGAAGTTTGGGTGCGTTTTATCATAGACAAAAACGGCCAAGTTAAGAATATCAAAACTTTAGGTCCTAAAAACGGAGAATTGCTAAACAACGAAGCCGTTCGAGTAGTTTCTCAGTTACCTCAGTTTATACCTGCAAAAAAGTCAGGAGATGAAACCTCTGTAAAATACGGATTCCCTATTATGTTTGCTCTTGATGAGTAAATAATTCAAAATAACTTAATACAAATCAATTAAAATAAACATTATGTTTAAAAAACTACTATTCCTAGTTTTGGTAGTGTGTAGTATGGCTATGTATGCGCAAACTACAGTAAATGGAAAAATTTACGACGAATACTTGGAGCCCTTTCCAAATGCAGTAATTCTTTCAGGTGAGGCTAGAGCAGTTTCCGACTTTGAAGGAAAATTTACACTACAAGTTACGTCAACTTACCCCATAACAATACAAGTTTCTGCTTTTGGATACAAGACAGAAGTACTAGAGCTTATTTCACAAGACCAAGAAGTGAATGTGATCTTAAAAGAAAGTGTAGCACTAGACGAAGTTGTAATTTCAGCATCTAGATCACCTGAACGAGTTATTGAATCTCCTGTAACTATTGAAAGAATGGGGATTGTTGATATAAAAAGAAATACTTCTGTTTCGTTTTATGACGGATTAGTCAACTTAAAAGGAATCGAATCACGTGAAGCAAATTACGGATTTAAATCTGTAAACTCTCGTGGTTTTTCTACTTTCGACAATACTCGATTTGTACAATTAGTAGATGGAGTAGAAACATCAATTCCTGCACTAAACTTCTCAGCAGGGAATATTATGGGGCTTTCCGATTTAGATGTGAAAAATGTTGAAATTCTTCCAGGAGCTTCTTCTGCCTTATATGGAGCAAATGCCTTTAACGGTATTTTGTTAATGAGAAGTAGAAATCCTTTTGACGATGCCGGTATTAGTACCTATATAAAAACAGGAAGCATGTCTCAAAAAGCAGCAGGTAACAATCCTTTTTATGATGTAGGGGTTCGTATGGCATAGGCATATAAGTTTAATGATTATGTAGCTGCTAAAGCTAATTTTACTTATTTCTCTGCTGAAGAATGGCATGCCGATGATACTAGAAATACGACAGGTATTGGTGGAACTGCAACTGATGGAGATCGAAATACCAATACAGACTATGATGGTGTAAATGTATATGGAGATGATTTTAGTTTTAACCTAAATGATTTAAATCCAGCACTGCCTTCTTTAGATGTTAGTAGAACAGGGTATAATGAATCAGACCTAACAGATTATAATGGATATAACCTAAAATTTGATGGATCTATACATATCAGACCATGGGCCAATGACGCATTAGAAATCGTATTAAATTCTCGTTTTTCTCGTGGAGATAATACCTATCAAGGAACCAATAGATTCTCTCAAAAAGGATACTTTATTGAGCAGTATAAACTAGAACTTATAGGGAAAAACTTCTTTGTAAGAGGTTATTATACTGGTAATGATTCTGGAAAAAGTCACGATTTACGATTTGCAGCCATTGCATTGAATGAAAAGTATAATCCAACTCAAAATTGGTATCAAGAATATGCAGGCATATATAGTGGAGCCTTAACAGTTCCTGGGTTCACACCTCTTAACGATGCAGATGCAAGAAGATTTGCCAATAGAAACAGATACACACCAGGATCGGCTGAATTTAAAACAGCCTTAGAAGAGGTAATTAATACTCCAATAAACAAAGGAGGAGCAGGTATAAAAGACGAAACTTCTTTTTATCATTTTGATGCTAATTATAACTTTAAAGATATCATTCGTTGGGGAGAGATTCAGATAGGAGGTTCTTATCGTAAATTTGATATCAATTCAAACGGAACCTTATTTACTGATGAAAATAGCAGTATTGAATTTGACATGGTAGGGGTTTATTCTCAAATTCAAAAGAAGTTTTTAGATGATAGATTAAAATTTACAGGATCTGTTCGTTATGATAAGTCTAAAAACTTTGAAGGGAACTTCTCACCAAGGGTAGCGTTAAACTATTCTTTAGGAGAATCAAAAAATCATATTTTAAGAGCATCTTATCAAACAGGATTTAGAAACCCTAGTACTTTAGAACAATACTTTGGGTTGCGTTCAGGACCTAGCAAGTATATTTTAGGAACCTCACAAGAAAACTTAGATCGTTTCTCTACTACAGTAGTTAATCAAGATGGTTCTACTAGTGTAATTACTGGTAGACAAGCTTTTGGAAATGCTTTAGTTGGAAGAGATAATAGAGTAAAATTAGATGTGAATCCTATAAAACCAGAAAAGGTTACTTCTTACGAAGTTGGATATAGAAGTATCATCGACTTAAATAGTAGAAATATATTAGAATTAGACATCAATGGTTACTACAACCAGTATAATGATTTTGTAGCGTTCAAAGATGCTATTGTAGCGAATTATGGAGCTTTAGAAGCTGATGGAACACCAGATGCACAAGCAGATGCAGCAATTAATAATGGGGATTATACATCGTTTGTTCTTAATACAAATACAGCTGCGAATGTAGACTCGTATGGTGTAGGTGTAGGATTGAATACAAAGGTATTCAAGACGTTTAACTTAGGAGCTAACTACACATATTCAAAATTAATTTTTGACCAAAGTGAAGATCCAACTTTTAAAGCAGGATTTAATACTCCAGAGCATCAAGTAAAAGTAATGTTTGGAAATCCTAACTTATTTAAAAACTTCGGATTTAACGTGAACTTAAGATGGCAAGATGAGTTTTATTGGCAGTCAAGCTTCTTAGATGATACAGTAGATGCAAGAACGGTATTAGATGCGCAAATAAACTATAGAGTACCTGCTATTAAATCAAGATTTAAAGTAGGAGGAACTAACCTAACAGGGAATGAGTATATGGTAGCACCTGGGTCAGGATTAATTGGTTCTATGTACTATGTTTCTTGGACAATTAATGACTAGAAACACAGCTTACAGTAAAATAAAAAAGCGAGGTGAATTATTTTCACCTCGCTTTTTTATTTTACAAGTTCGTAAGATTTGCTATTCATTTTCAGAATCGTTAATGATTCCTAATCGTTTTGCACGTTGTTCCCAGCTTTTTCTAGCTAGGCTCTGTAGATTTGCTACATTATCACTTTCGTCCATTATTTCATAGCCTAAAAGCGTTTCTATAACATCTTCTTGAGTAACTAAACCACTAACAGCTCCGTATTCATCTACAACTAAAGCTAAGTGTTCTCGTTGTTCAATTAGTTTTTCAAATAAATTAGGAATAGATAATTCTCTACTGGCTATTATAATTTCACGTTTAATTGTTTTTAAAGGTTCGTTTCCTTTGTTATCAACCAAAGAAAGTAATAGTTGATCCTTTAAAACATATCCAGTTATATTATCTGGGTTTTCAGCATATACAGGTATTCTAGAAAAACGCAAAGGCCTGTTTTCATTAAAAAAAGATTCAATGCTTTGGTTTTCATCAGCAGTAGTCAGTACCGTACGAGGGGTCATAATGTGTTTCGCCTGAACTTCTTTAAAGTTTAGCATGTTTCTAATTACCTTACCTTCACTTTCATGAAAAACACCTTCTTGCTCAGCAATATCTGTCATAGCAGAAAAGTCTTCTCTACTTAAAACACTTTCTCCATGAGCTCCTTTGCCAAATAGCTTTGTAAATAGTTGTAGTACCCATATAATACCGGTGTATTTACAAAAGAAAATCAATATATTTAAGGCTTTAGTTGTAAAGCCAGCCAAAGATTTCCAGTAAGTTGCACCAATAGTTTTAGGAATAATTTCAGATGCGACTAAAATCAAAATAGTCATTATAGCAGAAACTATAAAAACGCCGTTTCCTTCATCACTAAATATTTTCTTTGCTTGAGCACCAACTAAGATAGCTCCCACGGTATGAGCAATTGTATTTACCGTTAAGATGGCAATAAGAGGTTTGTCTACATCTTTTTTTAAGGCTTCAAGATCATTTGCGTAAGCTTTTTCTTCTTTCTTTTTAACATTTACAAAAGTAGGGGTAACACTTAGTAGAACAGCTTCTAATATAGAGCATAAGAAAGAGAAAAATATAGATAAAGTGGCATAAACAATTAATAAAGTCATTTGTTAGGTTTTTGGGGCTAAAATACGTAAAAAAGAAAACCTCAAGAACATGTTCCTGAGGTTTAACTGTTATGTTTAATTTTTTTTCTAGAAACCGTAATTTACTCCTAAACCAAATACCTCCCTAGTTTGAAAACCTGTAAAGGCATTGTCGTCATAAATTGCTTGCATAGAAAGATTCGCAGATAAATATTTGTTAACTTTCATTACCACGTTAACGGTATAGTCAATGTCCACATTTTGAAAATCTTCAAGGTAGTTACTGTATAAGTTTAAGATGTTTTCAACAGATACATTTTTCATAACCTCTAATTTGTAATAAGCGTTAACCGCAGCACCTAGTTCATAACGGGTTGTTTCGTTTTGAGCTACTCCAAAAGCAGGTCCCAAGTCAGTCAAGTGCTTATGTACATAAATTAACTTAGAAGTTGCAGGAGCAATGTTTACTTTTAAATTGTCATCCTTTTTCCATAACATACCTGGTCCGAATTGGAAATAAGCTGGTGAAAAGAAATGAGATGTTTGCTCACCAGAAACATAAGTAGAAGACATCTGAGTTTTAAAATTGAAAAAAGCAGAGTAATACCAATATCCACTAGCTTTTTTACCCGCTAAAGAGCTTAATTCTAAACGGTCATCCGTTTTTTGCATTGCTTCCCCTTTTAATTTTGTTAAACCGTAAGAAGCAATGAGTTTATTATCCCAAGTCCAATCACCTTTAGTATAGTTAAAATCATAGTTTAACCCAATAGTACCAGAAATGTTATTAGTACCTCCAGCTAACCAATTATTAAAAGCGGATTGATTGAATAGAAAAGAGATGTTACCGCTTCTTTTCCATCCCTCTTTAGGTTCTTCTTTTTTTTCTTCTTGAGCGTTAACTGTTAGTGCTCCAAACAAAACAGCAATAGCTAATAATTTTTTCATTTTAATAGTTTTAAATTAATTTTTGAGGGCGCGAATGTACGCTTAACCTAGGGGTTAGACAATAACATTACGCCAAAAGTCACGTCTTATGAAAAATATAATTTAAACCAAGACCAAACACTTCTTTAAATTGGATTCTACTAGAAGCATCGTCGTCTATAATGGCATGCAAACCAAGATTAGTAGATAGGTTTTTATTAATTTTAACAAAGATGTTTAACTGATAATCAATATCAATATTTTGAGGTTTGTTCAAATAATCTGAATACACCGCTACGATACTCTCCATAGTTACATCTTCCATTATTTTACTTTTAAAATAAGCAGATAAATTGAAACCTAAACTGAAATTGGTATTCTTGCCTTCATCTACACCGTATTTACCAGAAAATTGATTGGAAACAAATGTGTAACGAGCTGTTGCAGGTGCAATGTTTATTCGAGCATCATCATTCCGCTTCCATAGCATACCAGGACCAAAACTCCAGTATGCTGGAGAAAAGAAGTCTGAAACCGCTACTTTGGGCTCTTGTTTGTAGTCATAACCTTTGGTGTATTGTGTTTTAAAGTTACTAAAAAAAGAAAAAAACCAAAGTTTAGAAGTCCTTAATCCTAATAAAGAGTTGTATTCAAACTGATCTTCTGTTTTTCTGACTCCTTGACCATCTACATAGCTTAAACCATAAGCAGAAATAACTTTATTATCCCAGTTCCATTTTTTTCTCTTGTAGTTAAAATCATAACCAAGTGTCATGTTTCCAGCAACGGTGTTATTTCCCCCTGCAGCCCAATTAGAAAAAGACGATTGATTGAAAAGAAAAGTATACTTTCCAACAACAGTCCATTTTTTTGGTGGGTTTTTCTTTACTAAAGGTTCAGCAAACACCCGATAGTTTACTATAAAAGAAGCAAAACCGGTATCTAATGGTGAATTAGTTAAACCTAGAGTAGATATACTATCTTTTTTAGTTTCTTGAGAAACTATAGAAAAAGAGCAACAAGAAAATAAGATTAAGAACAGTTTTTTCATTGGTAATTAAATTGAGGAGTTCTATGAGTTTAATTATCTTTTTCTCTTATAAAGCGGTACTGTTGAACAAGCTTCACCAAACATGATGGTTTTTGCTACAGGGTTGATTTTTTCAATTAATAAAGTATATGCTGATGGAGGTATAGGCTTGTTTGCACAGCCTTTAATTATTACAGGTTTGTCTTTATACTCAGAAGTGTCTAGCTTGTGAATTATCTCTTGATATATTACAGTTTCTAATAATGTTAAGTCGCCAACTACCACTTTTTTGGCAAAAGGAGTAAGTTCAGTAGTCAATAAAAGATAGGCCCAAGAAGGAATAATCGCATCAGAAGAACAAGTTAAGGAAATATAGTTGCCTTGGTATTGAGTCCAGTCATGATTTTTTACAGATTCTCTAAAATCTTTTTCACGAAGAATCAATTCTTCAAACAACCAATTTTTAATATCAAACACTACACGCTTGCCTTTAGGGTAAAAATCTTCTAAATCTATCGTAGTAAGTTTGCTATTAGCAACTCTATTTATAATTTCTTCTGCCATATTTAGTTGAAAAGTTTAAAGTTGTACGCCTTGTGTTTTTAATAGTTACATTAAAAGCCTTATAGCATTCCTAATTCTAATTTAGCTTCTTCACTCATCATATCTTGAGTCCAAGTAGGATCAAAAGTAATCTCAACCTCACAGTTATTGATTTCTTTCAAAGTTTTTACCTTTTCTTCTACTTCAACAGGTAATGTTTCAGCAACAGGACAGTTAGGAGAAGTTAATGTCATTAATATTTTAGCATCATTCTCTTCTGATATAAAAACATCATAAATTAAACCTAGCTCATATATATCAACAGGTATTTCAGGGTCGAAAATTGTTTTTAATACACGAACTATTTTATCTCCTAATTCTTCTAATTTATCTTCAGTCATAATTCTAAACTTCTTTTAAGTTGCTAATTTGCTTTGTTGCGCAATCGCATACATTTTTATTTGTTTTACCATCGATACTAATCCATTAGCACGCGTAGGGCTTAAATGTTCTTTTAAACCAATCTCATCAATAAAGTCAGTATCGGCGTCTAAAATAGCCTTAGGTGTTTGGTCAGAAAACACCCTCAATAATAAAGCCACAATTCCTTTTGTTAATATGGCATCACTATCGGCAGTAAACTCAATTGTGTCACCTTTTAACTCAGAATGCAACCATACTTTCGATTGACATCCTTTAATTAGGTTTTCATCTAATTTGTATGCTTCGTCTATTAACGGTAGCGATTTACCTAGCTCAATAATGTACTCATAACGCTCCATCCAGTCGTCAAACATCGAAAACTCGTCAATAATTTCTTCTTGTATTTCTTTGATAGTCATTTTTTAAAACTATTTTTGCAAAGTCAAAAAGACCGTTTTTAATTAAAGACGCAAAATTACGATAAAAAAGGCAGTTGACATGAGAGTTTAAGCCTTAATGAGTAGAATTAGTAAAATTTTAAGTCTTAGTAGTTTATAGAGGCTTAATGAAATAAATACATTTCTTCTGTTGAAGAGATATTAAGTAGAGTTATGAGTAAATTATTAGCAGTAGGAACCGTAGCATTTGACGCTATAGAAACACCATTTGGAAAAACTGATAAAATCTTAGGAGGATCAGGAACTTTTGTTGGATTGGCAGCTTCACAATTTAGAGTAGAAACAGGAGTAGTTTCTGTAGTAGGTGGAGATTTTCCACAATCATATTTAGATATGATGAACGAAAAAGGGATTAATACCGACGGAGTGGAGATCGTAAAAGAAGGAAAAACATTCTTTTGGAGTGGAAAATACCATAACGATATGAATTCTCGTGATACTTTAGTAACAGAGTTAAACGTATTAGAGCACTTTCAGCCAGTGGTTCCAGAATCGTTTAAAGATGCGCCAATTGTAATGTTAGGTAATTTACATCCATTAACCCAAGCGTCGGTTTTAGATCAAATGAATGAGAGACCGAAGTTAGTAGTATTAGATACTATGAACTTTTGGATGGATATAGCACTGAATGATTTACATGAAGTTTTAAAGCGTGTAGATGTTATTACAATTAACGATGAAGAAGCTCGCCAATTAAGTGGAGAGTACTCTTTGGTAAATGCAGCAAAGAAAATTCATGAAATGGGACCAAAATATGTGGTCATTAAAAAAGGAGAGCACGGAGCTTTATTATTCAATGAAGGGAATATGTTCTTTGCGCCAGCATTGCCATTAGCAGAAGTATTTGATCCTACAGGAGCAGGAGATACTTTCGCTGGAGGTTTTTGTGGATATTTAGCGAAAACAGCAGATATTTCATTTGAAAATATGAAGAGTGCAATTATTTACGGATCTAACTTAGCATCGTTCTGTGTTGAGAAATTCGGAACACAACGTATGGAAACGTTAACTAACGAAGAGGTACAAGCACGTTTAAATGCCTTTAAAGAATTAACCCAATTTGATATAGCATTATCATAAACTATCAATCCGCGCTTTTTGCTGCGGATTTTTTTATACAACACACAAAACCACAACACAACTAAATACTTGAAATTACATGAGTGACGCTATTAAACATGAATGCGGAATTGCAATGGTTCGTTTAAAAAAACCATTACAATACTATAAAGACAAATATGGTACTGCGTTTTATGGTGTGAATAAAATGTATTTGCTAATGGAAAAACAGCACAACAGAGGACAAGATGGTGCTGGATTAGCAAGTATCAAATTTAATGTAGAGCCTGGAACAAGATATATCAGTAGAATTCGTTCCAATCAATCACAGCCAATTCAAGATATCTTCGGTAAAATTAACCAAAGAATTAACGGAGTTTTTGAAGAACATCCAGAGAAGGTTGATGATGTAAAATGGCAAGAGGAAAATGTACCGTACATCGGTAATTTGTTTTTAGGGCATGTTCGTTATGGAACTTTTGGTAAAAACTCTATAGAGAGTGTGCATCCTTTCTTGCGTCAAAGTAACTGGAAACACCAGAGTTTAATTGTTGCCGGGAACTTTAACATGACAAATTCCAAGCAATTATTAAAAGATTTAATTGACTTAGGGCAGCACCCAAAAGAGTTTACCGATACGGTGACTGTAATGGAAAAAATTGGTCATTTTTTAGAATCAGAAGTTTCTGATTTGTACTTAAAAGCTAAGGAAGAAGGGTTTAATAAAAAAGATGCTTCGCCTTATATCGAAGAAAATCTAGATATTCAACGAATTTTACAACGTTCAGCTAAAAACTGGGATGGTGGTTACGCAATGGCGGGACTATTAGGGCATGGAGATGCTTTTGTATTACGTGATCCTTCTGCAATTCGTCCAGCATTCTTTTATGAAGACGACGAAGTAGTAGTGGTTGCTTCAGAACGACCAGTGATTCAAACAGTATTCAATGTGCCGATTGATGCAATTAAAGAAATCGATAGAGGTCATGCGTTGATTATTAAGAAAGATGGTCAAACAACTATGGCTCCGGTTTTAGAAGAGAGACCCAAAAAAGCATGTTCTTTTGAGCGTATTTATTTTTCAAGAGGAAGCGATGCCTCAATTTACGAAGAGCGTAAAAACCTAGGAAAGTACGTGTTTCCTGAGGTTTTAAAATCTATTAATAAAGATATAGAAAACTCAGTGTTTTCTTATATTCCTAATACTGCGGAAACATCGTTTTTCGGAATGATGGAGGCTGCTGAAGATGTATTGAACCAACAAAAAACAGAGGCAATCTTAGCAGGTGAAGGAAAGCTTTCAAAAGAAAGAGTAATTGAAATTCTTTCTAAAAGACCACGTTTTGAAAAAATAGCAATTAAAGATGCAAAGCTACGTACGTTTATTACTGATGATAGTAGTCGCGACGATTTAGTAGCACATGTTTATGATGTAACTTACGGGGTGGTAAAGCCAACAGATAATTTGGTTATTATTGATGATAGTATCGTAAGAGGTACTACCTTGAAGAAAAGTATTATTAAGATCTTAGATCGATTGAACCCTAAGAAGATAGTAGTGGTTTCTTCTGCGCCTCAAATACGCTATCCAGATTGTTATGGTATTGACATGGCTAAGATTAACGATTTCATAGCATTTAAAGCTGCTTTAGAGTTGTTACAAGAAACCAATCAATATCATATTGTTGATGAAGTGTATCAAAAGTGTAAACAACAAGAAGGTAGTGAGGATAAAGACGTGGTAAACTACGTTAAAGAAATTTATGCGCCATTTACAGATGAAGAAGTTTCTGCAAAGATTGCGCAAATGCTAAAAACTGCCGAAATAAAAGCTGACGTAGAGGTGATTTTCCAGCCAGTAAGTGGGTTGCACAAAGCGTGTCCAGATAATTTAGGAGATTGGTATTTTACAGGTAATTACCCAACTGATGGAGGACATAGAGTAGTAAATCAGGCATTTATTAATTTCTATGAAGGAAATGATAAAAGAGCTTATTAATAATTAATAAGTTCTGTAAAAAAAAGAGTGATGGTATACCATCACTCTTTTTTTTACACCTGTTTATTGATTTACATAGGAACCACAATGGCACCAGAGAATTTTTCACGGATTTCATTCAGAGCTCTGTCAGCATGTAAGCGTGTTTTATAATTACCTACTTGTATTTTCCACTCTGGAGCTTTGTAAGTTAGTTTAGTAAAAACATCAGGGTACTCAATTTTAAATCTATTACGCAAGCTTCTAGCCCGTTTTTCTAGTCCGTTATATAGTTGGATTCTATATCCACTTCCGTTATTTTTGTTATAGGTACGTTTTTTTTCTATCAACGAAATAATGTCTTTGTTATCAGTAAGTTTGTCCTGCGCTTTTACGTTAAAAACACTACCCGTAATAATGAATAAAAAGGTGATTAAGATGCTGTATTTTTTCATTTTGTTGAATCTTTTTACAAAAGTAACGACTTGTTAGTTAATACATTGTTAATGTGGTTTATTTAGAATTGTTATAAATTATAGATTAGGATTCTCTTAACATTTCACAATTTAGACAGAAGTAGTACTTTTGTGCAACTTTCTGTGTGCTGTTTTTTAATAGTGTAACAGAAAAAATTGTACCAAAATAGATACAAAACTTATATTTTATAGTATGAAAAGTGTGAATCATCACAGTAGATTAACCAAAACTCTAGTAAGGAGTTTAGCTTTCTTTTTAGTTTTCTTAGTAAGTTCTTCCGCGTTTTCACAAGATATTGACGAAGCGCGTCAAAAAGAAGGAAAGAAATTATTTAAATCTCTTTGTGCTTCTTGTCACAAGTTAGATAAAAAACTTGTAGGTCCTGCGTTAGCTGGAGTAGAAGAAAAAAGAACTAACGAATGGTTAAAGGCATGGATTAAGAACAATGCTGAGCTTAGAGCATCTGGAGACAAAGATGCAATTGCTATTTTTGAAGAGTATAACGGTTCTAACATGACTGCTTTTCCGCAGTTAACAGATCAAAACATTGATGATATTCTTTATTATACAACTGTTGGTGAAATGAAGACAGCTGCTGCTGCAGGAGCTGAAGTTGCTGGTCAGCCTCAGGGAGATCAGGCACCTAAGTGGTTGATTTATATATTAGCTGCGGCAATTGTTGTAGCGTTTTTAATTATTGGTAGTTTATTAAAAACTATTAGTGAGTTAAAAGGTGCTCCAAAAACTCCAGGTTTAATGGGGCAAACTGCTGAGTTATGGCAAGGAATTAAACAGAATACTTTCTTAAAAGTGTTAACCGTAATTTTCGGAGCTTTAGTAGCTGCTTATTTCTTGTTTGGTACCTTGTTTAAAGTTGGTGTTGATACAAATTATCAACCAATTCAACCAATTGCCTTTTCACATAAAATTCACGCAGGAGATAATAAGATTGACTGTCAATACTGTCACTCGTCTGCTAAGCACAGCAAAACATCTGGAATTCCTTCAGTGAATGTTTGTATGAACTGTCATAAGAATATTTCAGAAGTTGCGGATGATACTAAAGTGGTAATGGACGATCATACACTAGTAAAAGCAGATTTAGATAAAGAAATCGCTAAGATTTATGAAGCAGCAGGTTGGGATGCAGATAAATTAGAGTACACAGGAAATACTAAGCCAGTTAAATGGGTTAGAGTTCATAACTTACCAGATTTTGCATATTTTAACCACTCACAACACGTAACAGTTGGAGGTGTAGCTTGTCAAAAATGTCATGGACCTGTTGAAGAAATGGAGGAAGTATATCAATACTCACCATTAACAATGGGTTGGTGTATCGATTGTCATAAGGCGACTAAGGTTGACTTAAAAGGTAATGAGTACTATGCTAAAATTCATGAAGAGTTAGCTAAAAAGTACGGTGTTGAGCAAGTTACTATTGCGCAATTAGGAGGAAAAGAGTGTGGTAAGTGCCACTATTAATCAATTTAGAAAGTAGAAAAACACATATATAAATGGCTTCAAACAAAAAATACTGGCAAAGTGTTGAAGAACTAAAAGGTAGTTCTATTGTTGAAACGCTACGTAATAATGAGTTTGTACAAGATATTCCTACAGATGAATTTTTAGGCGACAAAGAAACCTTAGAAACATCATCAACTTCACGTAGAGATTTCTTGAAATATGTTGGATTTACCACAGCAGCAGCTTCTTTAGCAGCTTGTGAAGGTCCAGTAAGAAAATCAATTCCTTATGTAGTGCAACCTAATGATATCGTAGTAGGTGTTGCTGATTGGTACGCAACTACAATTGCAGATGGTTTTGATTTTGCAAACGTATTAGTAAAAACACGCGAAGGGCGTCCAATTCAAATCATGCCAAATAAAGAGGCAGGAGGAGTTACTAGCGCACGTACTCAAGCATCAGTTTTATCATTATACGATGAGAAATTACGTTTAAAAGAACCTAGAGAAGGAGGAACTCAAATTTCTTGGGAATATGCAGATAAAGAAATTATAGCAAAATTAAACGAATTAAAAGATGCTAATGAACCAGTAGTGTTATTAACAGGAACTTTAGCGAGTCCTTCTACTGAAAAAGTAATTGCAGATTTTATTACAGCTTATCCAAATGTTAAGCATGTAGTGTATGATGCGATTTCTGAAAGTGCAGCTGCAGATGCTTTTGAAGCTATGTATGGTAAAAGAGCATTACCAGATTACGATTTTAGCAAGGCAGCAGTAATCGCATCTATTGGAGCAGATTTCTTAGGAGATTGGCAAGGTGGATATGAAAAATCGTATGCAGATGGTCGTAGAGTAGAAACTGGTAAAATGTCTTACCATGTTCAAATAGAAAGTAACATGTCTTTAGCAGGAGCAAATGCTGATAAAAGAATAGTTGCTAAGCCTTCTGAACAGGTTTTCGCTTTAATAAACTTATACAACGAAGTAACAGGAAGTAATCTTCCTTCAAAAGCAACAGCTTTTGATGCAGAGGTAAAGCAATTAGCTAAAGACCTTAAAAAAGCAGGTTCAAAAGGAGTTGTTGTTACTGGTTTAAATGATAAAAATGCTCAATTAATTGCCTTAGCAATTAACAACGCGTTAAATAGTGAAGTAATCGATACGAAGGCAGTGAACTTAAAACGCCAAGGTAACGATACTCAAGTGGCTCAATTAGTAGCAGACGTTAAAGGAGGAAAAGTAAAAGGTTTAATTACTTATAATGTAAATCCTTTATACTCATTGTCAAATGCAGCTGATTTAGCAGAAGGAATTAAAAACTTAAAGTTATCTGTTGCTTTATCTACTCAAGATGATGCTACAGCTAATGCTACACAATATACATTGCCAGCACCTCATAACTTAGAAAGTTGGGGAGATGTTATGGCAAAACAAGGTGTTTATAGTTTAATGCAACCAACTATACAACCATTATTTAATACACGTCAGGTTCAAGATGTGTTATTAAAGTGGTCTGGAAGTACAGTAAACTACTATGACACTTTAAAAGAGTTTTGGAGTACTAATGTATTAGGAGGAGCTTCATGGAATCAAGCTTTACATGATGGATTCTTTAAAGCTGAAAATGTTACTGTAGAAGAAGAAATGGCTTTTGAATCTACAGCAGATGTAAATGCAGCAGCAGTACAATTAGTAAGAAACGCTAACAATGCTTCAGGATTCGAATTAAACTTATATTCATCAACAGCTTTAGGAGACGGTAAACAAGCAAACAACCCATGGTTACAAGAATTACCAGATCCAATTACACGTGCTTCTTGGGATAACTACTTAACCGTTTCTATGGCAGATGCGAAAGAATTAGGTTTTGAAAACCCGGTAAAAGATAACGGTGCTATTGATGGTAATTATGCGAATGTAACAGTTAATGGAGTTACAATAAACAAAATTCCAGTAATCATCCAACCAGGTCAAGCAAAAGGGTCAGTTGGTTTAGCATTAGGGTATGGTAGAACTCAAGGGTTAAAGTCAGAAATGCAAGTAGGTATTAATGCCTATCCTTTCTACCAAAACGGAAACAATGTACAATACAATGTTTCTATAGAAAAAGCTTCAGGATGGCACAAGTTTGCTTGTATGCAAGTACAAAGTACTCTAGCTGGTCGTCACGATATTTTGAGAGAAGCTTCATTAAAAGAAGTAAACGATAAAAAATTAGATCCTAAGCATACTTGGAATAAACCATTTATGGTTTCTTATGATCATCAAGAAGTTGAAGGAAGTAAAATCGACTTATGGGATGAGCATGATAGAAGTTTAGGACACCACTTTAACTTATCTATCGATTTAACATCTTGTACAGGTTGTGGAGCATGTGTTATTGCATGTCACGCAGAAAACAACGTTCCAGTTGTTGGTAAAGACGAAATGAGAGTTGGTAGAGATATGGCTTGGTTACGTATTGACCGTTACTACTCTTCTACTGTAGAAGATAAGCAACACGATGCTAAAATGACGATGGAAGAGTTTAAAGCTCAAAATCCAAACATAGCTAACCAAGAAGTTGAAAGACGTTATACTGAAAAAGTATTAGAGTTAAGCAAAGGAGATTTATTTGATGCTTTAGAAAATCCTGCTGAAAACCCACAGGTTGCTTTCCAACCTATGATGTGTCAGCACTGTAATCACGCACCATGTGAAACAGTATGTCCGGTAGCAGCAACATCACACGGTCGTCAAGGTCAAAACCAAATGGCATATAACCGTTGTGTAGGTACTCGTTACTGTGCAAACAACTGTCCATATAGAGTTCGTCGTTTCAACTGGTTTAACTATGCTGAAAACAATGAGTTTGACTTCAATATGAACAATGAATACGGAAAAATGGTGTTAAATCCAGATGTAGTTGTTCGTTCTCGTGGAGTTATGGAAAAATGTTCTATGTGTATCCAAATGACGCAAGCTACTATCTTAAAAGCTAAGAAAGAAGGTAGAGCTGTTAATAAAGATGAGTTTGAAACAGCATGTTCATCTGCTTGTTCAACTGGAGCTATGGTATTTGGAGATATAAACAACTCAGAAGATACAGTTACAGCGTTAAAAGAAGATAAAAGAGCTTTCCACGTGTTAGATTATATTGGTACAAAACCAAACGTAGTGTATCAAGTGAAAGTAAGAAATACAAACGAAGCTTAATAGTAAAATTAATAAGTATATAGATTTATGTCGTCTCATTACGAATCATCTTATAGAGAACCTTTAATACTTGGTAACAAGAGTTACCATGATATTACTGAAGATATTGCTAGACCTATTGAAGGGAAAGCAAACAAAAATTGGTATATAGCATTCTATATCTCTTTAGCAGCAATGTTATGGGGATTTGGATGTATCTTCTACACCGTAGGAACAGGTATTGGTGTTTGGGGATTAAGTAAAAACATCGGTTGGGCATGGGATATTACCAACTTCGTATGGTGGGTAGGTATCGGTCACGCTGGTACACTTATTTCTGCTGTACTATTATTATTCCGTCAAAAATGGAGAATGGCAATTAACCGTTCTGCAGAAGCGATGACAATCTTTGCGGTATTCCAAGCAGGATTATTCCCAATTATCCACATGGGACGTCCATGGAACGGATACTGGGTATTACCAATTCCTAACCAATTCGGATCATTATGGGTTAACTTTAACTCTCCGTTATTATGGGATGTATTCGCAATTTCTACCTATTTATCGGTATCATTAGTTTTCTGGTGGACTGGTTTATTACCTGATTTTGCAACGATTCGTGATAGAGCTGTTAAACCTTTCCAAAAGAAAATTTATGCATTATTATCTTTCGGATGGTCAGGTAGAGCAAAAGACTGGCAACGTTTTGAAGAAGTGTCGTTAGTGTTAGCAGGTTTAGCAACACCATTAGTACTTTCTGTACACACAATTGTATCGATGGACTTCGCAACTTCTATCAACCCAGGATGGCACTCAACAATTTTCCCTCCTTATTTCGTAGCAGGAGCAATTTTCTCAGGATTTGCCATGGTACAAACCTTATTAGGTATCATGCGTAAGGTTACAAATATGGAAGCATATATTACACGTTTACACGTTGAGTATATGAACATCGTAATCATCTTAACAGGAGGTATCGTAGCTGTAGCGTATGCAACAGAATTTTTCATCGCATGGTATACAGGTTCTCCTTACGAAAACTACACATACTTATCATTCGGTGCAGAAGCAGGAGCTTATGGATGGGCATTCTGGTCGTTATTAATTTGTAACATTTTCACACCACAGTTATTATGGATCAAAAAGATTAGAAGAAGTTTTATCTGGTCTTTTATAATCTCGATAGTAATTAATATTGGTATGTGGTTTGAGCGTTTTGATATCATTGCAATTGTATTAAGTAAAGGACAGTTACCATCTACATGGTGGCGTTTTGAACCAACGTTTGTAGACGTAGGTATCTTTATAGGAACTATCGGATTCTTCTTTGTATTATTCTTATTATATGCAAGAACTTTCCCAGTAATCCCTACAGCAGAGATTAAGACTATTTTGAAATCATCAGGTGAGAATTTTAAAAAATCAAGAGAAGAGAACAATGAGCACTAATAAAGTAATTCACGCATTATATAATGATGATGATATCTTAATGGATGCCGTTAAGAAAGTAAAAGCAGAAAATCATCATATTGAAGAAGTATTTTGTCCTTTCCCAGTTCATGGGTTAGACAAAGCAATGGGCTTAGCACCAACACGTTTAGCAATTACTGCTTTTTTATACGGTATTACAGGTTTATCAGTAGCAGTTTGGTTAACATGGTATACTATGATTGCTGATTGGCCTCAAGATATTGGAGGAAAGCCAAACTTTTCATGGGCTACTAATATGCCAGCTTTCGTTCCGATTTTATTCGAATTAACAGTGTTTTTTGCAGCACACTTAATGGTAATTACTTTTTACATGAGAAGTAAGATTTGGCCATTTAAAGAAGCTGAAAATCCTGATCCAAGAACTACAGATGATCACTTTTTAATGGAAATTCCTGTTGAAGGAAATGAAGAAGAGTTAGTGTCATTGTTAGAAACAACAGGAGCTGTAGAAATTAACGTAGTAGAAACGCACTAATAAAGAGATATGAAGAGTTTTAAAATAATTATCGCTTTAGCTGTAGTAGCAACAAGCTTAAGTTCTTGTAACGATAAACGCAAACCACAAGTACAATACATGCCCGATATGTATGTCTCTGTACCATATGATGTAAATGGTGCAGATGGTTTAAACGGAAACATGGTTAACAAGTTACCTGTTGCAGGTACTGTAAATAGAAACGGTGTAGTAGCTTATGACATTCCCGATACTAATGAAGGGTATGAAAAAGCAAAAGCTGAATTAAAAAATCCACTACCAACAACTGAGGCAAACTTAGAAAAAGGTAAAGAGCTATACGGAATTTACTGTGCTTCTTGTCACGGAACAAAAGGTGATGGTAACGGAGTATTATCTCAAAGAGATAAATTCAACGGTATCCCAAATTACGCAGATAGAGAGTTAACTCCAGGAAATATTTATCATGTAATTATGTATGGTAAAAACTTAATGGGATCTCATGCATCACAGTTAAGGTACAACGAGCGTTGGCAAGTTGTACAATACGTAGAAAAATTAAGAAGCGAATTAAAATAAGTCTATAATAGATAGTTAAGATATGTACCAGTTTTCAGGAAAATTAAAAATGCTTGCTATTGTTTTAATGGCTGTAGGACTTTTAGGAACAGGTTATAGTTTCTTTTCAGCACCTAAAACATTAGAAGAAGCAAAGGAAATTTTAGCAAAACAAGATGCACACCATGGAGGTGGTCATGAGGCAGCAACAACTCATACTGAGGAGGAGCATGCAGGTGAAGCTAAAGTTGAAAAGCATGTTGAAGTTGAAAATCACAAAGAAGATACAACAACTGAAGCGCATGTTGCAGATAGTACTGCTGCACATACTGAAGAAGTAGCACACAATGCTGAGCAAGAACACTCAAAAGAAGCTACAGAAAACACACAAGCGCAAGATAGTTCAGCTGTACACGTAGCGGATAAAGCTCATACAGAAACTACAACTGAAGCGCACGCTGAAGTAGCTGCTCACGGTGAAGATCATGGAGCTGCTCATGCAGAACACGCTTTGCATCAAATGCAAAATAGACCTTGGTCTGCCTTATATGTTGCTTTATTATTCTCTTTAGGGATCACCTTATTAGTACTAGCATTTTATGCTTCTCAAAGAGTGGCACAGTCTGGATGGTCTGTTGTGTTATTTAGAGTTATGGAGGCCATCACAACAAACTTACACTATGTAAGTCTTGCTATGTTGGTATTCTTAATAGTAACAGCAATGCACATGAATCACCTATTTACTTGGATGGGAGAGGGAGTAACTGATCCAACGAGTCCAAACTACGATTCCATCATAGATGGTAAAAAATGGTATTTAAATACTCCAGGTTGGTTAATCAGAAGTATTTTCTATTTAGTAGTATGGAATGCTTATACTTTTATTATTAGAAGAAACTCTATTAAACAAGATAATGGAGATTTAAAATTACACAAGAAGAACTATAATATTTCTGTAATTTTCTTATTCTTCTTTATGATTACTGAAAGTATGATGTCTTGGGACTGGATCATGACGATAGATCCACACTGGTTCTCTACATTATTTGGGTGGTACGTATTAGCTACTTTCTTAGTATCAGCACTAACAGTAATCGCAATGGTAACTATTTACCTACGTTCAAAAGGAGTTTTACCATTGGTAAATGATAGTCATATTCACGACTTAGCGAAATTTATGTTTGGTTTCTCTGTATTCTGGACGTATTTATGGTTTGCTCAGTTCATGTTAATATGGTATGCAGATATGCCAGAAGAAACTACGTATTTCTTATTGCGTTTTAACGAATATAAAGTGCCATTTTTAGCAATGGTTGGAATGAACTTTATCTTCCCTGTGTTATTGTTAATAAACAGTGACTTTAAGAGCATGCCTTGGTTTGTAATCTTAGGAGGTGTAGTAATTTTAGCTGGTCACTATATCGATTTGTTTGTAATGGTTATGCCAGGAACAGTTGGTGGTCAATGGGGATTCGGAGTAGGTGAAATTAGTGGACTATTATTCTTTACAGGATTATTTATCTTCGCTACTTTCAGTGCGTTTGCAAAAGCAAATCCAGTACCAAAAGGTAACCCGTATTTACACGAGAGTGAAACCTATCATTACTATAATATCGAACACAGAGGAGAAGATAGTAATCATCATTAATAAAAAGAATTAATAAACAAATAGTTTAGATAATATGCTCGCTTTATTTTATATTTTCATAGCAGTTGCAATTGGAGTAAGTTTTTGGCAAATTACTCGTATAATGAATTTCCGTTCTGTAATTGCTACAGATAAAGACAACGAAAAACAAGGTAAATACGCTTTAGGTTTCTTAGCATTCCTTTATGCAATGATGATTTACTGCTTAATTGCCATGAATGTAATCATGTTACCAGAAGCTGCTTCTTTTGAAGGAGAGCATGATGATAACCTTTTCAACATTACTTTTTGGTTAATAGGAATCGTTCAGTTTGGAATGCAGTTTTTAATTTTCTTCTTTACTTACAAGTACAGAGGAAATAAAAACAACAAAGCATTATTTTATGCGGATAGCCATAAATTAGAATTAATTTGGACGACAATTCCAGCGGTAACAATTGTATTATTAATTGGATACGGTTTATGGGCTTGGAACAACATTATGTATGTTGGCGACGATGAAAACCCTATCGTAATTGAAGTATACTCTCAACAATTCCGTTGGGATGCACGTTATGCAGGGGAAGACAACCAATTAGGTTTAGGGAATGTAAACTTTATTAAAGGTATCAACACTATGGGGGTTGATATGTCAGACCCAAGTGCACAAGATGATAAGCAAGTAACAGAATTATACTTACCAAAAGGAAAGAAAGTATTATTCAAATTCCGTTCACAAGATGTATTGCACTCTGCTTATATGCCACACTTTAGAGCTCAAATGAACTGTGTTCCAGGTATGGTTACTCAATTTGCATTTACGCCAAAATACACGACTGCTGAAATGCGTGACAATGAAGAAGTAAAAGCAAAAGTAGAAGGAATTAACAAGATTAGAAGAGCAAAAGGAGAAGACCCATATGAATTTGATTACTTATTATTATGTAATAAAATTTGTGGAGCATCTCACTACAATATGCAAATGAAAATCACTGTAGTTGATCAAAATGAATACGACAAGTGGTTATCAGAACAAAAAACATTAGCTCAAGTTATTAAATAAGATATTTTTTTAAAGTATATATAGATTATGTCAGATCATCATCACAAAGAAACATTTGTAACTAAATACATCTTTAGCCAAGATCATAAAATGATCTCAAAGCAGTTCCTTGTTACAGGTATATTTATGGGTATCATAGGAGGTTTCATGTCTATGTTATTTCGTTTACAAATTGCATGGCCAGATACATCTTTTTCAATTGTTGAAGCATTCTTAGGAAGCCATCAAACAGATGGAATTATGAACCCAGATATGTACTTAGCCTTAGTTACAATTCACGGTACAATCATGGTATTCTTTGTATTAACGGCAGGTTTAAGTGGTACATTCTCTAACCTATTAATTCCGTTACAAATTGGAGCTCGTGATATGGCTTCTGGATTCTTAAACATGGTATCATACTGGTTATTCTTCCTATCATCAGTAATAATGATTATCTCATTATTCGTAGAAGCGGGACCAGCATCAGCAGGATGGACAATTTATCCTCCATTATCTGCCTTACCACAAGCAATTCCAGGTTCAGGTACAGGTATGACCTTATGGTTAGTGTCTATGGCAATATTTATTGCTTCATCATTAATTGGGTCGTTAAACTATATTGTTACTGTATTAAACTTACGTACAAAAGGAATGAAAATGACAAGATTGCCTTTAACTATGTGGGCATTCTTTATTACAGCAATTATCGGTGTAATCTCATTCCCAGTATTATTATCAGCAGCATTGTTATTAATCTTCGATAGAAGCTTTGGTACTTCATTCTATTTATCAGACATCTTTATTTCTGGTGAAGTATTGCACTACCAAGGAGGATCACCAGTATTATTTGAACACTTATTCTGGTTCTTAGGTCACCCAGAAGTATATATTATTTTATTACCTGCATTAGGAATTAGTTCAGAAGTAATTTCAACAAATGCGCGTAAGCCAATTTTCGGATATCGTGCAATGGTTGGATCTATCATGGCAATTGCATTCTTATCTACGATTGTATGGGGTCACCACATGTTCGTATCAGGAATGAACCCATTCTTAGGTTCTGTATTTACTTTTACAACAGTATTAATTGCAATTCCTTCGGCGGTAAAAGCGTTTAACTACGTAACTACCTTATGGAAAGGTAACTTACAGTTAAACCCAGCAATGATGTTCTCAATCGGATTAGTTTCTACGTTCGTAACAGGAGGTTTAACAGGATTAGTATTAGGAGATTCAGCTTTAGATATTAATGTACACGATACATATTTCGTAGTGGCACACTTCCACTTAGTAATGGGAGTATCTGCCTTATTAGGAATGTTTGCTGGTGTGTATCACTGGTTCCCAAAAATGTATGGTAGAATGATGAACAAAACATTAGGATACTGGCATTTCTGGTTAACAATTATCAGTGCTTACGGAGTATTCTTTCCAATGCACTTTATCGGATTAGCTGGTTTACCACGCCGTTACTATACCAACACAAACTTCCCAATGTTTGATGACTTAGCAGATATTAACGTGTTCATGACTATCATGGCAATCATTGGAGGAGCAGCTCAGTTAATCTTTATTGCAAACTTCTTTATCTCTATGTATAGAGGTCAAAAAGCTTCACAAAACCCATGGAATGCAAATACACTAGAGTGGACTACCCCAGTTGAGCACATTCACGGAAACTGGCCAGGAGCAATTCCGGAGGTTCACAGATGGGCTTACGATTACAGTAAAACAAATGAAATTGGTGAATACGTGCACGGGAAAGATTTCGTACCACAAAATATACCATTATTAGATGGGGAAGAACCATCTTAAAATAAAAAACAAAGCATAAAAAAAGCCTTCCAATATTGGAAGGCTTTTTTTATGCTACTGTCCCGTCCTAAAATAAGTTGACACAAATTAGACTTATTTATGACTTTATCAGAAGAATCAAGAGAAAAGCGAACACAGCGAGATTACACTTTAGGCTTTAAATTAGCAGTTGTATCTCAAGTATAAAAAGGAGAGCTAACGTATAAACAAGCTCAGAAATCTTATGGTATTCAAGGTAGGAGTACAGTTTTGGTTTGGTTACGAAAACATGGTAACTTAGACTGGAATAAACCATCAATCCATACCATGCCAAAATCAAAAGAAACACCTGCCCAAAAGATTAAGTGATTAGAAAGAGAACTTAAAGACGAAAAGTTAAGAAACCAAATTCTAAATACTGTCCCGTCTAAAATAAGTTCCATTATTTTAAATTCAAGAGAATATAGAAAAAGACTTGTCAGTATTCTAGTTTAGAAGCTGAGAGTAGTTTTTATCTCATGGGGCAAATGATAAAAGATAAAAACTAGAGAAATAAGCTTAAAAATACAAATTGAAAGAAGGCTGCTGCTTTTCAAAAGGAAAAAATAATTTTTACTTATAAACTATAAAATGAGCTTACAGAGTTAGTTGAAAGGGTATCGCCATTTTCTTAGTGATGTTGTTTAGGCCAAGTAAAAAAACAATATATTTATTTATCGTACATACATAGGAGATATTATACTACTACTCTAAAGGCTATCAATAGGAATTGAGGAAACCCAATATGTATTGATGATGATTTCAGGAAAATACTTAACTGAATAAATAAATAGGATTTCAAAAATGGGACTCTTAGTATCACAAATGAAAAGGAATCATAGTTTATGTCAAAAAACTTTGCTTGAATATTAATAGAAAGGTACCTATTTTGTATAAGGAAAATGAAGAATACAGGCTGTTTTCATTGAATTCTAACGCAATTTGCTACCATATATATATAGTATATATAAGTCACTTCTGTGTTAATGATAGTATTTAAAGCGGGTGTTTAGAGCACAAGAGTAGGTATTGTTTTGATTGGTTAGAAAAAACTTTCAGATATAAAGAGTTAGATTATAGCGGGTTAAAAAATAGTTTTAAAAAAAGATAAAAAAAGTCATTGTTGTAAAGAAAAAGGTATCTATATTTGCACCCGCAAACGGAGCAGCGGTAAGC